>JAGCUI010000060.1 GCA_017962965.1 Treponema sp. | reverse complement strand
TGGGTGAACTTTTTTCTGTTTTCTGTTATTGTTTTCATAGGTTTCTTTTCTCCGTTATTAGTTTTTGTGTGGTAACAAAATTATAACAGTTTAAAGAAACCTTTTCTTTTATTTTGGCGACATTATATTTTACTGCTTACATTAATACCGAATTTTGAAAAAAAATTTGAGAATTCAGCAATATTAGCCGATAATATATGCGGTGGAGTTTACTTGCGGATTAAAAAGAGGTTTTATGATGAAAAACAGAAAACTTTTATGTGTTTTAGGATTTGTTTGCCTTGGCGCACTCCAGATTTTTGCTCACGGTAAAAAAGACGTTGAAGAGATTAAAGTTGATAATCTTCAAAGCTGGCAGACAAAGGTTGATCTTGAAAGCCGTACCAAGAAAAAGGCTCAGAAGTACAATATTATGATTACTGCAACTGACCTTGGCGGAAATACGACTGTTGAAGGACCTTTTAACATTTATGTAGATCCCGAATCAGATAAGCCAATTGTTGGTATTACTAACCCGTATATTGATATGCGCGTTGTTGGTAACCTTAACATCGTAGGTACCTGTGTGGACGACGATGGTGTAAGTAAGGTCATGCTTATTCTTGATGAAGGAAAGGTGAACCAGGCCGGTGAAAGCATAGAAAAGACTGTTCAGGCAAAGGGACAGGAATTCTGGTCATATTACCTTGATACAAACGATCTCGAAGAAGGTCCACATACAATCAAAGTCATCGGATACGATATTAACGGACTCGAAAGCGATCCTTATGTTCTCAGATGGCAGCTCGACCGTAAACAGCCTGTAACAGAGGTTCAGAACCTTGGAATGGGACAGCTTGTATGCGGAAACGTTTCTTTTAAAGGACAGGTTGGAGACGGAAACGGTATTAAAGAACTCTATTATTCAACAGATAATGGTGAATTCTTTAGCCCTGTAAGTGTTTCATCATCAAAAGATAATAAATCTAAGACAAAAAATGCATTATGTAACTTCAGTTTCTCTGTTGATACTAAAAAATTCCCGGACGGACCATCTGTTGTATGGTTTAAAGCCATAGATGAAGCGGGTTCTGTGGGATATTATTCATTCCTCTATTTTATAGATAATACTAAGCCTGATGTTCAGATTATTTATCCGGAAGACGGTATGGTTGTAAACGGAAAATTCTCTGCTGCAGGTTTTGCAAAGGATTCAATGGGAATTACTTCACTTTCATGGGAATTTGGAGATCAGAAGGGAGACTTTGAGCTTGTTCCTGGTAACCCATACTGGAATCTTGATATAGACGTTGTAAATGCAAAGAGCAAATCAGGAAAGCTTGTTATTAAAGCAACTGATAATGCCGGAAACGTCGTTGAAACCTCTAAAAATATTTCTATTGACCCGGACAGCGATAAACCAATTGCTACAATTGCAGATCCACAGCCTGGTAAACTTTATGCCGGTGATGAACCTGTTTATGTCCGCGGTTTTGTAAAAGATGATGACAGAGTAGGTAAGGTTGTTGTTCAGCTTGATGGAAATACTCCGGTTGAATATGAAACAAACGGTGCCTACAGTTATACATTCTGTAAAGCAACTGAATTATCAGCAGGAAGCCACAAAATTACAGTAACTCCTTATGACGAAAACGGTGTTGCAGGTAATCCTGTTTCAGTTACAGTTGAATCAAAGGGTGTGGCTCCAACATTCAGTGGTGCTGTAATGAGCGGTACTGCCTTTGTAAACGGTATGGAAATCCATCCTGAAACAAACGGCGTATTCGAAGTAAACGTTGCAGCTCAGCTTGGATTAACTTCTGTAGAAACAAAGCTCACTGGAGCAGGCATTGCAGAAGAAAAGAAAGTTGAATTAAAGAACGCAGGTTCATATAAGGTTTCTATTCCTGTTACAGCAACAGGCGGACGCGGTATGATGAACATTGATATTAAAGCAACCGACTCTCTCGGACGCGTTTCAATGTACCGTGCATTCTTCCACGTAACAGAAACCTCTAAAATCAAGAGCGATACACTCCAGCTTGTATTGGACGACAGTGTATTTGTTGAATCAGACGGAATTTTACGCGTTCAGAACAACCCTGAAATCCCTGTAAGCGGTTACGTATTGGGTGGAAATGCTACAGCAGTAGAAATTTCTCCTTCAACTCCATTTGCAAGAGCAAAATTGGTTGGAAATTCTGTTGTAATCGAAGCAGGACGTGCAGTTGGTTCTTCAGAACCTGTAAAAATCCGTGTTAGAACAGACAGAAACGGCCGTGTTGTTGAATCAAAGCCAATCATCTTTGTAAACGATACAGCACTTCCTGTTTTCTCTTCTATCCGTGCAAATAACACAAGAGTAGAAGGAAAAGCAGTTGACGGAACAAGCGGAAACGTAAGAATTACAGGTAATGTTTCCTGCGAAACAGGACTTTTAAAAGTTAAATACAGACTTTTAAGAGTAGCTGCAGCTCTTGATCCAAAAACAAACGTAGTAACAAAAATCACTCCTTCAATGGATGCAGAATACAAGGACGCAAGCTTAGCAGGCGGTTCATTCGGAATCAACCTGGATACTCAGGACCTTGGAACCGGATATTTTGTTGTAGAAATCCTTGCAGAAAGCCGTGCAGGAAACAAAACTTCTGCTGCGGTTGTAGTTTCTACAATTCCGGAAATTGTAAAAAATGAAGAAGGGACAAGAATTGCAGCTCCAAAGCTCTTTAATACATGGTTCGAAAGTGAAGACTTGTTTGGTGTAGCAGTTTACCAGGGCGAAATCGACAAACACGTTGAAATTTTCCCTCGCTCTTCTATGAAGGTTGGTGCAAATGCATTCAGCATGACAGTAAATGCAGAAAGCGGTGCTTCAACATTCAAATCTCCAACTGTTTCAAAGCAGCCGGACATTCAGGCACGCTTCTCTAACTTTGACGACGGGGCTTACTACAGTGGTATGGCTGTTACATTACCAAAGGATTCAAATAAATCAGAGAAACACTTCCTCAAGATGTTCATAAGCACATTTGCATCTGTTGGTTCAGTTTCTTACGAAATCTACGGTGATGCAGTTCCTGGTGGAGATGCAAAGCAGGCAGGGTCTGCAAAAGTAAGTAAAGACGGAGACGGAAGATATTATGCAGAAATCCCAATCGGAAATCTTCCAGCTCGTGTAAATCATATTAAGGCAGTTGTAAAAGCCAGCGGATTAAAGGATACAGTTGTAACAGGTACAATCCTTGTTGTAAGACCAAAAACAGAGCTCAGTGATGATGCAGAAAGAGTTTACAACTATATGGATTCATTCTCTGCTTACGATTCACAGGACGGAAACTATGTTATGCCAAGTGGCTCTCAGGTTTTCTACTATGTAAATATTCCAACAACCTTTAAAGCCGAACTCAGCACACCTACTCCAGGTTTAGCAGTAGAAGTTAAAGGAAATGTAGTCATTCTTACTGCAGAAAAGGACGGAAACTACAGAGGTGTAAGAGTTAGAATTACAGATCCTTATGGCCGTGTTGTAGAATCACGTGCAATCAATATTCTTGCCGACTCAGAAGGACCAAACCTTGTTATTCAGTCACAGGACGGTCGTTCCTGGGTAAGAAATACACTTTCAATTAAGGGTACAGCACAGGATGCACTTGGTGTTAGAAGCGTAGAATACTCTATTGATAACGGTGAAAATTGGAGAAAATTCTCTATTGAAGGCGGACGTGGTGTTACATTCGGAAGAGACATTGATGTTTCCGGCATGGAAGACGGTCTTGTTCAGGTAGATATCCGTGCAGTTGATAATGCAGGACACGTTGCTTATGCAAATCTTGCAGTATTCAAGGATACAACAGCTCCGGAAGTAAGGGTAATTGCTCCATTGGCCGGTGATATTGTAAACGGTGATAACCTGATTGTATTCGAAGTAGAAGATATTGGTGTTGTAGGAAAAGCATATTATTCTTACGGCGGAACAAGAAATGAACTCCCGATTGGACCACTTGTAACAACACACGTTGGTACAAAGAGCCAGCCGATCGACGCAAGAATGGGCTTTACATTTGTTGATGAAGCCGGAAACTCTAAGTCAATCAATTCATGGGACTTCAAGGTTGATAATAAATCAGACTTACCTGTTGCCGAAATCCATATTCCAAACGAAGAAGAAGTTCTTACAAGAAACTTCACAATTTCGGGTGTAGTTTATGATGATGATGGTGACTCAAAGGTATTCTATAGAATTGATAACGGACAATACAGACAGGTTGCTAAGGACGAAGTTTACGGACAGAACAATCCTGAAGCTGAATATCCATTGACTTCTAATTACGAAATCTTTGTTCCGATTGAAGAAATGACAGATAACGAACACACTGTAACTGTATATGCAGTAGACCAGAATGGTGTTCGTGGTGAAGAAGTAAGACGCAAGTTCAGAATTTCTCTGGAAGAGCCAAAGGGTTCTGTAGAAAAACCTACAATCGATACTTCAGTTCGTGATGTAATCGAAATTTCCGGAGTTGCTTCTGATAAGAACGGTATTAAGAAGGTAGAAGTTTCTCTTGATAACGGAAACAGCTACAACGACGCTACCGGTAAGGAAAGATGGTCTTATAAGGTTGATACACGTGCAATTCCAGGTGGAACTCAGGTAGTATTCCTTAGAGTTACAGATAACTACGGAATTACAGGTCTTTATTCGAGCCTTATCAACATTGATAACAATGCGCCAAACATTATTCTCGAATATCCTCTTGATGATTCAACTTCAACTGGTACATTGTTCTTCTCGGGTTATGCATACGATAACGTAGAAATTACAAAGATGTATGTAACAATCCGCAGCATGGACAGATCTGGTTCAACAGTTGTAAGAAACCTCAAGATTGACCGTATTATTGGTGAAACACTTGATATTTCAAGCTTACCAAACGGCTTCTATAACGTTGAACTTACCGGAGAAGATAAAGCCGGAAACAAAACAAACGTAAGCCGCAACATTCATATCGATAAGAACAAGCCTACTGCAACTGTAGACATCCTTTATCCATTGAATGGTGAACACAAGAACGGATACTTCAACATTTATGGTCAGACAGAAGTTCAGCCTGATACAGAAGTTGAAACTTTAAGACTCTATGTTGATAACAAGGTTGTAAAAGAAACTAACCTTACAGATTCAGGATTCTTCAAGTTCGAAATCACTCCTCCAACAACAGAAGACTCTGGAGAAGTTGATGAAAACGGAGAATCAATTAAGAGAAACCGCGTTGATATGACAGACGGTACTCACACATATAAGGTTGAAGCAGTTCTCAAGAACGGTAGAAGGGTAACTTCACGTGAACAGACAATTACTTACAGCCAGAGCGGACCATGGATTACTTTGGATAACTTTGTATACGGAGACTTTGCAACAGATCGTCCATACTTAAAGGGTAAGGCAGGTTGTATCCTTTCCGATGCAGAAAAAGAAAAGCTTGATTCAAAGGAAACAAATAAAGAACAGAAGGCAGCCCTCAATGCCAAGAAGACAATTCAGTGCATTGAAATAAGTCTTGATAACGGTAAAACATTCACACAGCTTTCTACAAAGAACAAGTGGGAATACCGTATCGAAAACCAGGATTTGTCGGAAGGATATCACTTTATCCTTGTACGCGTAACAATGATGAGCGGAGACAAGGCTATTGAACGTACAATCGTACAGATTGATAACACAAGTCCTAAGATTAAGCTCATTGCTCCAGGAAAGGGCGGAAGATACAACCAGGTACTTGATGTAAGCGGACTTTCGAGCGATGACGTTAAACTTGAAGATGTAACTGTAGTATTGCGTAAGGGTGATAAATCTGCATACGAAGTTCCATCATTCATCCAGGGCTTGTACTTAGACTTCCACTTCTGGGGTGCTACACTCTACGAAATTGGTGCCGGACTTACATTCTTCGACGACAACGTAAAGGTACAGTTCCAGTGGGGTCAGTTCACACAGAGTCAGCGTGATATGGCAAACAACATCTTAGGAAAAGATCCTACAGTAATGCGTTATGGTGGAGACAATGTATTCGGCTTTAAGCTGCTTGCAAACATCTCTCAGATTCCATTCAGCTACTTCTGGGGTCATGACTGGGAATGGTTGTACGCTAACTTTGCCGTTGGTGCGCAGTTCTCACGCTTTAATGAAACTGGTTCAGGAAAACCACAGTGGCTTTCTGCAATCGAATTACAGATGGAATTCCCAAGGATTGTAAGAAAGAACGCATCGATGTTCAGTGCATTCTCGTTCTACACCGAAGCTTCCCTCTGGTTCATTCCATCGGACGTTGCAGGCGAGTCTATCAACAGTATGGTATTCCAGTTTGCATTCGGTTTGAGAACAAATATTTTCTAGGATAGAACCGGAAAAGAACAAAAAATATAAAAGATATTGTAAAAAGCAGCCGATAATAATAGTATGTTAGTCTTTCTATTGGTATTATCATTACTATTTATTACACCGGCTGCTTTTTCTCAGGAAATCAAACCTTTATATACACTTCCAGAAAAAAAAGTTACAGCACGCGAAGTTTCTATGGAATCGGATGCCTATTTAATCGGCTCCGATGAAGGTCTTTTTAAAGTTTCATCAAAAAGTTATGCAGTTCCTCTTTGGACAGATGCCCGCGTAGATCAGATTATTAAAATCATTCCGGATGCATCCAAGCCAAAAAAAGCGGCTTTTTATATAAGAACACGTAAAGGAATTTTTTATACAGAAGACCTTGTAAATTTTGAAGAACGCGATAAGGGACTTCCATTTTTAACAATCAAAAAATACGACGGAAAAACAACAAAGCTTGATTTACAGATTCAGTCTTTAAAAGATCTTTGTATAAATCCTGTAAATAATAAGGAAATGGTAACTGCCACAAAGGACGCAGTTTTTTATACTCAGGACGGAGGCGTTTCGTGGAGATCGCTTGGTTCAATGGGACCAAATACTTCGGGAAACAAGGCTGTTGCAGTTTTAACAATCGATGAAGAAACTGTAGTCTTTATGTCTCATCCTCTTTTTGGTTTTTCATATATTTTCCCAAACAGAAAAAATGCACACTGGAACGATATTTCAGCTGGTTTTGAAATAATGAAAACTCTTTCTTCTCCGGATGAAATGGCAGATTTATTACCGGTAGTGCGAACACTTGCAGACGGAACAAAGCAGGCTGAATTATATGTATCTCAGTCTTATATTCCGCGCATTTATAAATTCAACTGGTATACAAAACGGGCAGAGCTTCTTTATAAGGGAGAAGAGCCTGTAGAAACAATAGACGGACTTTATTTAATCGACAATGTAATTCTTTATACAAAACTCGAAGGCTTTGGTTCATTAAATCTTGAAACAAATAAATCAAACGGAGTTCCAAAAAAGGTTTCGGATTGGGAAAAAGCATTTTCTGCCGTACCTGGAACCGTTAACACCGCATACATTCCAGAATCAAAGAGCGGTTTTGGAAAAGAAGTAATTGTAAATGAACTTTGGGAGCTTTATCCTGGCTCAATCAACACAAAATATGCAAAAACAGCGCTTGATAAAAAGAGTATCTATGCTTCTGCATATCAGTGCCGCCTTCAGTCTGGAATTGATAAATACAAAAAACTTTTAAAAGACAAAAAAATGAATAGTATTGTAATCGACATGAAAGATGATGCCGGTTATTTAAGATACGACAGTAAGGACCCGGTTGTAAAAGCTAAGGGTAAAGTTTCTTCATATAAGATGGATCTGGATAAATTTGTTTCTGAATTTAAAAAGGATGATGTTTATCTTGTAGCCAGAATCGTAGTATTTAAAGATCCTGTTTTAGCTTCATACGGCGGCGGAAAATATGCTGTGTGGGATAAAACAACAAATGCTGCATGGAAGGGAACAAGAACTTTGGCAGACGGAACACAGGGATATTATGATGAAGTCTGGGTAGATCCATACTGCCAGGAAGTGTGGGAATACGATGTTGCAATTGCTAAAGAGCTTGTAGAACGCGGCTTTGATGAAATTCAGTTTGACTACATCCGCTTCCCTACCGACGGACGAAATCTTTATAACGCTCAGTACAGATGGCAGGACAAGGGAATGGATAAGGAAAGTGCCCTCATTTCGTTCCTTTCTTATGCAAGAGAAAATATAAATGCTCCTTTGGGAATTGATATTTACGGGGCAAACGGCTGGTACAGATGCGGCTCAAAAACAGGGCAGGATGTAGAAATGCTTTGTGAATACGTTGATGTAATCGGCCCGATGTTCTATCCAAGCCACTTTGAACAGAAATTCTTAAATTATGAACCATTTGCAGACAGAACTTACAGAATTTATTATTACGGTTCATACAGAAATACAGTTATGGCAAGAAACAGGGCAATTATCCGTCCTTGGGTTCAGTGTTTTTATCTGAATGTTTCTTACGACAATGCTTATTACGACACAAATTACATCAAAAAAGAATTCTTTGGTGTAAGAGATGCTTTAAATCGCGGATATATGTGCTGGAATAATTCGGGCGACTATTCAAAAACACCTGAGGATGTAAAGGATTCAGATGAATTTATTGGAACCGCACCGGAAGCAGCATATAAAAACAAGCCTGCAATCGGCACAAGACAAAGAGATTACAACGATCAGAAATCAGTTGATATGGCAATCTTGAATCTTTTGCGCGGCGCTGATAATCCGGAAAACAGCATTGAAAATTCAGGATATAAGCCTTATTTATTAACTCCTCTTGTAAATGTTGGTGGAAATTAATAAACTTTAGCTCATGAACGCTTCTGTTTACACACCCGAAGATTCCATTTCCTCAATTGCAACAGCCCTTTCTCCTGCGGCTTTAGGAATTGTGAGGGTTTCGGGTAAAGATTCAATTGAACTTGTTTCCAAAGTTTTCTCACGTCCAAAGGCTCTTTTAGAAGCAGCCGGTAATACACTCGTGTACGGATGGATTCAAAGCTCTAAAGAAGAAAAAATTGATGAAGTAATGTGTGCAGTTTATCGTGCTCCAAAATCCTTTACTGGCGAAAATATGGTAGAGATTTTTTGTCACGGCGGGCCTTCTGTTGTAACTGCAATCCAGAATCTTATGCTTAAAATCGGCTTGAGGCAGGCAAACAGGGGAGAATACACCTTCCGAGCTTATATAAACGGGAAAACTGATTTAACCAAGGCAGAAGCAGTAAAAGAAATTATTGATTCACACACTGATGTTTCGCGCTCTCATGCAGCTGGAAGACTTTCTGGTGCTCTTTTTACGGAAATTGATTCCATTAAAAAACTGATTGTAGATACTCTTGCAGAAATAGAAGTTGAAATTGAATATCCTGAGGATGAAGAGACCATTGCAGACACCTTTGACCGTGCCGATATTGAGCTTGCAATTAAGAGACTGAGCGCGCTTGTAGACTCATGGAAAAGCGAAAAGCTTTATCAGGATGGAGCGAGGGTAGTTCTGGCCGGCAGGACGAATGCGGGGAAGTCGTCGCTCTTTAATGCGGTTTTAAAGGAAGAGCGGGCGATTGTGAGCGACGTGGAGGGGACTACAAGAGACTGGCTTGAAAGCTGGGCTAGTATAAACGGCATTCCTGTTCGTCTTTTTGATACAGCGGGTTTACGCGAGACAACCGATGTGGTAGAAGCCCAGGGTGTAAAAATCACAAAAAATCTTACTCAGGATGCAGACGTTGTTTTATACCTTGTAGACAGCCAGAAAGGCATGAATGAAGAAGATAAAGACTTTATAAATAAATGCACAGAGCCTCTCATCCTTGTTTATACAAAGATGGATAAGGAACAGGGCTCATCGGCACAGGAAGGTGCAAAATCTCAAGAGCAGAATCATCCTGTAGTAAAAGTTTCTTCTAAAACAGGTCAAGGCCTCAAGGACTTATTCGACCAGGTAACAAAGATTCTTACAGCGGGACTTTCTACAGACAGAGAGCAGGCAGGTCTAGGTTCTGCAAGACAAAAAGAAGCTGTGAGCCAGGCTTTGGAGAGCGTAAAACATGCGCTTATTAGTGCCGACGACAATTACACCCTCGATGCTGTAGTTCAGGACCTTGAAAATGCCTTAGACAGCCTTGGAGAGGTTACCGGAGACGTTACCCCGGATGATGTTCTTGGCAGTATTTTTGCCAATTTCTGTGTTGGAAAATAAAAGCGCTTAATTAAGCAAGGCCGCAGAGCTTTTCCAGATCTTCTTTTGGAAGGGCACCGAATGCAGAGTCAGCAACTTTTCCGTCCTTCATAACGGCAATTGTCGGAATGCTCATAATTCCAAACTGAGAAGCAAGATTCTGCTGTTCATCTACATTTACTTTTCCAACTTTAATTTCCGGATGTTCATTAGCAAACTCTTCCAGAACCGGCGCAAAAGCCTTACAAGGACCGCACCAAGCCGCCCAGAAATCCAGCACAACAGTCTTATCCGATTCAATAACTTCTTTCTGAAAGTTTTCTTCTGTGATAGTAATTTCTGCCATATCATGCCTCCGTCTTGTTTAATTCTATTATAAAGATACTATAAAAACTACACGAAGTTGAGAAAAAAGACACGGTAAAGGAATAAAGATTTGTTATTTGCTCACTTCGTTACGCAAATATGGGCTGCGGGAGCGGGCCATTTTAGGTTCTACGGTCGTCCTGGCGCCCGAACAGGCTATGCCTGTTCGGTTGTGAATAAGAAGAAAGCATTCCGCACACGCAGAATGCTTTCTTCTTATGGGCCATACGCCGCACTTGCGTCGTTTGGCTATAGGAAATTATATAAAAAAAGTCCATTCTGCTAACGCAAAATGGACTTTGGGCCATACGTAGCATATGCTCCGTTTGGCTATAGGAAGTGATTGAAGTATATTTGCTCACTTCGTTACGCAAATATGGGCCATCTTGGACTTGAACCAAGGACCAAAGGGTTATGAGTCCTCTGCTCTAACCAACTGAGCTAATGGCCCATAATGGATGGAGTTAATAATAGCAGATAATGGGGGTTATTTCAACGGGGTCTGGCATAAATCTGCGAGGGTCATGCTGCTGAAAAAGTCGTTGATGAGTTTGTCGAGTTTTTGCCACATGGGGAGAGTTCGGCATACGCTGGTTTTAGGGCATGGAGCTACGCCTGATTCGAGGCAGGCAACGGGGGCAAGGGTGCCTTCTGTTACTTTAAGGATGTCGCTGATTTTGTAGTCTTTGGGTGCTCTGTTGAGCTTGTAGCCACCGCCTTTACCGTGAACGGCATCTACAAGAGAGTGCTTTGAAAGAAGGGACATGATAGATTCTATGTATTTTTGTGAAATACCCTGGCGGTCTGCAATTTCCTTTAACGGGATACGACCTTCATTTGAGTGTTCGGCAATATCTACCATAACACGAAGTGCATAACGACCTTTTGTAGAAACTATCATAATCCTTCCTTATAAAATAAACCTATGAAGTACATTTTAAAGTCTTTTTGCATAAAATGGAAGTATTATTTTTCCAAACCGTCCATTTTAATGATGTTTCCTTTGTCATCAAACTTTAATTCACGGAATTTTACGTTGCGCTTCTGGTTTACACCGTTTGAACGTTCGCAGTCGTGGTAGAAAAGATACCATTTTCCGTTGAATTCGAGGATTGAGTGATGTGTTGTCCATCCAAGAACAGGTGTTAAAATTGTTCCACCGTATGTGTATGGACCGTAAACATTCTTAGATGTAGCCCATGCTAAAAGGTGAGTTGTTCCTGTTGAATAGGTAAAGTAATATGTGTCGCCTTTTTTAAAGAGCCATGGGTCTTCAAAGTAGCGGCGTTCTTCATCATCACCCTGTAAAGGTTTTCCGTCTTTATCTGTAATAACAAGGTCGCGTAAATCTTCTGCAAGCTCTTTCATGTTGTCTTTAAGAAGTGCGATTTTTGGAGTACAAGCATCTTCTCCGCTTCTTGGTTCCTTGTTATTTTCTCCCCATTTGTTGTTTCTGTACTGATCAAGCTGACCACCCCAAAGTCCGCCCATTGTAAGGTAGTATTTTGAGTCTGTGTCTTTAAAACAGCATGGATCGATTGAGTATGTTCCCTGAATATAATCATCTTCTGGAGTAAAAGGACCTTCCGGTTTATTTCCAACTGCAACACCTACGCGGAACATTCCGTTTTTATCGCGTGCAGGGAAGTAGAAATAATATTTTCCGTCTTTTTCCTGACAGTCTGGAGCCCAAAGCTGTTTGCTTGCCCATTTTACGTCATCAAGTGTGAATACGCATCCGCAGTCACGTGGGTAGTTTTCTGTATCGCTCATTTCGTAAACATGATAATCCTTCATGTCATACTGATCGCCGTTGTCATTGTTTTCTACATCTATATCTTCATCATGCGAAGGGTAAATATAAATTTTTCCATTAAATACATGTGCAGATGGGTCTGCTGTATACAAATCATTAACGAGAGGTTTCTTTTCAATACTCATTTTGGTCTCCATTTAGTTTAATATATGGTTTAATTTTCTTATAAATTTAGGTTAAAGACAATAAGCGATATTACCTAACAGGAGGGGTTTAGAGTATATTTCCGGGAATTTCTGATTTAGCGTTTTTAGATGCGCACCAGGTTCCCTTTTTGAGGGAGGCAGAAAAGTCTTTTGTATTTAAAAATTCGTATAAAAAGCCTGAATTAAAGCTGTCTCCGCATGCAGTTGTGTTTACGGCCTGTGTTTTTATCACCGGGCATTCTTCAAATTTACCGTTCTGGGCTGCAAAAGTAGACTGAGTTCCGCGGGTTACAACAACTATATTGTTCAGTTTTTTACTTAAACAGATTATTTCATTTTTAAGTTCATCTTCACTCACATTTTGTCCGCATTCCTTCATAAAAGTCTGGATAAATTCTGTATCGTTGATCTTTATGATGTCGGGGGTAACGGATTTTAAAGTGAGTTCAAGGTCCTGGCCGATATAATCAGCTAAAAGGATTTTATTATGGTCTTTTGTAATTCCTGCGATTGCCGCATAAAGGTCTGTGCTCCAGATTTTAGGCTTACTTCCAGAAAGTAAAACGGCATCTACAGAATCAAGTGATTCATGAATGAGTTTTAAAATCTTTATCTCTGCGGCTTCCACGCTCACTGCATCCTGGGGAATCTCTTCTTTTCCTGTAAGCTCTTTTTCTCCAACTACGAGCTCTGTTGTTGTAGCGTCTGATTTATCCAAAAGGGTCCAGCAGGTTCTTGTGTTACCTGGGATGAGGACGTATGCAATTTCTAAAGCATCTTTTTGTGCAAGATTTAAAAAATAATCAGCATTATTAATTCCCAAAGGACAGATTGTTGTAGCACAGCCTTTTTCAAGCTGATTTAAAACGCGTGCAGAATTGATTGCCTTTCCGCTTGCGTGTTCCACATAATGTTCCGAGCGGTTCACGTGAGTTTTTGTGAGGCTTTTGAATGTTACAGTTCTTTGTATTGTAGAACTTAAGCAGATGCAGAGTATGTGTTTCATCTTTTTCCTTTTGTGTAATTATATGCAAAAATAAAAAAATACTCTATAATAGAAAAAATATATAAAAAATTGACTATCAGATTTTACGGGAGATTCAAATGCCTGTCACATTAAAAGATAAATACCAGCAGTTTTTTACTGAGCTTAAAAAGGCTTCTCATGCTGCTGCAAAAATTGATGAAAATTGTATTTATCAGGAAGCAAACTTAGAAACCAGAAAATATATGAACTACCTTCTTAAGGATAATGTTCTTAAAGGTTCGGGTCTTGGAAACATTGAATATTTTAAAGCTTTTTATGATGCAGTTACAAAGGAAGGAAAGAACGGTGTTGTAATGATGGAACACTTTTCTAATCTTGATTTGCCTATTTTTCTTTATCTTCTTGAACAGACTGGTGAAGAATGGGCCAAGGATTTTGCTTCCAGAATTGTTGCAATTGCCGGAATGAAGTTGAATGAAGCAAACGAAGGAGTACGTGCATTTACAGAAGGCTTTACCCGCGTAGTTATTTATCCTACAAGAAGTCTTGACTCTTTAAAGGCAAAGGGCTGGACAGACGAACAGATTGATGAAGAACAAAAGCGTGCAAGAAAAATAAACTTTGCTGCAATGCGTGCAATGGACGGCTGTAAAAAAAGAGGACAGATTATCCTTGTATTCCCAAGTGGAACACGTTACAGACCTGGAAAGCCGGAAACAAAGCGCGGATTAAGGGAAATAGACAGTTACATGCGTCTTTTCGATATTCTTATTCCTGTTTCAATTAACGGAAGCTGTCTTTTAATCAACCCGGAAAATCCTGACGACATGCTTGCAGATATTGTAAATCCGGATGTAATCAGAATGACTGCAAGTCCTATAGTTGAATGTAAAAAATTCAGAAATTCAATTCTGGAAAATGTACCGGCAGATGACCCGGATCCAAAGCAGAAGACTGTAGATGCACTCATGAGCATTATGGAAGAAATGCACGATAAAGTAGAAAAAGAACAAAAATAAGGGAGCAAAAAATGAAAGCTGTAGATTTAAAAACTGAATTAAAGAGCACAACTTATCCTGGAAGAGGAATAATTGCGGGTCTTAGTAAGGACGGAAAATATGCTGTTTCTGCTTACTGGACAATGGGAAGAAGCGCAGGCAGCCGTAACAGAATCTTTGTTACAGAAAACGAAGACGGCACAGAAGTAATCCGCACAAAGGCATTTGACCCTTCTTTAATTGCAGGAGATCCAAGCTTAATCATTTATGCGGCAGTACGCCAGCTCAACGAATATACAATCGTAACAAATGGAGATCAGACAGATACCATTTTTGAAGGCTTGAAAGAAGGAAAAACCTTTGAAGAATCACTCCGCATCAGAAAATATGAACACGATGATCCAAACTACACACCTCGTATTTCATCACTTTTAAAAGTTGGGGGCGGAAAATATGACTATGCACTTTCAATCTTAAAGAGCGATGATGGAAATCCTGATAACACACTTCGTTTTACATTTACATACGACGCTCCACAGAAGGGAGAAGGTCATTACATCCACACATACATGGGAGACGGAAATCCTTTGCCAAGCTTTACCGGAGAACCTGTAAAAGTAAACATCGACGGCGACATCAACAGCTTTACGGATTTAATCTGGTCTTCTTTGAATGAGGATAATAAAGTTTCTTTGTTTGTTCGTTTTATTGATTTACAGACCGGTAAATACGAAACAAAAATCATCAATAAAAATATTTAATCATTATGAAGCACGAAGCAGATAAACCTCTTTTAAAAATTCTTAACGTCCTTTTAGTAAACCTTTTGTGGTTTGTTTTTTCACTCCCGATTATTACTATAGGACCTGCTACGTGCGCTGCTTTTTATTTAATCATCAAAATCTGCAATAACAAGGAAGTTTCTACCTTTAAGATGTTTACAAAGGGTATGAAGGATAATGCGCTTCAGGGATTGATAATGTCTTTGATTTCCGCTGTTTCTGCTGCAATGCTTTTTGGAATCTGGTACCTTGTTTTTGAAAATGAATGGTTTAATATTATTGCCATTGGCGTTGCTCTTGTTCTTTCTATGACCATTGTTAATTCAAATGTGTTTGCCTATGCTTTTATCGGCCGCTACGAAAATACCTTTGTGAATATCGTAAAGAATGTTGTTGTGCGTCAGCTTCAGTTTTTTAAGAGAGCCGCTTTAATCTTTTTGATTGTTACAGTTGAGCTTGGAGTTTTGGGCTATCTTTTTTATCTTAATATTCTTGGCGGAATCATCGGTCTCTTTTTCTGGCCGGGCTTTATCATTTATTCTGTGTGCCTTATCATGCTGGAAATCTTTCGTCAGATTGAAGAAAATCAGTAATTATTCTATTATATCCTCATGAAAGAATTAGAATTAAAATACGGATGTAATCCAAATCAGAAACCTGCAAGGGTTTATATGGAAAGCGGCGATTTACCAATTACAGTTTTGAATGGTAGACCAGGATATATCAATCTTTTAGATGCCTTGAACGGATGGCAGCTTGTAAAAGAATTAAAAGAAGCAACGGGACTTCCTTCTGCAACATCTTTTAAACACGTTTCTCCAGCCGGTGCTGCTGTAGGCCTTCCTTTATCAGACACACTCAAACAGATTTATTTTACAGACGGAGTTGAACTTTCTCCTTTGGCTTGTGCCTATGCAAGAGCGCGCGGTGCAGACCGTATGTCATCCTTTGGTGATTTTATTTCTTTAAGTGATGAATGTGATGAAGCAACTGCTCTTCTTATTAAAAAAGAAGTTTCTGATGGTGTAATTGCTCCTTCTTATTCAGACAAGGCTTTGGAAATCTTAAAGGCTAAGAAAAACGGAAACTATTGTGTAATTCAGATTGATGCTTCTTATGTTCCTGCAGAAATCGAAAAGAAACAGGTATTCGGAGTTACTTTTGAACAGGGCCACAACTTCCTCAAGATTGATGAACAGTCGGCTTTGAGCAACATCGTTACTAAAAATAAAAATCTTTCAGAAGACGACAAGAGAAACTTAATCATTTCTTTAATCGTTCTTAAATATACACAGTCTAACTCAGTATGCTTTGTAAAAGACGGACAGGCAATTGGTATTGGCGCCGGACAGCAGAGCCGCGTTCACTGTACACGTCTTGCCGGACAGAAGGCAGATAACTGGTGGCTCAGACAGTGTCCTAAGGTTTTGAATCTTAAGTTTGTAGACGGTATTAAACGTGCAGACCGCGACAACGCAATTGATGTTTATATCGGAAACGAATACATGGACGTTCTTGCAGACGGAAAATGGCAGAACATCTTTAAGGAAAAACCTGAAGTATTCACACAGGCAGAAAAAGACGAATGGATTTCCAAGAATACAAATGTAGCTCTTGGTTCCGACGCATTCTTTCCATTCGGAGACAACATTGACCGTGCCAAAAAATCCGGAGTAACAGTAATCGCCCAGCCTGGAGGTTCTGTAAGAGACGACTTAGTTATCGCCGCTGCCGACGGATACAACATGACAATGTGCTTCAACGGAATCAGATTGTTCCATCATTAATATTTAGAAAAAAATGATTTTTATGCTATAAAAATGCCATTTTATACCTAAAAAATGACCTTTTATGCCCTAAATATGACCTTTTATGACCTAGGAATGATTTTATTTTTTACATAAAATGGAATTGTAATTAAACGAGACGAATCTTCCTTTTTATATATTATGCATAGAGGACATTAGAGAGTATAATTACAAAAAGTTTATAGCATAATCACTGTACTTGTTCAGAAAGCCGGTTTTATCGCCAACTTCGAGAATGTCGAAGATGACCTTAAACCGGTTTTTTACTGAACCAAGGTTCATGTGGTAATTGATGGCAATCGCCTCGTACTTTTCGTTATTTAAAATCGCATTAAGCCATTCACAGTCTCTTTTGGTAAGTCCTTCGTAATCCTTGATGTTCAGACTTTTGTCTACAGGTGTATTTTGCAAAATAAGAGAAAAGAAAAATAAGATTGCTCCGCAAGCAAGTGTAAACGAAAGATTTTGAATTAATGATTTAAGAAAAATATCTGCGCCACTTCTGAGTGGTAAAAGAAGAAAGCCTATAAAAAATACTGCAAAGATTATGGCACGAAGTTTTTTGTGATTATATAAAAGTCCGCGGGCAAGAAAGATTGTTGCACTTAAAAAGAAAAGGAACAATGGAATACCCGAAACCGGTTCTATCACTTCTATCCAGATGCTGTAATATAAAACTACAAATCCAAAGAATTGAAATTTGGTTGGAAAGATTATTACTATAATAAAAAGAATTGTGCTTATTGCGTTTAAAATGATGCCGGTAATTGAGATGAGACGAAGCTTTGGTTCAGAGAAAATCATCAAATTGTGTACTTCAAAAACGTTGGAAAAAATAAAAACAAATATTCCAAAAACACTTATGATTTTTATGAGCAGCTGGTTTCTTTTCGAGTAAATGTTAATCGGCATTTTTTTATTTTAACATAGAATTATAAAAATATCGATATTTTAGATTACTTCGTAGAGGGATTTTCCCATCTTTTTTTCGAACATTTCCTTTAATTCAAAATTGCGTGCCCATTTTAAAAGCGGATAATTTCCGTAGCGCCTTCTAACATCATTCATCCGACTCACAAGATCCACTGTTCCGTCTGCATTGCACGCCGCATCCAAAAGCTGAATTAAATAATCGTAATCTGTATAAACTGTGTTTTTTAAAAGAGCTTTAAGTTCTTCTATTTCTGCAGGCTCTAAATCCTTTTCTCCAATATAAAGGCTGAATTCGGGGAACTGGAAGGAATGAGTAAGACAGATTTGAGCAAAATCATCATAGCCCATGTCTTTTAAATAATGATATCCATCCCAGACATGCTTTAGCCCTGTAATTCCGTTTCTGCGTCCGATGTCGTGCAAAAATCCCATAAGGTAAGCCTTTTCCGGATTGATGGAAGAATTTTCTTTTATTGTGCCGTCTTCCGAAAGCTCTCCGTTGTTTCTCAAAATCTGTACGGCAATTTTTTCTGCACATTCTGCAACTAAAATTGAATGCTGCTCCCAGGGACCCGGGTTCATTTCTACGGCTCTCTGCATAAGGAATTTTGCAAAGGTTCTGGAAGGTATGGCAGGTGCATTTATAAGACGCTGTAAAACTCTTGTGTCGCGTTCAATCATTACGGCCATAAAATAATCTTCGTTTAAAGAATGATTGTTTGCATTTATGGCTTCTTTAATTGTAACAAGCGAAAGTTCAAAACCTTCTTCTGCTTCGTACGGGTCTAAGGTCTGTGATGTGATACTAAGCTCGTTATTTTCTCCGCTTTGAACCTTGCAAAAATAATAAAACGAATCCTGTTCAAAGGTTGTATTTGCAAAAAGCTTGGTGCTCTGAAATCTCTTTGTAATTCCGTATTCCTTTATGCTTTGGGGGATAACTGTGAGCCCAACTTCTTCCTGAACTTCGCGGATAAGGGCAGCCTGATTTTCTTCTTTATCTTTTATACCGCCGCCCGGGAATTTATAATAATCGTATTTTGTGCTGTGGACTAAAACAATTTTATCATCAGCATTAAAAATTTTTCCTTCGGAATAATCCATCTGATTTCCGTCGTTGTCGAGAATAATTATTGCTCTGGAAGAAGGTCTTTTTGAATGAGGCCATTCAGGATCATAATCTTTAATGTCCAGCGTAAAAAGTGTGTCCATAATTTAATTATCGGCTAAAATCCTTTTTTTCTAGATTGTAGACCGGGGCAAAATTCGCTATAATAAATTTTTGCGATGAATGTAGAAAATCCATTGATTGTTCAGGGCGACCGTTCTCTTTTACTTGATGTTCATGCTCCTTTGGCAGAAGAATGCCGTAATGCACTTATCCCTTTTGCCGAGCTTGAAAAATCTCCTGAGCATTTACATACTTACAGACTCACACCATTGTCTTTATGGAATGCAGCGAGCGCAGGCTTTAGTGCCGATGATGCTGTAAATACAATTTCAAAATATGCACGCTATGATGTTCCTCAGTCTGTTGTAATGTGGATTAAAGATATTTCTGAACGCTTTGGAAAAATCCGCCTTATTACAGGGCCCGAAAGAACAGAAGGAAAAATCAAAGAAAAATTTTTGTATCTTGTAAGCAATTCCAATGCTGTTTATAAAGAAATTAATGCAAACCCTGCAATTAAAAAATTCATCTGCGAAAAAATAGAAGTTGAAGAAGATAATCGTCCTGAAAACAGTTTTTTACTCCGACTTACAGACAGAGGAATTATAAAACAGCTTTTGCTTGAGTCGGGATGGCCTGTAAAAGATGAAGTTCCTTTAAAAGACGGCGAACCTCTTGATATAAGCTTAGAACAAAATACTTTAAAAGGCTCTCCTCTTGTGATTCGTGATTATCAGACTGCAAGTGCAAAGGCGCTGGTTGGAGATAAGGGACCTGGGACAGGCTTTGGAACTATAGTTCTTCCTTGTGGTGCGGGTAAAACAATTGTTGGCATGACGATTATGGATATGCTTAAAACTTCTACCCTTATTATCACAACAAATATTTCTGCCGTGCATCAGTGGATTGATGAGCTTTTGGATAAAACAAATTTAACAAAAGACCAGATTGCTGAATACACAGGCGAAAATAAGGAAATTAAACCTGTAACAATTGCAACGTATCAGATTTTAACCTGGAGACCGGATAAAACCGGCCCATATCCTCATTTTTCGATTTTCCATGAAAGACCCTGGGGCTTAATTATTTATGATGAAGTTCACATGCTCCCAGCTCCTGTGTTCCGTGTTGTGGCAGAGCTTCAGGCTGTACGTCGTGTTGGTCTTACTGCAACTTTGGTTCGCGAGGATGGATGTCAGGGTCATGTTTTCAGTCTTGTTGGTCCTAAGCGCTACGATGTTCCCTGGAAAGAGCTTGAAAGAGATAAATGGATTGCGAGTGCCGAGTGTATCGAAGTAAAAATCAATCTTCCTGTAGAAAGGGAAATTGATTATGCCGTTGCTCCTTCCCGCGAAAAGCACCGCATTGCAAGCGAAAATAAAGATAAAATCGAAGTTGTTCAAAAAATTATAAATAAATACGCAGAAGATAAGATTCTTGTAATCGGGCAGTATATTAATCAGCTGAACGAAATTGCAGAGCTTTTAAATGCGCCTATTATTACAGGAAAAACTCCAAACTCAGAGCGCGACAGAATCTACGGTGAATTCCGCGAAGGAAAGATTCGCGTGCTTGTTGTTTCCAAGGTTGCAAATTTTGCAATTGATTTACCCGATGCATCCCTTGCAATTCAGGTGAGTGGAACCTTTGGAAGCAGGCAGGAAGAAGCGCAGAGACTTGGACGTATTTTAAGACCAAAGGAAAGAACTTCAAGATTCTTCACACTCATCACCCGTAATTCCGTAGAAGAAGAATTTGGTTCAAACAGACAAAAGTTTTTAGCAGAGCAGGGATATTCCTACAGACTTGTTCGATACACAGGAGACAGCGATGAATTGTAAAACAAGTGTATCGGACTGGCAGGAATCAATTTCGGCTTTAGCTGATGATAAATTTTTTGGCATTATAAGAATGTATCTTGGAGAAATTAAAACTCCATACAACAAGCAGCGCTTAATTGAACAGCTTGCGGGCTTTATTAAAAACGAAGAAAATTCAAACAACCTTGTAAATCTTCTGGACGAATTTGACATAAAGGTGATTACCGCAATCTGCCACATTTATAATCCAACCAAGCAGAATATTTCGGACTTTTTTACAGGTGACTACACAATGGCAGAGCTTTATACCGAGCTTTCGAACCTTGTGCAGCGTCTTATTCTTTTTACAAAAAAAGACCCTTACAGCCAGAAGGAATTTTATTATGTAAATCCTTTGCTCTGGGAAAAAATTGAACCATACATCGGAATCCAGAAGATTCTTGTAGAGCCTGAGCTTGCAAAATCAAATACAAAGGATGTTTTTTCAATTAATCCGAATTTTATCACAGCCTTTATTTCGTACTTAAATATTTACGGATGCTCTTGTAAGTCCGACGGTGTAATAAAAAAGAATACTCAGGGAAAGCTTTTGGACTTTTTCCCGGGAGATTTAATAAGAATTCAGGCTTTGATGACTGCCTTTATAAACTTAAATCTTGTTTACGAAAACGGCACAAAGTATGCGCTTGATTATGAACGCTTTGAACTTTTTGCAAAGCTTCCGTCTGATTTTGAGTATGCTTTTATCTGCGCCGCTTCCTGTTCAAGGTTTAGCCGTGAAGGATTAAAAAAAGAAGCACAGTTATTTTTGGACTGCATCTATTCAATTCCAAAATGCGGATATACTGCAAAAACAATTATCAAGCTTGCTTTTCTTGCCGGAACCTTTACCTTTGGCTCTGAATCTCATGCTCCTTCGCGCTTTTCTCAGATTTTACAGTCGGCACGCCAGGAAAGCTCTTCGTTTTTTACAGAGCAGGCCGGAACAATTATAGAACGCATGCTCGATGCAGCCATTAATCTTGGAATGCTTGAGCTTATCGGCTTTGATAAAAACGGTGAAGAAATTTATGTTCCTTCAAAAATATTTACGGATAATCAGAATACTTTAAACGCAAAAGTTTTAAATATAGATTCAGCATTTACAGTAAGCCTTTTACCGGGTCTTGAATTAGAAAAGCTTTTGCCATTAACAAAATTTTTGAGTATCAAGCGTTACGGCGTTGTAAGTGAATTTGAAATTACAAGGGCCTCTGCTTCTGTTGCGTTTGATTTTGGAATGACGCCTGAATCAATCATCAAGCTTTTAGAGGAAACAACCGCATACGAAATTCCACAAAATCTTTTGATGTGCATTCAGGACTGGTACAACACCTATGCTTCTGCAATCATCTATCACGGATATGTTTTAAAAGTTTCTGAATCCAACATCGCATTTGTAGAAAATAATCCTAAAATCAGCCGCCACATAAAGGAAAAATTGAGCAAAGGAATTTATCTTTTAGATATTCCGGTGAATGTTTCGGCTCAGGGTTTTATAGAAGAAAGCGGACTTGATTTTATGGGCAAGGTAAAAAGCGCCGGTAACGGACACGAAAAAATCAGCTTCCCGGCTTTAAGAAAGGGGAATTCAATTCATTTTGAAAAGCCTGAGGTAAAAGAAATCAAATTCAACCTTGCTGCGGCATACATCACAAAATTAAAGGAAAAGCTTAAGGGATTAAAAATTGATGAAATTCAGCTTTCAACTTTAAAAGATAAAATTAACCAGAGGGTGATTATAAACGAAGAGCAGCTTTCTTTAACCCACATCCGAACAGAAATCCTTGAAGCAGAGGGAACAAATTATGCGGGAAAGGTTCACCTTATTGAATCTGCAATCAACGCAGAAGAAAATATGGAAATCATAATTCCGCAGTTCAGTAAGGATAATGAATATTTTACTCTTATTGGAAAACCTCTTGGAATTACAAAACAGACTGCTGATTCAATTGTACGCGTAGAAATTTTACCGGACCACAATATAGAAAATTTTGTTGTGAGCAGAATAACTCATTTAAGAAGGCTTAGATTCTAATGGAACTTTATATTGTAAGACACGGCCAGACCGACTGGAATAAGCTTTGCAAATTTCAGGGAAGGGTTGATATTGAATTAAACGAAAATGGCGAAGAAGCAGCCGTAAAGCTTGGAAAAAGACTTTGCAAAGAAGGAATAAAATTTGATAAGATTTTTTCAAGTCCTTTAAAGCGTGCTTATAAAACTGCCGTTTTGATTTTAAATGAAATATATCCGGACAAAGATTACGAAATTATAAAAGATCAGAACCTCAAAGAAATGACTTTTGGAAAACTCGAAGGCATGCTTTATACAGACTGGATGAACACCACAGACCCAAGAAAATATTTTTTTGATGAACCTGCAAAATATGTGGCTCCGGAGGGCGGCGAAAGCTTTGAAGAAGTGTGTGCAAGAACCAAGGAATTTGTGCAGACTCAGATTGAGCCTCTTTATAAGGATTTTAAAGAAGGAAGGATTTTAGTAACTGCTCACGGTGCCTGCCTTTCTTCTTTGATGTGTTATCTTGAAAACCGCGGAGTAGATAAATTTTGGGGAGACGGATTAAAAAAGAACTGCGAAGAGACAGTGTATATTTACGACGGAAATAAATGGAAACTAAAAGCATAATTTTAAAAAAAGATGAAGCGTCTCAAAAAAAAGTGGCAGAGGTTTTAAAAGCCGGCGGAGTTGCGATTATCCCGACAGACACAGTTTACGGTTTCAGCGGGATTTCGAGCTTAGGAAACGGCGGCGTAAATAAGGATGAAAAAACTCTACCAACGGGCGAGGGGTTGTGTGCACCTTTATCTTCCAGCGACCCGGACTCAAAAATCCGAGCAATAAAAGGCCGCGCTGAAACAAAGCCTTTTATCCAGCTCATCTCGGCACCAGAGGATTTAGCCCTTTATACCGACGATGAAATTCCTGCTTCTCTTTTAAATAAATGGCCTGGCGCTTTAACAATCATCGTGCATTTAAAAAAATCCATTTCTCTTTCCAAAACCTTACCCACTGTGGCCTTTAGATGCCCGGGAGATTTGTGGCTCAGACAGATAATAAAAGAATGCGGCGCTCCAATTTACAGTACAAGCGTGAACAGAAGCGGTTCTCCTGTTTTAGAAACCATCCCAGAGATTAAAGACGAGTTTTTGAATGAAGTTGATTTAATAATAGACGACGGGGACAAAAGGGGAGCCCTGCCTTCAACTTTAGTCTGTCTTGAGGGGGGAAAGGTCAAAGTCTTAAGGCAGGGCTCGGTAAGGGTAGATTAATTACTTAAGTTTTCAAGTAATTCTAAATTCTTTTTAATAAGGCTGCATCTCTGTTTTACACAGTCCGGAGAACGGTGCGGATCTTCTGGTGTGTTGAATGTGTAATCCATGAGTTTTTCCATGGTTGTTGTTGCAACGTGCATACGGGTGTCGCTCGAAGCATAGTAAATGTAGATTTTTCCGTTATGTTCAATTGCACCGTTTGTAAATACAACGTTTGAAACATCGCCTGTTCTTTCTTTTCCAAGAGGAACAAGGAAAACACCGCTTGGTTCAGCAATCACTTTAGCCGGATCCTCTAAGCTTGTGGCATAAACATAAAGTACATAGCGAAGTCCGTCTGCAGTGTTTCTTACACCGTGGCTTATATGAATCCATCCGCGTGGAGTTTTAATTGGTGTAGCACCTGCTCCGTTTTTTGCTTCTGTGATTGTGTGATATATTCTTTTGGAAATAATTGTTTCTTTGTCTATTACAGGCTTTGTAATATCCTTGCATAATCCAAAACCGATTCCGCCGCCGCTTCCTGTGTTAATAAAGTCGTCCATTGGGCGTGTGTAAAAAGCATACATTCCGTTTACAAATTCCGGATGAAGGCAAACGTTTCTCTGCTGTGGTGAATGCTTTGTGATAAGATTTGGAAGGCGTTCCCAGGTTTCAAGATCCTTTGTTCTTACAATTCCTGCTGCGGCAACAGCTGCTCCAAGGTCCGGGTTTGATTTATCCTTGCTTTCCGAACAGAAAACTCCGTAAATCCATCCGTCCTGGTGCTGTGTTAATCTCATGTCGTAAACGTTTGTTTCTTCGGGGCAGGTGTCTGGTAAAACAACAGGGTAGTCGCGGAATCTAAAGTTATCTATTCCGTTAGGACTTTCGGCAACTGCAAAAAATGATTTTCTGTCGTTTCCTTCTACGCGGCACACAAGGCAGAACTTTCCGTTCAAATAAATGGCACCGCTATTCATAATGGCATTAATACCAAGGCGTTCCATAAAGAAAGGATTTGTACGCTCGTCTAAATCGTATTTCCAGGTAAGAGGAATTGAATCGCGGGTTAAGATTGGATTTACATAACGGTCATAAATTCCGTTGTAAAAAGATTTATCAATCTTGTTTTTCTTAGAAATGAATTTGTTGTATTCCTTGAGTTTTTTTGCGTAAAGTTTATGAATCATTTTCTGCCTCCGAAAAGATTTTATAAACTTAATTTAACACAAAAATTACTTAAAAATCAAGTTAAAAATTAATTAAATTAACGAAATTTGTTTACTTTCGCCTTACCTTGAATTCAAAATCGTGGGATTTTTCTGACTTTTCAAAGCGTTTTTTATATTTTTTGTACAAGGCTTCCTGTGCGCTGAATTTTTCTTCGTTCTTTTGTCTTGTTATTTCCCGCCATTCACCTGTGGAAGTAAGGCGGTGGGCATTCTGGTTGTCTTTAAAATATGAGTCTAAAATTGTTTTAACTTCTTCAAAGCTCTTTTTTTCTAAAACCGGGAACATAAGCTCGATTCGGCGGTCTAAGTTTCTGTTCATCCAGTCGGCACTCGAAAGATAAAGCTGAGGTGAATTACCGTTCTGGAAATAGAAAATGCGTGAATGCTCAAGATAGCGGTCTACAACAGAAATTACACTGATATTTTCGCTAAGCCCTTTAACACCCGGAATGAGCATACAGATTCCGCGGATATTTAAAAGGATTTTTACTCCAGCCTGGCTTGCTTTATAAAGGGCAGAGATAACTTCTGTGTGAGTAAGGTTATTCATTTTTGCAATGATAAGGCCCGGATGATCCTTTGTGCTTCGTTCAATTTCGCGCTCAATCATGGAAATGATGTTTGATTTTAATGTTACCGGCGCCATTCCCAAAAGATTCATTTTCTGCAGGGTTGAATAGCCTGTTACAAGATTAAAGAACTGGGTTGCGTCGTTTGCAATTTCCTGGTTTGCAGTAAAAAGCGAAAGATCTGAATAAAGGCGTGCTGTTTTTGTGTTGTAGTTTCCGGTAGAAAGATGAACATAACGGCGAACAGAATCTCCTTCCCGTCTGATTACCATCAAAATCTTTGCATGCACCTTTAAGTTCACAAGCCCGTATATAACCGTGGCCCCCGCATTTTCAAGCTCGGTCGCCCACGCAATGTTCCTCTCTTCATCAAAACGGGCTTTAAGCTCTACCAAAACAACCACCTGTTTACCGTTTTGAGCAGCCCTCTCTAAGGCCGCAATAATTGGAGAGTCGCGCCCTGTTCTGTAAAGAGTCATCTTTATGGCAAGCACGTCCGGATCCTTGGCCGCGTCGTTTAAAAGCTTTACAACAGGGTCGTAAGATTCATACGGCACGTGAAGAATTTTATCGTTTAATTTTAAGCTGTCCCAGTAAGGTTCATCCTCGGGTAAATCGCTTGGATAAAAATGCTCCCATTTTTCAAAGCAGAGTTTTTCAGTTCCGTCGGCACTGCGTATTTCATTCAGTTTTGAAACGCTGATAATTCCGTCTATTTTATAAATATCATCTTCATCAAGCTCAAGTTTTTCCTGTAAAAAAGAAAGAATTGTGTCGCTGCGTCCTGAGTACAAAAGCTGAACCGGGAACGATGATTTTCTTTGGATTAAAACATTTTCCATTGCATTAATAAAATCCGGTCCTGCATCCTCGTCTACGGCAAAATCAGCATCACGAACAACTTTAAACAAAAGGGATTCCTGCACGCTAAAGCCCGGAAATAAAAGAGTACCAAAGGTCTGAACAATATCATCAAGCAGAGTAAACTGTCTTAAATTTTCATTTTCGGAAGGAAGCCAGATAACGCTGCTTATTTTGCCCGGGATTTCTACAAAGGCAATGCGCGGTGCATCATCATCTCCTTTAAAAATTTCTGAATCTGTTTTAATGCCCGAAATTGGTTTTAAAAGAAAGGCCGCATAAAGATTTAAATTGATGATGTGCGGAAAAGCCTGTGTGTCTGTTCTGAGCGGAGTTAAAAGCGGAAAAATTACCGAGCGGAAGTAAGTCTGTAAAAATTCCTTTTGAAGAGGCGAATAAGTTTCTGGTCTTATATATTCAAAGCCGTTGTTTTTTAATTCAGGAAGGATTTCTTCTGTGAGGCAGAGCTGTTGTTTTTTGATTAAATCGTGGCAGCGGTCTGAGATGGAAGAAAGAAGCTGGAGCGGAGTAAGGCCCGAGCAGTCTATGGTTTCCGGATTTGAAACAAGAAGGCGTTTAGCAGCGGCCACACGAACCTGGAAAAATTCATCAAAATTACTGGAAACAATGGAAAGAAAGCTTAATCGTTCCAAAAGAGGAATATCTTTTTTGAGAGCCTGATTTAATACGCGTGCATTAAATTCAATCCAGGAAAGCTCCCTGTTAAAAAAAGTTACATTTGCCATAATTCTTTCCTCATTGCAAGCATGTCGAAGTAATCCACCTTCTTACCATGCCCCGTGCCGCTCCTATACCAAAATTACCTTATAACCAAACACGTTCTCGAACATTCCAGATTTTTCTGTAATGGCAATTTTTTCAAGAACTGTATTTTTTGTATTTTTTGGGCGTATATAAAATGAGTTCTGCTGAATTTTAATTGAAATATCCGAGCATTTCTGGAGGTGACTGCGGTCCAGGGCATCTGCAAGGCGCAAAATTGATGTGAGCTTTAAAATTGTCATGCGGTCCTGGCGCGGAAGCATTCTGAACGACTCTTCATCCTGAGGCATTGTTGAACCTCTGTGGTATTTTGCAATAAGAGAGATGATTGTTCTGTCGTCACGGGAAAGACCGAAAATTTCTGAGTTTTTGATGATGTAGCCTGAATGAAGGTTATGATCATCGTAGCGGATAAATACACCAATGTCGTGCAAAATTGCCGCAACCTCAAGCAAAACTCGTGAATGTTCGGGAAGTGAAACTTCATCCTTAATTTCATCATAAATTTTTAAGGAAACAGTTCTTACACATTCTGCGTGCTTAATGTCTCCGTGATATTTTAAAAGAACGTTTCTTGCACTGGCCGTAATCTGCGAATCAAATTCCTTTTGTAATTCTTCGTTGATTGTAGAGGATTTTGAAAGTAAAACACCGTTACGGATATTAGTTTCCGGCACAATTATTTTTTCAACCTTGGTAAGCTTTATAAAAAGATTATAAATCATAAGGCTTACGTGGAGGGTTTCTGCTTCGTTGTAGGAAATTTTAAAGCGTGCAACACATTCATCAACCGAATAAGCCTGAATATCCTGAACAAAGGCGCTGAAGTCTACGGCATCCATTTCCCAGAGGAAGGTTGAAATAGGGCGGCCTATATAAATTGCTGCCATGGAAACATCTTTTCCAACCGCAATAAACTGTTTTGCTTCCGAAATATTTAATTCGCTGTCCAAAGAACCCTTTGTATTCTGAATTGATTCCTGAACAAAGCGTTGAATGTCGTCGTAGGAGCTTGTCTGCGCCTTCATGTGCTGTTCAATTCGTACCGTTCCAAGCTGAAGACAATGCGCACCAGCCATCTTGCCGTTTCTTAAAAGCATGAGCTGGGTTGTACTTCCGCCAACTTCGAGGATAACTGAATCAAGGCGCTTAACAAATTTCTGTTCGTCTTTTAAACAGTCTGCAATGGCAAGATACATGAGCTTGATTTCTTCGATTCCGTCTACAATGTGAACGCGGAAGCCAGTCTGCACAAGGATTCGGTCCATAACGGGGTCGCGGTTATTTGCGTCGCGGAAGGCACTTAAAGCAATGCACGAAACCTGGCTTGGTTGAATATCCCAGCCTGCAAGCTGTTCTTTATAGCGTTTTAAAACCTGGATGAGCTCGTTCTGGGTTTCCTGTCTGATAGAACCTGTGGTAAAAACATCACGACCGAGTGCCAGAGGCATTTCGGAACGGTCGAGGATATTTTGTTTTCTGTCTGCAGTCAGTTCGGAAACAAGGAGACGGACCCCTGTTGAGCCGATTTCAATGACTGATTCTGGGGCACCCATGTCATCTCCTTCATAATATTCTAGAGCTTATCTATGAGCATAGAACACTTACCGCTTGGAATTGGAAGTGTCTTCTTTTTCTGGTCGATGATGTTGATAGTAAAGTAGTAGAGCTTTTCGCTTTCCATCTGAATTTCCCATCCGCGGCTGCTCTTGTTGCTCAAAATTGTGATGAGGTTTCGTTTAAGCGAAAGATTTTCTATACCCATAATCTCGAGGTTCGGAATAATCCAGTCTACAGTTTTTCTTGGAAGACTGATGGAAAGTCCGATAACGTTTTCAATCATGAGAGCAATAGTTGAAAGTCCTGCTGTAAGAACATATCTTTTGCGAGGGAAAGCAGAATTCTTTTTCATGGAAGCCCTGCCTTCTTTGTTTGGAAGATATGCTTCCCATAAATCACCAGGTTCTTTATCTTCGTTTGGCATAAGACCTTCGAGCACAAAGTAAAGATGGCGGATAGCACATTCACGCGCAAGCTCATAATGACCGTATTTTTCAAGCCCTTTGATAACCATAAAGTTAAAGGCCGGCATTACACTTCCGCAGTATCCGTTTCCGTCTTCGCTAAAGTGAGAATCATCTGCACTTAAGGTTGGGAATGGATGTTCTGTTCCAAAGAATTTAGGGTCGTTTAAATATTTAACAAGAGAGTCGGCTTTGTCTGCATTTGGGATTTCTGCAAGCATAGTCCAGAAGGCAGCAATTGTTTTTACCGAAAGTCTGTTTTCGTTTTTATCAAGGTCGTAGTAGAAACCGGTATCAGGGTCCCACATGAGGGAGTTGATTCTGGTTTTTATAGAGAAGTACATTTTTTTGTACTGGAAGCTCAAGTCTTTGTCGTTTAAAATATCGCCCAAGGCAGACATGTAAGAAGCGTTGATTGCCATACATGCATTAAAATCAATAGGATAAACGCAGTCTTTTCTTGGAGAGTTAGCCATTGTACTTACAGCGGCAGGAACAGCATAAAGACCATTATCTTTTTTAAAGTTTGCATCAATCCATTCTACGTATTTTTGTAAGAAAGGCATGATTTCCTTGATTCTTCGTTTGTTAGCTGATTTGTGGTAGAGGTTGAATTCTGCCCATGCAAACAAAGGAAGCCCAAGACCTTCCGGATTATCAGATGAAAGTACACTCTGATTGTTTGTTACGTCATATTTTGAGCGGATTGCACCGTTTGGTTCCTGGCGTGCATAGAAATAGTCTATATTTTTACATGCGTCAAAATTTCTGTTTGAATAAACTAAAAAGAATGAAGAGAAAATTGATTCAAACTGGTTAATTATCTTCTTCTGGTTTTCCGGATAAATGAAAAGACCATCATTATCCTGATCTTCTGTTTCCGGATTGAACCAGTAGGCAGAAACCCATGACCATGTCTTATTATAAATATCTACAAAATCCTGATCATAAAAGTGGATTTGTGGAAAATCGTGCTTATTCACAAGTACTCCTAAAAAAACTATTATTAAATTTGTTAAGTTGGTTCTTTCAGTATAGCATAAAAAAAGCAAAAAAGTTTAAAAAAAGTAATTTTTTTTCAAACTTTTTTGCCTTTTGCAGTAGACTTTTTTATAAAAATCGACTAGTTAGGAGTGTAGATGAAAGTACCACTTTCTGCATTAATACTTGTCTTTTCTTCTTTCCATGTAATATTATTCAAAACAGTTGCTGAATCTACACTAAAGTTATCAAGATTAACAGTGAGGACTCTATTTAAATTTTTGAATTTTATTGTAGGATCTGCATCATCAGGATCATAGTAATCCCAATAAACTTTTCCATCATCAGAAAGAATTAAAGATTTAGGTTTAATGGCAATAATTTTTTGAGGATTTATACATGCCTTTAGTGTATTTGTGTTTTTACCGTAATAGTCCAAATAATTTGTAAAATCAAAACATGTAGTATTATAATAATTATTGTCATTTACAGGTTTAGATGTACAGTTGTGTCCTGTAATGGAAATTTGATTTGTACTAATATTTATTTTTCCTGTAAAACCAAAGTCACAAGATAAATTGTAAAAAATGCTGGAAGAAAAACAATTTGCTAAAAAGTATAAATTACCATTAACAACTACAGCATCATTTATACTAAATGAAGGATAATATCCCCACTCTGAATTGTAAGTAAAGTAACAAACTTTATAAGCTTTAAATGGATAATCGTCTTCTGGTGGTGTATATTGTCCTGATTTTTCATTCAAATAATAAGCAAATATATAAAGTGTATGTACTGCTGGACTATTAGATGTATCTGTTTCTGTATAGAATAAATAAGCAATTCCATCGTAAGCAGCAGCATATTGTAATTTTAAGTTTGTACCATCTTTAGGGTCATCTTCCCATGAAAAACCTGAATACACAGGACTGTATACATTGGCAATTCCTATTTGTTCTTTTCCGCTAGTTGGATTTGAAGCACAGGCAATTATAAAATTTCGTTTCATATCAAAAGAAAGAGATTTAAGAGTTCTACCATTAGCAGAAATATTATTATTAGTATTATTTTTATCCCAATTTTTGAAAACAGTGTTTCCGTCTGTAACAAAAATGTCAGAGTCAGAGGTAAGACAGAAATCAAAGTTATTTGCAGAAGTGTTATCATAGTTCGCAGAAGTACTAAGAATACCTGATTCATTAAGGGACTCTGTTTCCCAAACATTTATTGCGCCATAATTGTTGTTGTAGATTACGTAATTTGTATTGATTGCGTTTGATACGAATTCTAAATATGTATATTCTGTATGGAATGCTCCGGTGCTGTCTGTTGCCCTGCAGGCAATAGTGTAGTCTCCGGGAGAAGTAATGGTGTAATCGTAGGAAAGTAAATAGTCGTATTCATCATATTCAGTTAAAGAAAGTACAGTTTCTTTACCGTTATGAAGGACATAGGTCTTATAAGAATATTCGTTGCCATCGTTAATCATGGAAACTTCAATTTCTATTCTTGCATTTTTATCAAAAGAATACAGGGTTGTTTTTTCATTACTCCAAGGATCTATTGTGTTTAAATTATAACCACCGGTAGGATTAGAATTTAATGCGTTAATATTTATAAATGGAACGTTTGCCATCCATTGTGTGTAGTTTAAATTTATGTCTACATAAGTTGGACCATATTTATTTAATTCCAGATTCGGTCTAGATCCATAATATTGGGATTCACCATTAAGAACAACATATACAAGTAAATCATAATTTTCGCGGAAGGAAACACCGGAAAGATCAAAGGTTATACCTTTTTCGTATAATTGATGATTAGCAGCATCTTGGTTCAAATATAAGGTTTTTTCATAAGTCGTACCGGCAGAGCCTCTTAAAATTGCATAAATGCAGTAGTTATTTCCTTCATAAGGATCTGCAGAACGGGCGGCAGAAATGCTTAAAAGTTTATTTACAGTTTCATTGTCTAAGCAGAGCGTCAGGCTGTTCTCTGTGTTGTGGGGGTCGCAGGATAAAAGGAATGTAAGAGAAGCTAATAGAATAAAAATAAGTTTTTTCATTACAGTCTCCATTTTAATTAAATTTATAAGTAATAAATAATTATATCATTCTTTTTTTGTTTGATTCAATGAATTTTTGACTAAATTTACAAGACTTTTTCCCCAGTATTCTTCCAAAAGATTCATGGCTTCTTCCTTAATTCCAGGGGCGCAGTGATATTCAAGGTGGGTGTAGTTTGAATAAAGATGACGAAGAGAAGCTTCTTTTAAAGTTTCAATTTCTTTTTGTGTAAGAACACCGGGATTTTCATCAATCCAGGTTTTTATGATTACAAATACCGAAGAAACCGTGCAGATTTTTTTACATTCCTCTACAGTTTTTATCGTTTTAACAGAAGTAATACCGTCGCTTGTTTCATAACAGTAAATACAATCATCTATTCCAACAAAGGTCTGGGCATTAAGGGCAACAAAGAAGAAAATCAGATAATCATAAGACATTGTGCAGAAGGTAAAAGGAATCTGTTCAAAAGCCTTTAGTAAAAGCTCTGTCCTGATTAATTTTGTGCACATGATGGCAGAATCTTCGTTTGTAATAAAAGTTTTTGTAAAAATATCGTGATTTTTAAGGATTCCCTTGTAAAGTGCGCTCAATTTCTGTTTTTCATCAATAATAAACTGACCGTCTATTATCTTTCCGCATGAAATTTTTCCGTGAACTATGTCTGCATCATTTTTTTTTGCGGCGTTGTAAACAGTTTTAAGGGCATGTGGAGGTAAAAAATCGTCGGAATCAAGAAAAAAGATGTAATCCCCCTTTGCTTCGTAAGTTAATGTGCGGCTTACTTCCAGAGTGCCCAGGTTTGTGGAATTTTCAAGGTATTTTATTGGGATTTTTGTCTGTTTTTTGAATTTTTTTACTATTTTACTGCAGGGCCAGTTGTTCTGGTCTCTTCCCTGGCTGTTATCGCTTACGATTATAATTTCGAATGAATCAAAATCCTGGCTTACAACACTTTCAAGACATCTTTTGAGATATTTTTCGGTGTTGTAAACAGGAATACAGACAGAAATCATCATACGGCTTTAAGTGCGTTTTCAAGATCTGCAATAATGTCTTCTACATTTTCAAGACCTACAGAAACTCTTACCATTCCGCCGTCAATTCCGGCAGCAACAAGCTGTTCGTCTGTGAGCTGTCTGTGGGTTGCGCTTGCAGGATGTAAAACACATGTTCTGATATCTGCAACATGAACTTCGTCTATGGCAAGCTTTAATGCATCCATAAATCTTACAGCAGCAGAACGTCCGCCTTTAATACTGATGGAAATTACACCGCAGCATCCGTTCGGCATGTATTTTTGTGCTCTTTCGTAATAATCATCGCCTTTTAAGCCAGGGTAAGAGATTTTTGCAATTTTGTCTGAAGATTTAAGGAATTCAGCTACTTTTGTTGCATTCTGAACATAGCGTTCCATTCTGATCGGAAGTGTTTCGAGTCCCATATTAAGGTAAAAAGCACTCTGTGCGGCAGGATAGCATCCAAAATCCCTCATGAGCTGAGTTCTTGCCTTTACAATATATGCAGCCTTTCCAAAGTTTCCCACATAAGTTAATCCGTGGTAGCTTTCATCAGGTTCAATCATATCTGCAAACATTCCTGTTGCCTTGTATGCTTTTTCCCAGTCAAAGTTTCCCGAATCAACTATACATCCGCCACCCTGTACGGCATGTCCATCCATATATTTTGTTGTTGAATGAACTACGATGTCTGCTCCCCATTCAAAAGGACGGCAGAAATATGGAGTGGCAAAAGTATTGTCTACGATGAGAGGAAGATTATTGTCGTGTGCAGCCTTTGCCCATGTTTCAAAATCAAAAACAGTTAAGGCCGGATTTGCAATTGTTTCTCCAAAAATACATTTTGTATTTGGTTTGATTGCCTTTACAATTTCGTCGTAACCGGCGTTTACATCAACCCAGATACATTCAATTCCAAGCTTTTTGAGTGTAAAGCCAAAGAGGTTGATTGTTCCTCCGTAAATCGAAGAAGAAGAAATAAAGCTGTCTCCTGAACTACAGAGATTTAATATAGAAAGGAGCGAAGCAGCCTGACCCGAAGAAGTGAGCATACATCCAACTCCGCCTTCCAAATCAGCAAGTTTTTTTTCTACGGCATCGCAGGTTGGGTTTGCAAAGCGTGAATACATGAATTCTGTTGGTTTATCAAAGAGAGCGGCAACGTGGTCGCATGAATCAAAACGGTAGGTTGTGCTCTGTACGATTGGAATTGTTCCTGGTCCTCCGTTTTCCGGTTTGTAGCCTGAATGTAAAACTTTTGTTTCGAATTTCATATTTCTTACTCCTTTTTTCTATTTGTTCTATTTTAATTCTTCTTTGAGTTTAAATTCAATGGATTTAAGCTTGAGTCCGTTACAGCCAACAAAGAGGCGCGAAATCTGGAAGCGTTCCCAGCATAAAATCTCTTTTGTAATGGACATATCCTTGCCGCCTGTTCCTGTAAAGGTAAAGCTTGCTTCTGGGATTCCCATCTTAAAGAAGGTACAAGGCAACTGAGCAACTTCGTTTAAGTCTGAGCTGGCTGTGAGTGTTACGGTGTAAGTTCCCCTTGTTTTTACGTCCAGAGACCAGACAAAGCTTGAATTCATTTTTGATTCAGATTTACTTAAATCAATCTTGAGCTTATTGCCGAGCGCAACTGTTTCTACATCCTTAAGATCCACATCATCCTGATATTTTGGTCTGTTCACGATTTTTACATCCGTCTGCTTACCCAAAACACGTTTCATAGCCTGTGTCTGCATAAGGTGTTCAAGAATATTTATTGCACTGCGCTGAACTTCGGCTCTCGTAATCTTTCCGTTTTTGATTGATTCAAGAGTATTGTCTCCTGCAGCGTTTGTACTTCCGTCGGGGCATACCATGTAAAGGTCGTTCTGGGCCCTGATCATTGCGGCAAAGTTCTTTTTATCGGCCGGCATACCTCTTTCGTTGATGTTTGCCCACCAGTCTGTCATTACAATGCCTTTAAATCCCCAGTCTTTACGTAAAATTGTTGTGTTTAAGTCGTAAGATGATGAAGTATAAAGTCCGTTTACGATTCCATAGGTTGTCATAACTGAATCGGCACCGTTTTTAACAGCCATTTCAAAGCCTTTAAGATAAATTTCCCGTAAAGCACGTTCAGAAACAACAGAATCTATAAAATGACGGCGTGTTTCCTGGTTATTTGCACAAAAATGCTTGATTGTACCGGTAACACCAGCGTTTTTAAGGCCTTTTATCATTGCAGACCCCATAATTCCGGTTAAAAGAGGGTCTTCGCTAAAATATTCAAAGTTTCTTCCGTTCAAAGGATGTCGGTGAATGTTCATGCCAGGACCTAAGAGGTTTTCAACCTTGTTAAAAATCATTTCGTAGCCGGTGAGTGTATATAATTTTTCTACAAGCTCTGGATTAAAAGAGCAGGCAAGGGAGGTTCCGTTTGGAAGGGCAAAGGCTTTAATTCCTGAATCAAGGCGCATTCCGCTTGGTCCGTCGTCGCAGCATGCACAAGGAATACCAAGTTTATCCCTTAATCTTGGAGAAACACCACCAAAGGCTGCTGCGGTTCCAGGAGTTACAAGGGCACTTCCCATTCCTTCTCCGCGAACGATACATGCAAGATCTTCGTCTGTAAACTGTGCAACAAAGTCTTTTATATCAGCTTTTTTGGCTGCAACGTCACTCAAAGTGATTTTTTTGTCTTTTGTCTGTTTAATTTCTTCCGGTAAGCGTTCAAGACACCTTTGATTCATGTCTTTTGTGCTTGTAAACACCGGTTTTTGTGTAAGTTTTCCGTTTTTATTAAAAAATATGTCGAATTTTTCTACCGGAGCCAGTGCTTCTTCGCATTTTTTGAGAATTATGTCGTTTTCTACCGTAAAATTATAGATTTCCGAGCAGTTTTTAACGTCTGTACCGGCAAAAACCTTGTAAATTCCTTTTTCCAGGATAAAACATGACTTATGACCTGTAATTCCGGCATCATCATAAGAAGAAAAGTTGTTAAAAGGAGTGTGAATTTCAATAATTTCTGATTTTCCGCCGGCAATAAGTCCTGTTTTCTTAAATCCTGCAAGAACTTTTAAAGGTTTTCCTAATTTTCCGCATGGAGCACCAATATAAAGCTGAACAACCTCTTTTCCAGCCAATTTTCCTTCGTTTTTAACCTTAATTTTGGCATTAACACAAGAATTTTCAAAATCAACTGTGGCTGCAGCGTCCAAAAGTGAAAAATTTGTATAACTTAAGCCAAATCCAAAGGGATAAACCACCTTTTTTGGTGCAAAAGTCTGGAAATATCGGTATCCAACGTAAATATCTTCTTTATAATAGTTTTTAAAGTGATCTCCAAAGTATTTGTGAGAAGGATAATCCTTGATGGAAGCGGCAATTGTGTCTGTAAGCTTTCCGCATGGATTTACTTTTCCTGTAAGAACATCAGCTGTTCCAAGTCCACCGAGCATTCCGCCCTGCCATACGTACATAACTGAATCAGGCTTGTATTTTTTTACAAAGCTCATATCCATTATGTTTCCGGTATTTAAAAGAACAACAACCTTTGAAAAGCCTTTTCTGACCTTACATAGCATGTCCTCTTCACCCTTAGAAAGTCTATACGAGCCAGCAGTATCTCCGTTATCCTTATCTTCGCCGGCTGTGCGCCCGATTATCACAAGCGCCACATCGGATTCGCCGGCGGCCTCCATAACAATTTCCTTTGTCAAAGGCATTTCGTCCTGAGACCATCTTTCCTGTCCCCAGCCAAAACCTTCGTCAAAAGGGTTCTTTTTTTCCCATTCGGCATAAATTTTCTGCAAATTCTTGTTTATAACCACCGAATTCGACTCTTCAAGTCCTTCTGGAATGGTGTAAACCTTTGCAACATTAACTTTTCCGCCGGAACCAGTACCACTTTTGTAGTAATTCGACTGAATTCTGCCAAAAATCGCAACTTTTGCGCCTTTTTTAAGCGGAAGAACATCATTTTTGTTCTGAATTAAGACACATCCTTCGGCAATTGCCTCTCTTGCGGTCTGTGAATACTCGTTCCAATCCAAAGTATATTTCATAAAATTTTCCTTATAATAGGTTTATGGAGATTAAAAACCGTCTGCTTCAGTTAGTCGTTCTGCTCAAGTGAAAGATCACCGTCTTTTATCCAGCCGATTTTTCTAAAAAGCTTACCTAAAGCCCAGCAGATTACAGCCGGTAAAACAAAACATATTAAAATAACACCAAGCCAGTCCATAAAACCAGGATTAATTGCTGTGGCTCCGTGTGCAATTGCTGCTTCCGAAGGTTCATACCATCCTGAAATTACTCCAATCTGACCAACAAGGCCGCAGGTTCCCATTCCCGAGCTTACTGCTGCACCATTCATTTCTATTTTGAATAAACAGGTTGCAATTGGTCCTGTAATAATGGAAGTGATGATTGGAGGAAGCCAGACCTTTGGATTTTTGATTATATTCGGCATCTGGAGCATACTTGTACCCAATCCCTGAGAAAGGATTCCGCCCCATCTGTTTTCTTTAAACGAAAGAACTGCAAAACCAACCATCTGTGCACAGCATCCTGCAACTGCCGCTCCTCCTGCAAGTCCTACAAGACCAAAGGCCGCACAAATTGCTGCCGAGCTGATTGGAAGTGTTAAAGCAATGCCGATTACTGCAGAAACTATCATTCCCATTACAAAAGGATGAAGCTTTGTAGTCCAGACTATAAAGGTACCAACGCTGTTTGCGGCAATACCGATGTATTTTGCGGTTAAGACTGTGAAAAGAGCGCCGGAAAGGAGGGTAACTGCCGGAGTGACAAGGATATCCACCTTTGTTTTTTTACTTACCAGCGAGCCAAATTCGGCAGCTATAATTGCGATGATTAAAACTGCAAGAGGGCCGCCAGCTCCACCGGTGATGTTTGCCGCTGAGCCGACTGCCACCAGGGAAAAGAGCACGAGGGCATCCACATGCATGGCAAATCCAATTCCAACTGCCATAGCAGCGCCAACAACATGAGCATCGGTAGCAAAGTTACCTGCGTCCACTAAAAATTGAAATACAGCATTTGTCCCAAGGCGGAGCAACTGCTGTCCTAATGTTTTGATAATTGTTCCAATAAGTAATGATGCAAACAACCCCTGAGCCATCCCGCTCATTGCATCAACACAGTATTTTTTTACGTATTTGTTCATGCAATCAAGATATTAAAAATGAAATCCTTTTGCAATCCCCTTAAAACAGTTGAAACGTTTAGAATAAATGTATTATCTTTAACAGTAAGATTTATTAATAAATACGTAAAAATGGAGGCGTAAAAATGATTGATGTGTCGCACGTATCCAGACGTTTTGGAACGTTTCGTGCGGTAAATGATATCAGTTTTTCTATTCCGACTGGACAGATTGTTGGTCTTCTTGGCCCGAATGGAGCTGGTAAAACAACCACAATGCGAATGATAACAGGTTTTCTCTCGCCATCAGAGGGAAAAATCTTAATAGACGGACAGGATGTAACAGAATTTCCTGTTGATGTAAAGAAAAAAATCGGATATATGCCGGAATCTGCACCACTTTACGGCGATATGATAGTCGAAGATTATCTTATCTATATTGCACAGATGCAGAATCAGAACGCAGAAGAAAGAATTCCCCTTCTTTGCAATGAATGCGGTTTAAAAGAAATCATGAGTAAAAAGATTTCTGAGCTTTCAAGAGGTAACCGCCAGAGAGTTGCCCTTGCACACGCACTCATGAGTAATCCCGAAATCCTTATTCTTGACGAACCAACCTCCGGTCTTGACCCGAATCAGGTAGAAGATGTAAGAAGCATTATCCGTGAGCTTGGAAAAACACGTACAGTAATTGTTTCAACTCATATTTTGAGCGAGGTCGAAACTCTTTGCAGCCGTGTAATCATCATTTCGGGTGGCTCTCTTGTTGCAGACAGCTCAATCACAGAGCTTAAAGAGCGTTTTGGCCACGATATTTCAATCAAACTTACCTGCGGCGGAGACTTTAATAAGGTTTCAAGCGTCCTTAAAGAGATTAAAAAGGTAGAAAATGTTTCCGAAGTACCTGCCTCAGCCGATGCGGGCAAAAAATGCTGCGGTGTTCTTGTTACAATCAAGGATAATTCGGAAATCCGCCCTGAAATTGCAAAAAAACTTGTAGAAAACAAGCTGGATCTTTACGAAATGATTATCCAGAAAAATTCTCTCGAAGATGTATTCCATGCCCTCACAAACGAAGCATCAGCAGAATCTGCACAAAAGGAGGAGAATTAAATGTCAGACAAATCAGTAAAAAACAATAAACAGCCAAAACCTTTTGCAATCATCCTCAAGCGTGAATTAAAAAGCTATTTTACTTCACCGGTTGCCTACATCGTAATGGTAATTTTCCTTGTGATTGCGGGGCTTTTGTATTTTCCGTTCTTCTTTTTGGACGGTGTTGCAAATATGAGACAGTTTTTCTCTTTCCTTCCTTTATATGTTTCCTGCTTTGTACCGGCTTTAACCATGCGCGTATATGCGGAAGAAAAAAGAGTTGGCTCATTCGAAACTTTAATGACTCTTCCTGTAACAGAATACGATGTTCAGGCGGGAAAATATCTTGCTTCTCTTGCCACAACCTTAATAATGATTGCTCCAACAATTCTTTATGTTCTTACCCTCGAAATTTTCGGCTCTCCTGAATACGGTCCAATCATCGGCGGCTATATCGGAACAATTTTCCTTTGTGCCGCATTTGTTTCTATCGGATGCTTTGCTTCTGCTGTTACAAATAATCAGATTGTTGCATTCTTTGTCGGCTTAATTATCTGTCTTGTACTCACTTTTATCGATACACTCATGATTATTATGCCGGCCGGTGTTGTGAACTTTGTTTCATATTTTTCATCAAGAACACATTTCAACTCAATCGCTAAGGGAGTTATAGATACCCGCGATATTATTTATTTCCTTTCTCTTACAGCTTTGTTCTATGTGCTCACAATCAAAGTAATCAAAAAGACCAGAGACTAGGAAGGGGGAAGTGATGAAAAAGATTTTTGAATGGATTAAAAGTCCTAAATCAGATATCGTCCTGTTTATAATCGGGATTGTTTTATTAAATATTGTTGGTTATAAGGCATTTAAAAGAGTTGATTTAACTTCTTCCAATGTTTATTCGCTTTCAAAGGCAAGTAAAGAGGTTGTTAAAAATCTTGAAGATCCTTTAATCGTAAATGTTTTCTTTGACGAAGATCTGCCTGCAACTTATTCTCAGGTTTATAAATATTTAAAGGATTTACTCGAAGAATATAAAAGCGCAGGAAATAAAAACTTTATTGTAAATTACATGGATATGACCAAGCAGGAAAATGTTGATTCTGCCGTTAAATTTGGAATCCGTAAGGTGCAGGACAGCGTTTATAACAACAACGGGGTTTCTGTAAAGCTTGATTTCCGTGGAATTGCAATTTCTTATGGAAACGATGTTCAGATTATAGACCCTATTGATTCAACCGGTGGTCTTGAATACATGCTTACTTCAACCTTTACCAAGATGATTTCTTCTGTGGACATGCTTTCTTCGTTAAAGGCCGGACAAAAGATAAAAGTTTCTATATATATGTCTGAATCCTTGTATAAAATCGACGAAAAAAGCTGTGATGCAGAGTTCCAGGCATTCAGGGATTTATTTGACCAGGTGAATGCAAAGATGGAAGACCGTCTTGAATATGAATCAAAGGTTGTTCCTGATGCAGAAGCCGCTGCTTTAGCAGATAAATACGGATTTTATGTAAAGACAACAAGAACAAACGAGCAGCATTTTATTGGTGCTGTTGTTTCTTTGGGTGAAAATTTCAGAACTCTTCCTGTTTATCACATGGAAAGCGGTGTTTCAATCGTACTTCCTGATTTTAGCGACGACCAGAATCTTTTGGTTCAGGGAATTCAGTCTTTAATGAATACAACCTCTAAAATCGGCTACATTACAGGACATAACGAAACTCCTTCCAAGGATGTTTCATCAATGCAGGGAGGTCAGTCTCCTTACTCAATGTTTGCGGCAATTGCAGGAGATTCATACACCGTTACAGACATAGACCTTTCTAAAGAAGACATCCCTCTGGATATGAATTCCCTCATTATCTGCGAGCCTCATCTGGATTATTCAGACGAAGAGCTTTATAAAATCGACCAGTTTGTAATGCGCGGAGGAAACCTCATCGTATTTAAAGATTCACTCAATCAGAACCCTTATGCTCAGTACGGACAGGGCCCTGCCTTCTATTCTGTAGATCACAACATCGATAAGCTTTTAGGTGCATACGGAATTGAACGCAACAGCGACATTGTTTTAGACACAGAATGTATGATTGATTATCAGAACAATGCTCATTATTACTGGCAGTTTGAAATTCCAAAGGAAAGGGTTTCTAAATCAAATCCTATTACAAAGAATTTCGGGAACTTTACAATGTTCCTCACAGGCTCTCTTTCTGCAGAAAAAGCAAAGGAAATGGGCTTAAAAACAACTGTTTTGGCAAGAACCTCTGATTCAAGCTGGGCAGAAACTCCGGAAACCTTTGCTCCTTCGACCCAGGGCATGCAGCCAAGCGGGGAAGCAAAGCACGGACCTTTTGATGTACTTGTTCTTGTAGAAGGAAATTTCAAGAGTGCGTATACAAAAACTCCCGACAGCCTTTTAAAAACAAACAGCGAAGGTGAATACGAAGCTTCAAACTTCCTTTCTGTTTCAAAGCAACCTGGAAAAGTGCTTGTGTGTTCAAATGCAAACATAGTTCTTTCAAATTACATTAATCCTAATAATCCGGGACCTTCTGCTCTTCTTATTGCAAACATCCTTGATTACATGAACGGTAACGAAGATCTTTGCGAAATGAGGACAAAAGGCCGTTCAACAGAGGTTTTAAATGTAAAATCCAAGGCGCTTGCTAAATTCATGCAGTATTTTAATGAATTTGGTATTCCTTTGTTCGTAATTATTGCCGGAATCATAGTTTATGTGCTCAGAAAGAACAGAAAACGTCTTATAAACGAGCGTTATAACCCGGACGACAAGCGCACAATTCAAAAATAAGGGAGGATGATGATGAAAACACGTAAAATTGTATTACTTGCGGCAGATTTAATCTTACTTGCCGTTCTTATAGTTCAGATTGTTGTTTCTTCCATTGATCCAACAAAAACTTTTACATTAACAGAAAGTCCTGACGAAGTTCACATCTATACTGCAAACAAACAGATTGATATGTATTTTGACGGGGAAAACTGGTATTTAGGACAGAATAAATACCCTGGAAATAGTGTTTATATAGAAGATTTAATCAGTAAATTGTCTAAACTTCATGCCGTAAACAAGGTTGGAAGCGTTAAAAACGAAGCTGCTATAGACAGATTTGAGTTAAACGAAGAAAACTGCATCTCTGTTGTGGCAAAAAAAGGCGGAAATCTTATTCGTTCCATCCAGATTGGTAAAAGTCCATCGGGAGTTCAGCAGGTTTATGCAACAATCGACGGCCAAAAAGACATCTATCTTGTAGAAGGAAACCTCCGTACAGCCTTTGATTACGAGGAAGACTATCTTAGAAACAAGATTATTTACGAAATCCCGGCAGAATCAATCAAATCTGTAGAATATGTTGAATACACAAACAATAAGGGAAAAATTACAGAAAGAAAGGTTCAGGTTCCGGATGATAAAAAATCTCCCTACGCTGTTTTTACAACAGATACCTTTGTAGTACCCGAAGATTTATCCAACGCCGTAAAAAAATACACTGTAACTGTAAATGCAGACAAAGTGATTACAATGGATATTTACGAGCTTGAAAAAGAAGCAAAGGCGGCGGCCCCAGGTACAGATGTTACTAACGGCGCTCAGGAAGAAGCAAAGCCTGAATATACTTACATTGGAATTTCAAGTGAAAGCCCTTACAAATTCAGCGTTCCTTCATACTCACTTGAAAAATTTGCCTCAGAAACAGAAAAAACGGAATAAAAATGATTGAATTAGTTGCTTTTTTGGGAAATTACGGCCGGGAATACGAAAAAACCCGTCATAATGTTGCCTGGTACTTCGAAGATTCTCTTCCTTTTGCCTCAAAATTAAGCTGGCAGAATAAATTTAAAGGAGAAATTGCAAGCTGCACCCCAGACGAGCTTAGTAAATGGGCCGCAGACACAAAAATCTGCTCTACAAAAGAAGGCCTTCCCGTAAAAATTCCTGAGGATGCACCTTCCCACATTTATTTTCTAAAACCTCTTACTTACATGAATCTTTCGGGCGAAAGCATTATAGAAGCAGCAAATTTTTATAAAATTAAACCCGAAAACATTCTTGTAATCCACGACGAGCTTGAATTAGAGCCTGGTTTTGTAAGTTTTAAATGGTCCGGCGGGCTTGGAGGTCATAACGGGCTTAGATCTACAAAGGCTGTGCTCAATACTGCAGATTTCTGGCGTTTAAGATTTGGAATCGGGCGTCCTGATAATCCAAATATCAGTGTTGCAGACTATGTTTTGGGGCATTTTACGGCAGAACAGCAGGAATTCATGCAGAATGTGTTCAGCCAGGCAAACCTTCTTTTTGTAAAGGCACTTCTTTCTTCAAATCCCGACAGGCTTTTGGGAGAGTGGGGCAAGAAAAAGCTTGTGTAAGAAGCGGGCGCCGGGTGCCGGTTTTTCTAAAAAAAAGAGACTCAAACCCTTAGTTTTAATTTGTTTTTTTGAACTTCTGGACTTATACTAATTGTAACAAGGCTCGTAAAAAAGCTAATAAAATAAACAGAAGTTTTAATACTACTTCACAAGGAGACAACTATGGAAAAAGCAATAAGCGCAGTAGGATTTTCAATGGATTCAAAGCAGTCAGGAATGATTGAATCAAAGCTCAAAAGAATTGCCTACGCAGAAGATAAAATCGTAACACTTACAATGAAAGTAAAGCATGATAAAGAATTTATTTTTGATACAACAGTAAACTTCCGCTGGGGAACTCAGGCTCATGTTTCAAGCAGCGACTTTGACTTTGGTGCAGCCTTAAATAAGACAATGGACCTTCTTGATAACAAAATTATCAAGGAAAAGGATAAAGTTCAGGAAAAATAGCCTGTTTTTGACCTGTTTATTGAAAAAATATCGGTCAATGTGTATAGTATATCTATGGCAGATAAAAAATTCACTGTTCTGGATTTACTCGATTTAGATTTATCGGGACACGATGCATTACACTTAAAATGTATTGCGGGACGTCGTGGATTACCTCGTGCTATCACAAATCCGGAAATCAACCGTCCAGGTTTAGCCCTTTCCGGATTTTATGAAAACTATGCCGGCGACCGTATGCAGGTTTTTGGCCGTGGAGAAACTGCCTATCTTACAAAACTTCACAACGAAAAATCATCAGATTCAATAAAAAATTTTTTCAGACCGGAAATGCCCTGCTGTGTTTTTACCTATAATCTTGAACCATCAGAGGAATTCCGCCAGATGGCAGAGGATTACTGCTGTCCAATCTTACAGACAGATTTAACTTCTACAGAATTTTCGACCCGTATTATTCGTGTATGTTCAAACATCTTTGCGCCTCACAAAACACTTCATGGTGTACTTGTAGAAGTTTACGGTATCGGTATTTTATTAAACGGTCACTCGGGCGTTGGTAAAAGTGAAACAGCGCTTGAGCTTGTAGAACGCGGTCACCGTCTTGTAGCAGATGATATTATAGAAATCCGCTGTGTAAACGGTAATACACTTTTGGGCCGCGGTGCAAACACAATGATCAGTCACCACATGGAAATCCGTGGATTAGGTATTATTAATATTTCAAAATTGTATGGGGTTGGTGCCATTCGTAATCAAAAGGAAGTTCAGCTCATTGTTCAGCTCGAAGAGTGGGATTCTTCCAAGGCTTACGACAGACTGGGTACCGAACAGAATTACAAGGAGCTTTTAGGTGTAAAGGTTCCGCTTATCGAGATTCCTGTTCGTCCGGGTCGAAACCTCCCGATTATTATTGAGGCAGCTGCTATGAACGAGCGTCTTAAGGATATGGGTTATAACTCTGCAAAAGAATTTAACCAGAATGTTCTTAAATGGCTCGAAACAGGTGATGCAAAAGCTGCTCTCTATGGAAACGATAACGCATATTGATATATACTACTGGAAAAGGAAAAACAAATGGTTGAAAAAATCTTAACTGTACAGAACCGTGCCGGCATTCACGCCCGCCCAGCTGCAATTATCGCACAGACTTCGAACAAATTCGAAAGCGAAATTACTCTTACCCGTGATGATGCAACTGTAAATGCAAAGTCCATTATGGGTGTTATTGCAATGGGCGCCGGATACAATACACAGCTTGTGCTTAATGTTGAAGGACCTGATGAAACAGAAGCGGCATCTGTAATCGAAGACTTATTTAACAGTAAATTCGAAGAGGAATAATCTGAATGAGAAAAATTACGGAAAGACAGAAGGAAGTATTAGAATTTATCTCTAACTACGCAGAAGAAAATGCTTTTCCGCCAACTGTACGTGAAATCAGTGAGCATTTTAATGTTTCACTTCGCGCAATTCAGGACCACATTTCTGCATTGCAGAAAAAAGGTTTTATTACACAGGGGCAGAATCGTTCCCGCTCAATCCGTGTTCTTTCAGATATAAGGGAAAAAGAGCCCAAGGTTTTTATGGGTAAGGTTCCAATCCTCGGAACTGTAGCTGCAGGAAAGCCTCTTCTTTCCGAAGAAAATTTGGACGGTTATGTAAATCTTACAGAGCCGTTTGTTCGCCCGGGAAAAAATTATTTTGCTCTTCGCGTAAGAGGGCAGAGTATGATTAATGCGGGCATTTTGGACGGAGACCTTGCTGTAATCGAACAGACAAGCGTTGCTCACGACGGACAGATAATTGTTGCCGTAATTGATGATGCAATTACACTCAAGCGCTATTTTAAGGAAGCAGAAAGAGTAAGGCTTCAGCCGGAAAACCCTGAGTTCAAGGCAATATACTGTCAGGATGTAAGAATCGTAGGAATTCTTTCTAATATAGTAAGAACTTACTAAAATATGGAAGCACCGGTTTATCTTTTTACAGGGCCAGAGTTCGGGAAAAGAAACGATGAGATTGCCTCAATCAAGGCTGCTCTTACAAAAAAACTCGGCACTATAGACGAACATCTTTTTTATCTTCTCGAAACTCCCTTTGCAGAGGTTATGACCATTGTGCAAAGCGGAACTCTTTTTTCTAACGGTGTTTGTGTTGTCTGTAAAAATGCAGAGCTTTTAAAGAAAAAAGAAGATCTTGAAATGCTGGAAGACTGGATTAAGGATGCCCAGAGCAGTTCTGTTTTAATCTTGGTTTCCGACGAAATTTCTGTAGATTCCAAGCTCGAAAAATTAATCCCTTCTGCAAATAAAAAGAAATTCTGGGAAATGTTTGAATCAGAAAAGCTTCCATGGGTTATGAATTTCTTTGGAAAAAACGGCTATAGAATAGAAGAAGATGCTGCAAACTTAATTTTGGACCTTGTTCAGAACAATACCCAGGAATTAAAAAACGAATGCTCAAGATTCTTTTTGTGCTTTCCAAAAGACCATGAAATAACTGCCGACGATGTAGAATCGGTTTTAGCTCATACACGCGAAGAAAATGCCTTTACACTTTTTAATCAAATAAGCGACACACGCGAAAGTGACGTAAAGAGATTCGAAAACGGTGTTTCAATTTTGCAGGAAATAAGACTTTCCAAGGACAGTTCTTCTGTAATGATTATTGCAGGGCTTGCTTCGTGCTTTAGAAAGCTTGTTTTGTGGCATGAATTATGCAAGGGCGGCTATGTTCCCGACGAATCTACACTAAAATCTAACGGTTTTGGCGCAAAAATGATGCAAAAACAGTATAAAAATGCTGCAAAAATCTGGACAACAGGCCAGGCAACGGCAATTTTAGCGGTTTTAGCCTCTACAGACATGGAAATTCGTTCAGGTGGCTCTTTAATGGAAGATGTTTTACTTCAAAAAATGCTTTATGAGATAATAGTAAAAAAAGGAGCTTTAGTTTCTGCAGTTTCTACTCAAGAGTGGTAGAATTTAAAATATTTTTAAGGTTTTCAAGCTCTTCTTTAGAAAGAGTAATTCCTTTTCCCATTTTCTGATGATCGGGAGCCCAGCTTCTTAAATCATACTTTGGAGGACGGCCGCCCCAGGAAACAAGATTTAATTCAATATTCCATCCGCCTTTTCCTTCCCCAACAGTTCCGATATTTTTTACAATTTCAAAAGAAAATTCATCTGCCATTTAAAACTCCTTAAAAAATTTGAATTTTAAGTATTTGTTCTATATAATATAATTATCGTTGTAAGATTGTAATTTATATAGTAAAATATATATATTAAAGTAAAGTGAGGATTATTATGAAGAAATTTTTTCTTAGTGTTCTTTCAGTCTTATTGATCCTGTCTTTTGCATCTTGTGGTCCGGAAACTGATGTTGAAGATCCAAGTGCACCAGTAGTTGAAGATCAGTATGACAACGACAGTATTCTCGACGCAATTGATGAAGCTCGTGATTTTGCAATCGAAGCAGATGCAGAAAATCTTGCTCCTTCAACTTTAGAAGCACTTGATGAAAAGTATGATGAACTTTATGAACGTGCTGAAGCAGAAGAAAATATTGTAAAAGAAGGAAAGGATCTCGCAGATGCTTATCTTGCTCTTGGAACATATCTCAAAGCACTTGAAGCTAAAGAATTGATCGAAGAGACAGGAATGCAGGATACCGCATTAGACATGTATAATCAGGGATGTACTGCTCTGGATGAATTGGAAGAGATGTATGATGAAGGAAATGCTACACCGGCTCAGCTTTTGGCAAAGGCAACAACCTCAAAGGCTTGCTTCGATGCAGTTTTAAATACAATCTACAAAAAGCTTTCAACTCAGGCTCGTCAGAGTGCTTTAGAGGCTAAAAAAGATGCAGACAGTGTAAAAGCTGGTGTTGCAATGAAGTCTGAATACAATGAAGCAGTAAATACCTTCAAGAAGGGTGATTCTTATTATACAAGACAGCAGAGCTACGATGCTTATAAATGCTACGTTGAAGCAGCTGATACATTCGACGAATTGTTCGACGAAGTTTCAGAAAAACGCGAAGCAGCAGAAAGAGCAATCGAAGAAGCAAAACAGAAAGTTCGTGAAAGTTCTGAGTTTGCAGAAGCTGCAGACGAACAGGCTCCTATTACAGAAGCTATGAATGGTATTGAAGATGAAGACGCTGTATTACTCGAAGAAGAAGAATACGACGATCCATCTGAAGCAGAAGCTGACTTACCTGAAACCGTTCAGGAACCTGATACTATGGATATAGGAGATGCAAAATGATGAAAAGATTAGTTTTATTAATTGCTGTTGCATTATTAACAGCTTCAGTATTTGCAGGTCCTTATAGCTACAAGAACAACACATATCAGAAACTTGCAGATGAATATACAAAGAAAGCTCAGCAGGCTATGGATGCCGGTTATTATGATGACGCTGTAGAATATTCTTTAAAAGCAGAAGAAAATGCAGCTTTATCTAAGGCTTATATCGAAAATATGATGGTTCGTGGAGAAGCAGAAGAAACTCTCAAGCTTGCTAAAAACAAACTCGCTTGGGCAGAAAAAATCGACGCTCAGAACACATTCCCAATGGCTTATTCTTCGGCAAAAGAAAATCTTGAAAATGCAGAATATGCATTCGACGAAGAAGAATACAAGGAAGCAACAGAATATGCTAAGCTTGTAATCGCTGCTTTGGAAGGTGTAAGAGAAGTTACTCCTCTCCCAGAATATTACATTGTTAGACCTTGGGCTGAAACAAGAGACTGTTACTGGAACATTTCTGGTCGTCCATACATCTACAACAACCCATTGTTGTGGGAAAACTTGTATCAGGCTAATAAAGACAATATGCCACGTCCTGGAGATCCAAACCTCATTCTTCCTGGTATGAAGATGAAGGTACCAAGTCTTACAGGTGAATATCGTTCTGGAACATACGATCCTAAAAAATCATATGAACCATACGGTAGCGAAAACTATAAGATTAACAGATAGTTTGAGCGTTAGCTTCTTAGTTTAGGGGCTTGCAGAATAAAAACCACGGCTGCATTGAGAAATCAATCCCGTGGTTTTTTTTATTTATAGGGATTTATTTATTGAGTTCTTTTAAGTAAAAGGCCAGGGCTGTACCCATTAAAGCGTGGGCAAAATGCTCGTTTCCAAGTAAATCAAGCACTTCTTTAAGCGATAATTCAATTGTATTTATAAATTCATCATCATCTAAATGCTGAACACCTGTTTTTTTTATGTCTTTTGCTAGAAAAATGTGCACTTTATTAGAAAACAGTGCAGGATTTGGATTAATAGAACCAAGTTTTACAAGATTCTGCGTTATACAGCCGGTTTCTTCTTCAAGTTCACGTTTTGCTGCGTGTTCAGACTCTTCACCTTCATCAATAACACCACCTGGAAACTCTACACTCAAGGTTTTTGCTCCGTGGCGCCATTGTTTTACCATAATAAGCTTGTCGTTGTATTCCGGAATTACAATTACCCAGTCTTTTGCGTCAAGAACAATGTAGTCCCCCTCGGTTCCGTTAGCAGAAACATTGTGATTTTTAGTTACATCGAACACAATTGTGTCCAGAATGCTTTCTTTTTTAGTTGTTTTCCATATTAATTGATCATCTTCTTTAGTAAAAATCTCTTTCATAAGGGTAATTTCCATAAATTTTGACAGATTAGAAATAAGGCTTTAATATAAATATACAGCAAAAAACATTTTTACAACAGATATTTAAAATTCCAGGAGGATTTTATGGCTATTATTACTTTATCACGACAGGTTGCAGCTCACGGAGATGAAATTGCTCAGGCTCTTGCAAAAAGATTAAACTATAAATTTATCCGTAGAACTGACATTGAGGAAAGAATTATTGCCCTCGGTTTTCCAAAAGATAAAATGCCTAAATACGACGAAAGAAAACCTGGATTTTTCGCATCTCTTGCAAAAGACCGTGATGCTTATATCAATCTTACCCAGTATGCACTTTTGGAAGCTGCAAGCAAGAAAAATGTAATTGTAATCGGACGTGGTGCCTTTGCGGTATTAAAAAATGCTCCGAATGAAATTGCAGTTCGTTTTATTGCAGACGAAAAAACAAGAATACAGCGTCTTATGAAGGAATTCAACTGGGACGAAAAGCAGGCAAAACAGAGAATTACCGAAAGCGACTTAAACCGTGACGGCTTTCATAAAAATTTCTACAATGTAGAAGTTTCAAATCCGGAAAATTACGACATGGTTCTTAATACTTCAATCGTAGATGATGAGCTTTGTGCACAGATTATCAGCGATTATGTTGCTGCAAAAATCACACCCCAGATTGAAGAAGCAGGAAATCTTTATATTTCGCAGATGCTCAAGGCTCAGGAAATCGTAAACAAGCTCATCTTCGAACAAAAAATCAACATCGAATTTATGCATGCGGATATAGAAGACGGAACATTTGTTTTGTACGGCGTTACAGATTCAGCAGTTACAATCGAACAGGCACTTACAACAATCAAAAAAGAAATGCCGGATCTTGAAGTAAAATCTTCTGTAAGCGTAGTTCACGACTTTAAAGCATTCCAGTAAGCTCAAAACTCTGACTTAAAAATCACAATCCGCCTCTCATCTTGACTTTTGTATTTAATGCTACTACCTTATAAATATGAAACTTTCAAACAAATTTACTTTTATCAGAATTCTTTATGCGCCGGTTTTCCTTCTTTTATACTTTATTCCAATCTGGACCGGAAAATTTGCGGCACTTTCAATGTATATTTCAATTCCATTACTGGTTTTTGCAGAATTTACAGACTACTTAGACGGACATTATGCACGTAAAAGAAACGAAGTAAGCGATTTTGGAAAAATGTTCGACCCTTTTGCCGATGTTTTCCTTCATCTTTCTACCTTTGTGTGCTACATGTTCTCTTTTGCCCCTCTTGGCGGCTACATGCATCCGGTTTTATTCATCCTTATTATGTGGCGCGAAATCTCTCAGAACTTTTTGAGAATGGTTGCTGCAAAACAGGGAACTGCAATTGCTGCAAGAAAGGGAGGAAAATTCAAGACAGTTTTTTACATCGCTTCTGGCTTTTATGCATTGTTCCTTGAATTACTCGTAAGAATCGACTGTGTTCCGGAATGCTTTGGAACATTAAAAATTATTTCAACAGTGCTTTTTGTAATCTGTGTAATTTTAAGCTATGCTTCTTTCATCGATTACTTAATCCACTTTGGAAAGGTGCTCAAGTCGTAAAAAGAAAGCGCGCACGTTAAGATGTTCAATATCTGAATAAATTAAAAAACCGGCTTCCGGGAAAAATTAATCATCCCAAAAGCCGGTTTTCTTTTTAACCTAAAAAAGGGCATCGCAGAATGCACATTCAATTTAGCATGCTTCAATTGCAATGCGTTTTGGTTCAGCCAAAGCCTTCTTTTTCATACTGATTGTAAGTACACCGTTTTTGAAGTTTGCATTAATTGATTCAGTATCAACATCAGAAGGGAGTGAGAATCGGCGGGTAAAGCTACTGTTTCGTCTTTCTTTAAGGATGTATTTTTCGTTTTCCTTGCCTTCTTTTTTCTCTTCTTTCTTTTCTTCCTTTACAGACTGAATTGTAAGGTTGTCGTGATCAAGCTCAATGTCTACGTCTTTTTCTGTGCGGCCAGGCAATTCCATCTCCAAAGTATAAGCGTTTTTATTTTCCTTTACATCAACTTTTGGTGCGGAAAATCCTGAATGATACAAAACTGGTGTAGAATCAGTTCCCATTACATCATTAAAAATTGAATCTAAAAATGAAAGTTCGTTCATAATTATACCTCGTATATTTGAATTTTATTCGGATAAGCCCGGATTTTTTTTGTACAAACTGTACACTTAATATTTTGCAATTTTCGTGCCAAGTTAGGGGGCAACCGGAATTTTCGTTAAAAATCGCTCTAAATTACCTTTTTTGGCACTAAAACCGGTGTTTCAGGGCTTGGTACCCGCGGTCTTCGCCAGGCTCAGACGGCCATAAAGGCCCCCTTACACCCCGGGCCCCGCGGTTTTTGTGTAAAAATGAACTAGGATTTTAAAAAATGTGTGTAAATTTGGGTCAAAATTTCTCAAATTTTAAGAAATTTGCGTAAATTTTCGTGAATTTTTTTATTTTTTAAAGGTTTTTACAAGGTCTTTTATGCTGCAAAGCGGGTTTACGCCTTCTTCTTTACAGTCAGCGGGGCTATAAATCACAGAAAAACCAAGATTCTGGGCCGCTTTTACCCTCTGTTTTTCTTTATTTACAGGCCGGATTTCTCCTGCCAAAGATAATTCTCCAAAGAAAACGGCGTTTTTATCGGCTGCAAGGTCTGTTCTGGCAGAAAATAAGGCTGCTGCAAGGGCTAAATCTATGGAACTTTCGTTTAATCTAACTCCTCCTGCAACGTTTACATAAATATCCTGGTCGCTGAATTTTAATCCGCAGTGTTTTTCTATAACAGCCGCAATACGGGAAACACGCCCCGAATCGATTTTTTCGCTGTAAACTCTTGTTACAGAAGCTTTTGCGGGTACAGTTAAAGCTTGAATTTCTACTAAAAAGACTCTTGTTCCTTCAAAAACCGGGGTACAGGTAACGCCTGCCGGCTGATTTTGTGTTCGTTTGGTCAAAAATAAGGACGAAGGATCAAGAACGGGAACAAGACCTTTTTCTGTCATGCTAAAGATTCCTATTTCGTCTATTGAGCCAAAGCGGTTTTTCTGTGCGTGTAAAAAGCGGATATCCTCGTTATTTCGTTCAAAAGAGATTACTGTATCCACCATGTGTTCAAGAGATTTTGGGCCTGCAATGGTACCGTCTTTGGTTACGTGTGCCGTCATAATCAGAACCGACTCGTGTTCCTTTGTCCACTGGATAAATTCCTGCGAACAGTATTTGAGCTGGTTTACGGTGGCAGGGACTAGTCCCGCGTTTACGGAATAGATGGTCTGGATGGAATCGACGATGGTAAAGGCGGGGTTTAATGCATCCAAAGAATCAAGAGCATCCTCTAAGCGGCTTGTACATAAAAGATTAATACCGTTTACATCAAGCTTTAATCTGTCTGCTCTTTCTTTTATCTGTTCGCTGGACTCTTCGCCGCTTATATAAAGTATATTCTGGTCGGGTTTTAATGTGCTTTTTATGGAAGCAACGGTCTGCAAAAGCAGGGTGGATTTACCTATTCCAGGCTCTCCTCCCAAAAGAATTACTGATTTTTTTGTAGCTCCTCCGCCTAAAACCCTGTCGAATTCAGGAATTCCGGTTGAAAGACGGGTGTTATCCTGTGCCTGGATTTTTTCCATTGTAACAGGCTTAACCTTTACCTGTTCTTCTGTTCCTCTTCCGGCAGCAGTAATTTTTCTACTGTCTATTATCACTTCTTCGAGTGTATTCCATTCGTTACATTCGGGGCAGCGACCAAGCCAGCGCGGCTGAGAGTATCCGCAGTTAGAACATTTGTACATTATTGATCCGTCTTTTTTTGCCATTTAAAAGCTCCGTATTTATCTTGTCCTGTATATTATAGTCAAAAAGTATAAAAAAAAGGAATTTTTTAAAAAAAATTTTAAAAAAAATATTGACATTTAAAGTGTGAGAGAGTATATTAAATATAGCTTGTAAATAAGCTGATAAACTCTCTCCGATGTCCAGCAATGCTGGGCGGCAAGGTTCCCTTTTAATAATACTTTTTTGGGAACCTTGTTTTTTTTTAAAGCCATTTAATTCGACTGAGTGATTGTTGAATTAGCTTTTACAGAAGATGTAATCCATGTATTTCCACCGATTGTACTGTCGTGGCCGATTGTTGTTTCACCACCGAGGATGGTTGCATTTGCATAAATTGTTACATCATCTTCTATAGTAGGATGTCTTTTTTTGTTCTGAAGGTTCTTTTTTACGCTCAAAGCACCTAAAGTTACACCCTGGTAAATCTTTACATTATTTCCGATTACACAGGTTTCTCCAATTACAACGCCTGTTCCGTGATCAATAAAGAATGATTCACCGATTTTTGCACCCGGGTGAATATCAATTCCGGTTTTTCCGTGAACGTGTTCTGTCATAATACGAGGAATAATAGGAATACCGTTTTCGTAAAGGAAATGTGCAATTCTATAAACAACAATTGCTTCAAGGCCAGGGTAAGAAAGAATTACTTCTTCGTTGCTTTTTGCAGCAGGGTCTCCCATAAAAGCAGCCTGTGTATCCAGTTGAACCTTTCTTCTTAATTCAGGAATTTCTTCCAAAAGTGCAATGGATGCTTTTTCTGCAAGCTTAAAGCAATGAGAATCTTCTATATTTTTAACATCACCGTTATTCTGTGCGATTGTATAAATTAATGCTTTTTGAATTTCTTTTGTGAGGCTAGCAATTATATTGTTAACTTTCTGTCCTGTAATGTAGCGGATGTTGTCGGGATTAATGTCTTCTGCAATTTTAAAGCCCGGCAAAACCAAAGACTGAATTTCAGAAAGAACTGCTACTACATTCTGGCGATTCGGGAAATTTTCTGCATTATTTCTATTAATAAGCCCGTTTTTCTCGTAGGATTCAAGGATATTATCAATAATTTTATCTGTAGTCATTTTTACCTCTATTAAATACTATCATATTTCATTAATATTATCTATTATAAAAAAGTATAGAAATTTTGGAATTTCTTGGGTAAATTTATTGACATAATTTCTATCTTTGACTATATTTCTAGAACGCACGTTTTTATTCGTTGTGTAGACAAATTGCTGCCCCTGTAGCTCAGTTGGTAGAGCACCACATCGGTAATGTGGAGGTCTGCAGTTCGATTCTGCACATGGGCTTAAAAACATTTTTGGTATTCATTTAGGAGTTAAAATATGGGAAGCAAGAAAAAGGGTTCTGTAGAAATCATCGCATTACAGTGTACAGAATGCAAGAGAAAGAATTATACTACCTACAAGAACCGCAAAAATATTACTGGCAAGCTTGAAAAGAATAAGTATTGTCCATGGTGTAAAAAGAGTGTTCTTCACAAAGAAACAAAAGCAAAATAAAATTGGTATTTGATTACCGGGTTTCCGGTAGTTTTATATAATAGGGCAGTAGTTCAGCTGGTAGAGCAGCGGTCTCCAAAACCGCCTGTCGTGGGTTCAAATCCTGCCTGCCCTGATATTTTTTTAGAGGAATTAAAAGTTATGGCTAAAGTATTTCAGTTCTTCCGTGAAAGTAAAGCAGAATTAAAGAAGGTTGTATGGCCTTCTGCTCAGGATGTATTATCATCTTTAAAAGTCGTATTAATCTCAACTATTATTATAGCTGCGGTTCTTGGTTTGTTTGACTGGGCCTTTACTGAATTATTCCGTTTAATTCTTAAATAGGCGGATTGTGATGTCAAGATGCTGGTATATTCTTCATACTTACACAGGTTATGAAGGAAAGATTGAACGTTCAATCAGAACTCTTATCGAAAAAAATGAAATCGATTCTAATGTTGTTCTTGATGTAAGAGTTCCTGTTGAAGAAATTGTAGAAATCAAAGACGGTAAAAAGAAGGTTAGAAATAATAAATTTCTTCCTGGTTACATTATGCTCGAAATGGATCTTCCGGAAATCGGCTGGAAGGAAACATGTCTTAAGTTGTACCGCATTCAGGGTGTAACTGGATTTGTTGGAAACGTAAGCAGAAATAACCGTCCAATTCCAATTACTACAGACGAAGCAAAAAATCTTCTTATGAAGTCTGGAGCAATCAAAGGCGAAAAGCAGGTTCATGTACGTCAGTCTTTCAATGTTGGAGATCAGGTAAAAATTACAGACGGACCTTTTGCTTCATTTACCGGTACTATTAAAGAAATTAACGTCGAAAAAGAAAAACTTAGTGTTGAAGTTCAGATTTTTGGACGTCCAACTCCTGTAGAATTAAGTTATTTACAGGCTGAAAAAGTTTAATACTTATATATTGTACATAATTAATATTTGTCAAAATCAGGTATTTGTATTCCCAAGTACAAATAATTATTCCTGTTTTTGGGAGAAGTACATGTCCGTTGGACAAAGGTATTTCGTTAGTAAGATATCGGTATGATACTTACACACCAACTTTAGGAGAAAAAAATGGCAACTAAGAAAGTTTCTGCTATTATCAAATTGCAGTGTCCTGCAGGAGCAGCAACTCCAGCCCCACCAATTGGACCAGCTCTTGGACCTCATGGTGTTAGTGCTCCAAAATTTGTTCAGGAATTTAACGACAGAACAAAGACAATGGAACGCGGTCTTGTTATCCCGGTAGTAATTACTGTATATCAGGACAAATCTTACACATTTATTCTTAAAACTCCTCCAGCAGCAGTTCTTATTAAGAAAGCTTGCAAAATCGAAAAAGGTGCAGGAAACCCTCTTCTCGACAAAGTAGCTAAATTGTCTGCAAAGGATTTGGAAGAAATCGCAAAAACAAAGATGCCGGATATCAACGCAAATGATATCGAAGCAGCTAAAAAAATCATCGCCGGTACTGCTCGCAGTATGGGTGTAGAGGTGGAGCAGTAATATGAAACATGGAAAGAAATATAATGCAGCTGCTGCAAAATATGATCTTACTAAAAAGTATGACGTTGCTTCAGCTTGTAAGATGATTCAGGATATGAAGTACACAAAGTTCGACGAAACTGTTGAAGCTCACGTGGCTCTTCGTCTTGATAAAAACGCTACTGTTCGTGATACACTTGTATTCCCAAATCAGTTCCGTGGCGAAAAGAAAGTATTGGTATTCTGTAAGGGCGACAAAGTAAAAGAAGCTTTGGACGCTGGTGCAGCATTCGCTGGTGAAGAATACATCGAAAAAGTAAAGGGAGGCTGGCTCGACTTTGACGTTTGTGTTGCTACTCCTGATATGATGAAAGATGTAGGTCGTCTTGGTATGGTTTTGGGACGCAAAGGTTTAATGCCTAACCCAAAAACTGGTACTGTAACTCCAGATGTTGCAAACGCTGTTGCAGAACTTAAGAAAGGTCGTACAGAATTCCGTGCAGATAAAGCAGGTATTGTACATATCGCTGTTGGTAAGAGTTCAATGGATGCTTCTAAACTCGAAGCAAACATCAATGCTCTTCTTGCAGAAGTAGCTAAGAGAAAGCCTGTTACAACAACTACAGGTTTCATCCAGTCTGTTTCTGTATGTTCATCAATGGGTCCAGGCGTATGGATTGATTATAAGGAAGGCGAGTAATGGCAATCAGAGCAAAGAAAATTCAGCCGGCTAAGACCGAAGCTATTGAAAACGCAAAAAAGACATTTGCTGATTACAGCGACTTTATCTTCGCTGACTATCGCGGTCTTACAGTAGAGCAGATTAGTGCTTTACGTGATAAACTTCGTGAAAAGAATGCTGTTCTTAAAGTAGTTAAAAACAACTTTGCACGTATCGCTTTTGAAGATATGAAGGTAGAAAATGTATCTGAATACCTCAAAGGTCCTACAGTTGTTGCTATGACTAAAGAAGAGTCAAATGAAGTTGCAAAAGTTCTTTATGACTTTGCAAAAGATACTCCAGCACTCAGTTTGAAGGGTGCAAGTATTGCTAATGAAATCTACGATCCTGCTAAACTTGAAGCATATTCAAAGGTACCAGGAAAGAAACAGCTTTATGCTATGTTGATGTCTGCAATGAACGGTCCTGTTCAGAAGCTCGCAGCTACATTAAAAGCATACGCAGATTCAAAAGCAGAATAAGTATTTTATACACATTTCAGGCTTCATAGCTGTCGACTGTTATGTGTTAAAAGAGCAGAAAGAACTCAGTTGAGTTTACCCTGCTGCCACTAAGGGGCAACCCAAGGTGGAAGATATTAATTATTTATAGAGGAGAAGACAATATGGCAGCTCTCACAAATGATCAGATTCTTGATGCAATCGCATCTATGTCAGTTCTTGAAGTATCAGAACTCGTAAAAGCAATGGAAGAAAAATTCGGTGTTACAGCAGCAGTTG
>JAGCUI010000059.1 GCA_017962965.1 Treponema sp. | reverse complement strand
CCGCATACAAAAAAAATTAGGCTGGAAATCACCGATGACTTTCAGCCTAAAATGTGCGTAATAACTGTCTAAAAAAATGGGGTCAGTTCATGCAAACTGTGCGATGCAGTATTCGTAGGTGCGGCCCAGCAGGTCTTTGCTTGCTTCGGTGTCGCTCATGTCCATGTTGGTGAATACGTCTACTACGTTACCAAGAACGCGTTTGTCCAGCTCTGGGTTGGCGTAGTTTTTTGGAAGGACTCCTTTGAGGCTTTTGTTGTCGGCTTCTATGGCAATCATGGCTTTGTCTAAGATTGTGCCGATTTCCGGTGTATGGGCTGCCTTTGCAATTTCACTCCAGCGGGCTTCCGGGGGAACAAAGAAGATGTTGTCTGCTTCGTAAGCGTCCGGGTCGTCTTCAAATCCGTCGCCTTCTGCTACGAGTTCTGCATATTTCTTTTCGAATGCGGTTGAGATGTATTTTAAGAAGATAAGTCCTGTAAAGATTTTTCGGTAATCTGCAGCGGGAATGTGTCCCCAAAGTTCGCAGGCTGCATCCCAAATCTGCTGTTCAAAGCCGATGGTGGCTGTACTGTTGGTTGTTTTTTTTGCTTTTGCCATGTATTAATTATAACATGATAATTTTGAATCTGCTATAAGGGGAAAAATGGTTTTCTGTTCGTAAAGACATCGGTACTGCGGGGGGCAGGACTCGGGGTTCCAAGCTCCGCCATCCATGGCTCCGCTTTCCACCCCGTCTCCACTCACTGTCGGCGACTTCCTGTCGCCTTTTCCTCCCTATTCGGTCGGCGTTCGTTCCGCTTCGAGTCCTGCCCCGAAGGGATTTAAAATAAAAAACGCTTCTCCGAAAATGAAGAAGCGATAGGTTAGCGGGGGCAGGACTCGCCGTTACAGTCGCCACCATCCGTGGTGGCTCCTTCCACGGCGCCTGCGTTCGCTAAATTGGCATCCATGCCAATTTACCGGAAAATTACTGCGCCACTGCTCGCAATTTTCCGGTCGCTCACTCCGTTTCGAGTCCTGCCCCGAATGGTGTTTAAAATAAAAAAAGCGTTTCCTGTTCGAACAGAAAACGCATGTTAGCGGGGGCAGGACTCGAACCTGCGGCCTCCGGGTTATGAGCCCGACGAGCTGCCAACTGCTCTACCCCGCGTCGTAATGTATGGTATTATATGGGGATAATTGAGAATTGTCAAGAATAATGTTGGAGAAAAGTGAGAAATTTATTTTTTTACCGGCACCGCAGAAGAGTTGTTAGGCTTCGGGGAGGGTGAGGGATTTGTATTTGATTCTTACTTCCAGTACGGCCAGGAGGATTACCGGGATCTGGAACCAATTGAGGCTGTTCTGGAAGCCGGCGAAAAAGTCGTAGAAGCCGTGGAGAAGGATGGCTATGATTAAGAGGCCCCAGCGGCGGCGTAGGGATTTGTCGCGGAGGGTGATTATAAACATGCCGGAAAGCATTGTACAGCATAGGTGGATGATGTCGGCGGTGAAGAATCTTAGGAAAATCTGGGAGTAGAGGAGTTCGGCGCCTTTGGTTGTGGCATCGGAAAAGAGGTGCATGAAGTAAACTACGTTTTCAAAACCGGAAAGGGAGAGGCCTAAAAGTCCTGCTAAAAGAACCTGCTGTAAAATTGTAAGTTCTTTGTGTGGGTTTAAGGCTACAAAGCCTGCTTTTAATAATTCTTCCAGTAAACCATAAATTAAAAGTGATTTTATAAAATAAAAGAAGACCGGAGTTGTAAGAAATTTTTGGAAAATTCTTGTCTGTTCTATAAAATACTGGATTAATGAAATAGGGAAAACTGCAACAAGACCCAATAAGATGGCAATCAACAAATGAATTACTTTAATTTTAAAACGTGAAAAAACAACTGCGCCAATGATTACTGGGACAAAACATAATATAATTGGTAAAATAACTTGTAAAAACATAATTAAATTATAAAGCAAAGATTAGACTTTTACAATTACGATGGGTATACTTATAAAAGGACTTTAAAAAGAGAAAGCTTATGACAAAGATGATTATTTTATTGGGATGTAAAGGAAGCGGAAAATCAACCTTGGGGGGACTTTTGGCTAAGGATTATGAATGTCCGTTTGTTGATGTTGATGATGTTATTACAAAGATGTATGGCGTGAGCCCTCGTGATTTATATAAAGCTAAGGGTGTTTCGGCTTTTATGATGGCTGAAGAAAATGCTTGTAAAAAGATTGCAGACCTTTCTAAAGGAAAAAGCGTGATTGTTTCTACCGGCGGGGGGATTTGTGATAATGCTCCGGCTTTGACTAAGCTTCAGGGGGATGGAACCTTGGTTTTTATTAAGCTTGAGCCTTCCATCATTGTTGAACGTATTGTTACTAAGGCTGAAAAAACCGGGGATTTGATGTCTAATCTTCCGGCTTATGTTCCTGATTCTGAATTTCAGACTAAGGAAGAGGTTGTAGCTTATCTTGAAAAATTTTATGCAGAAAGAGCCGTTCAATATGAAAATATTGCAGATCTTACTGTAGAATTAAAAAACGCTTCCATTCAGGACAATTTACGCGACCTGAAGAAAGCGCTTGAAGAATATAAAGAATAATTTTTTCTGATTTTATTTACAGGTACATTCGGAGTTCGCACAATCGCCCTGGCAGTTTTCTGCACAGTCGCTGCCGCAGTCTCCTCCACAGTTTCCGCCGCAACCACCACAGCCGCCACCGCATCCACCGGCTAAAATTGATTCGTACTGCATTTTTTCTTCTTGGGAAGGTTCGTGAACATCAACAATTTCTACATCAAAGTGTAAAACCTTTCCGGCAAGCTCGTGGTTTCCGTCGATTTTAATTTCTTTGTCTCCAACTTCAACTACACGAACGATTGCAGCTCCACCTGGTGTCTGAACCTGAAACTGCATCCCCACCGTAATCTCTCCGTCAATTTCAAATCGTTCTCTGGGTATGCTTGAAACAAGGCGTTCATCATAAATGCCGTATCCGTCTGCAGGCTGTACTGTAACGTTCAACTTTTCACCAGCGCTTTTTCCTTCGAGCTCGTTTTCAAGACCGGGAATCAAATATCCGTTACCGTGATAATATGTTAATGGTTCTGAGCCAACAGAAGAATCTATTTTATTTCCATCATCATCTGTGAGAGTGTAGTGGATGGAAACAACTTTGTTTTTTTCAATCTTCATTAAAATTCAAATCCTTCGCCGTAATTAACAGCGTTATCCTGTACAACTTCCTTGATTTCCGGGCATGCGTCTTTTAAATATCTTTCAATTCCCATTTTGAGGGTCATCAATGCCATAGGACAGCTTCCGCAAGCACCTGTAAGATTTAAATGAACCTTCATCTCATCATCAATTCCAACGTATTCCATATCACCGCCATCTGCCTGAAGCTGAGGACGGAACATTTCGAGGGCTTCTTTTACAGTAGCTTCGATTTTTGCATCTGCCATTTTTTCCTCCATTTGATACTATAAAGATAATATAAATATTTTCTTTTGTGAACAATATCTGCGCTTTAACGTAAAAATGTTTCGATTATTTGTTCAAAAGAGCGTGGTTTTCTTTCAACATTCTGATAATTATAAATCCATTCGTAATAAAGGGACGCAGAAATGAGTTTTCGGCCGTATCCGCGGGTTTCGCTGTAAGGAATTGATTCGAGGAATAAATCCTGAGGAACGTTGTTCGGGCGAGAATTACTTACAGTTGTGCTTTGAATCCATTTTCTTACGCGTGTAATTCCTGAATTATATGAGAAAAAAGCCAGAATGATTGAATCATTGCAGCGTGAAATAAGCTGTGTTAGATAATAAGTTCCAAATTCAACGTTTGTTTCCGGGTCTGTGATATTAAAATCAGTCTTTTTGAATTTTGCTGCAATATCCTGGGCTGTCATCTGCATAAGCTGGGTTAATCCCATGGCACCGGCTGTACTTTCTGCCATCGGATCAAAAAAGCTTTCTCCGCGGATAAGTGCATAAATAATCGAGCTGTCTATATCATATTTATCAGAAATTTTTTCTACAATGTCAGCAAAATTTTGAGGATAAATGAGCTTGAGGTTTTCAATGGAAAGCGGTTTTGTAAAATAATCAGTTGAATTAGACGCAACTCTAAGGCTTAAAGAAAGATACTGAGAGTCTGATTTTCCGATTGAATTTAAAAAGGCTGAAATTTCCATGGAAGTTTCAGGCGAAATTCCCTCTTTATAAAGTTTTCTCCATTCAGGATAAACATAATCAGGAAAACCAAAGGTGATGTAACCCTTTAATAATTTTTCTGCATCCTGATTTACTGTAATGCTTTGAGTCTGAGGGAAGGTCAAAAGAACTTCTTTCATCTGTTCGTCATTATATTTTAAGCGGTAAGCAGAAAGAATTTTATAATAAGGATTAACTGCATTCTTTAAGGAAGTCTGCAATGCCTGTTCAATTTCTGTTTTGTCTTTTACTGTAATAAAATTTTCCTGGATTAAGCGCGCATAGATGTATGAAATTTTTGAAACAGTTTCTTTTGAAGCAAAATCTTTTATCTGATAGTAAAGATTTTTAAAGCATTCAAAGTCGCCGCTTGCAAGGATAGAAGGGATGAGTGATTCAAAAAGGTCGTCGAAGTAAGTTGGATCTGTCCACTGCTGTGCGTATTTTTTTAATTCCTTTATGGTTGAAGAATAAGATTGATTGATTCTTGCCTGTAAAAGATACCAGAGTGCGTTGTCCTTTTGTTTTGTAGAAGTTGTGCATGCAATGGCTGATTCATAGGAAGAGATAGCCTGAGAAAAATAGCTTTTTTGTTCCTTGTCGTAAAATCTTCCGCAGTAGAACCAGAAATAAAATTCAGCAGGTTTTCCTTTATATTTTTTTGCATATTTTGAAAAGTTTGAAGCATTTGTGATGTTTTTGTCGCTTCCGTAAAGATAAGCTTTTCCAATATCAGAAATAATCTGTTCGTAAGGCTCGATGTTTTCTTTTTCGAATAATTCAAAAATTGTTTTTGCCTTTTCACACGCCAGAGCGTAATTCTGCTCATATAAATCCATTCTAAATGCAATCAAAAACTGTTTTACCGTATAATCCTTGATATTTTCGGGGAGCTCAAAGCTGTCTGCAAAAAAGAGAAAGTGTTCGTTTGAAACAGGACGAAGGATGAACCAGTTAAAAACATCTGTAAGATAGTGCGCTGAATTCTGAGCCTTTAAAGAAAGAAGGCGGAGGCGGCAAAGCTCGTTGTCTGCTGTTTTATAATCAATGTTGTTTGTAATGTCGATTACCTGGGTGTATTTGTAGCAGGTTGAATAATAACGGCACACTTCGAGGATAGTTTCTTCATCGCTGAATTTTGAAAGAAGAATCTGGCAGGCACGGTCTTTTTCGGCCATAGTTCCGCTTTGGATGAGCTGTTCACCGCTTCTTTTTGCACAATAATAAGAGCCCTTATTAAGACAGTTTGTAAATTTTAATCTGGCCTGCTTTTCCTTTCCTTCCTGAAGAAAACGGAGTCCCATAAAATAATCAGCATCGGCACCAAATTCAGCCTGTGGGTTTGGTGTATTTTCGTAGGAAGGACAACCGGTACAAAATAATACCGCTATAAAAATGAGAGTGAGTCTAAATCTTTTTGAGTGTAAATGTAATGTCATAAATTTTATTCAGCTGGAATTGTGATTACAGTGCCTGAAATAATGTGATCCGGATTTTTAATTCCGTTGTAGCTTGCAATCTTCTTATATTTCCAAGGGTTTTTATAGTAAGTATCTGCAATATCCCAGAGAGTGTCTCCCCATTTGATTTTATAAGAAACACCTTTTCGGTTTACAGTATTATTTACAGGAGTAACCTTATCACCGTCTTTAATGATGATGATTTCATTTTCCTTTGCTGCAATTGCTTCCGGTCCTGCTGAAGTTTCTGTTACAGTTACGTTGCTCTTAAGCTCGTATTTTGTAGGAAGGAAGATTAACAAAAGAATTGTAACAAGAATACAGATTGCGGCACATCCGATGCACACAAACATAGGGATTTTGATTTTCTTTTTTGTTTCCCCGTCTTCGTGCGAAGCTGATTCACCCATTTCTGTTTCTTTGTCGTAAAGGCCTGTAAAACTTAATGCGTTTCCAGCAGCAACCGGTTCTGAATCCTGAGCAGAGCCTGAATCTTCAAAATTGATGTCGGCTCCGGTGAGTGCTTCCTGGTCCGGTGCAGCAAATGAGTCGTCTGCAACAAGGCCATCGGTACTTCCAAGGTCGTCTGTAGCAGCTGGCTCGTCAAATGCGCTCATGTCTGCAAGGGCATCTGCTGGGGCAAAGTCATCGGCTGGGGCCATAGCGTTGTCTACAGGGGTATCGAATAAATTCTGATCGTCCGAGATGGATTCTGTGGCAGAGATGTCGTCGGCACCAAGAGAATCAGGAGCTGCAAAGTCGTCTGTTTCTGAGATAGTTTCGTCGGTACTGAGGGCATCGGCACTAGCGAAGTCATCCATTCCGGCAATTGTTTCGTCGGTGCTGAGGGTGTCGGCACTGGCGAAGTCATCCATTCCGGTAATTGTTTCGTCGGTTCCAAGGGCATCGGCACCGGCAAAATCATCTGTTCCGCTAAGGTTATCAACGGCACCAAGAGAGTCTGTTTCTGCAGTTGCCTCAGTTGTATCAAATATGTTTTCGTCGCCTGCGAGTGTTTCGTCTGTTGCGGCTGTGTCTGTCGGAATATCAATGTCGCCTAAGTCTGCAAGACCCAATGAGTCGTCGCCTGCAGAAAGGTCTTCTGTTGTGCCAAAGTCGTCTGTAGCTGCAAGGGCGTCGGCACCAAGAGAGTCTGTTTCTGCAGTTGCCTCAGTTGTATCAAATATGTTTTCGTCGCCTGCGAGTGTTTCATCGGTAGCGGCAGTGTCTGTTGGAATATCAATGTCGCCTAAGTCTGCAAGACCTAATGAATCGTCGCCGGCACTGGCAATGTCTTCCACACCGTCCATGGCACTTAAGTCTGTTGTGTCAAAAGATCCGTCGTCGCCACCAAGGTCACCGATTGCGTCGAGAGTGTCGTCTGTGGCGAGGGTTTCTGGAGAACCGAGGTCTTCAACGGCACCAAGTGTATCTGCGCCACCAAGGTCGTCTATGTCGGAAAGAGAATCCAGTGCGGCTGCACCGAGTGCTCCGGCGGCTGCTCCACCAAGGGCTGCGGCACCTAAATCTGCGGCTCCGAGAGAATCTTCTGCACCGAGTGTGTCGTCTGTGGCGAGGGTATCTGGAGAACCGAGGTCTTCAACGGTACCAAGTGTATCTACGGTAGTATCTTCCGGCATACCTATGCTGTCTGGGTCCTGGAAGTCGTCTACTGTGGCGAGCTTGGCTTCGGAAAGGGTGTAGTCGTCGGTTGTGAGGCGTTCTTCTACTGTGCGGTTAATCAAAGAAATTTCTGAATCGCTTTCGGCACCTGTTTCCGGGTCTATAATGTTTGCGGTTAATTCATTATTTTCATCAAGGGAAATCTGGAAAGAAAGATCCAGTTCTCCGTTGGGGTGTTTGTTTAAATTTTCAATCTGAAGAGTATCAATATATTCAGCGTCATCCATAGAGCCTGTAGCAGAACGGTATAAATCTACCATTACTCTGGTCTGGTCGTTGTGAGCTGTTGTTAATTGTAATTTCTTTGTCTGGGCAGATCCTTCTTCCATCACCGGGAAAAAGGAACCGTCTGCTAATTTAATACCTATTGTTTTCATAATTATTACTGATAAACGTATTCAGTTACAGAAACAAGCTCGTTTACTGTTGTACCGAATTTCTGTGCAATATTGTATTCAGATATTTTTCCGATATTTCCTGTTGCGTCATATTTAAGAAGAACGCGTTTTGTAATTTCCTTATCGTTGTCGTAAGTTGTAATCTGCTGTAAAACGCCGTCCTTATCAAACTTGAAAACGCTCTGTTCTGTAAGCTTTGTAAAATTATCAAAGGTTGTGATTGATTCAATTTTACCGTTTTTAGAATAAGCGTATTTATCTTCTTTATCCAAAGAACCGTCTGCACAATAAGCAGAAACTACAGCAATGCGTCCTGCATCATCATACTTGTTTACGGTTTTCCAGATTAAAGCACCTTCTGAATCATAGCCTGTTTCTTCTGTAAGCTTTCCGTCTTCTGAATAAGTATAGATGATTTTGCTTTTTAATACACCGTCTTTTCCATATTCAGTGTAATCAACTTTCTTGCTTCCTTTATAAGTTGTAACAGCCTTCCAGAGGAGGGTATTTTTTTCGTTATAGCAATTCTGTTCTGTGAGATTGCCGGAAGCATCATATTTATATACTGTTTTACTGATTAAGGCATCCTTTGGAGAAAGTTCAGAAACATCAGTAATTTTGCCTGCTGCATTTAAGTTTCGGATAATTTTTGCATTTGGTGTTCTAAAGTAATTTCCAAATTTTGTTGTAACAGTAAAATCAGTCTGAGTATAACTTCTTACATTGCCGGTAACAGGAACATATGTAAAAAGATCCAGTCCAAAAACATTCATAAAGAGGGCAGAAGCTGCCAATATAGATAATAACTTTTTCATAGCGCCTCCAGATATCGCTTTTAAACGTTTCGAAAAAATTTAGAAAAACGTGTATAATAATGATAACATAAAAAACCAAAAAGTATAGTGTTTTTGCGTTTTTAAGGGGTTTTTTAGTGAATAATGAAGAATGGCAGATAATCTGTAAATTCAGGGAAAATTTTAAGAATAAGATAGAAGAATGGGTAAATTTCTGCAAAAAAAATCAGATTGATTTAATCAGGCTCCAGAAAAACGCTGCAGAAAAAACAAAAACTCCAGCCTACAGCTTTGAAACTCCCATTGTTTATAATTCAGACTTAGAAAAAATTACAAAGGATGATGAAATTGCGCTTATTGTGATTGGCGATAATCCTGGAAAAGAAGAACAACTTTTAAAAAACCGTAAATATTTATGCGGGCAGGCAGGAAAGCTTGCAGAAGGATTTTTTAGAAAGAACGCAGAGCTTGGAATTGATTTTAGAAAGAACGTAATCATTTTAAATAAAACACCGGTTCACAGTGCCAAAACAGCCCAGCTTTCTTTGATGATGAAGGAAGGGGGAGAAAAGGTTGAACAGTTGATTCTGGAGAGTCAGCTCTGGATGGCAGAAGAAACGGCTAAGCTTCATAAGGCATTATTTTTGCAGAATAAAAAAACTGAGCTTTGGATTGCAGGCTATTCTGAATTAAAAAACAAGGGATTTTTTGTGCCCTATAAAAACAGGTTAAAGGAAGAATATGATGAAAAAACCTGGGATAAAGTTTATGTGTTCCAGCATTTTTCCATGAACCGTTTTACTATTGATTTACGTGAGCATTACGACGAACAAAAAACCCTTGAACAAAACATCCGCGCGGTGGGAAAACTTCATAAAAATGAAATTTTTAATTAAAAAGGGCTTGTTACTCTTTACGATTATGTTATAATTTGGCTATCTTTTAATTAGAGGTATTTAGCAAAATGGCAAACAGTAAAAATTTCTTAAAGCTTTATTTCATTGGTATGCTTGCAGCTGTAATCGGCTTCTGCTGTCCTATGTTTAAAATTCTTGGTGCTTCGGTAAATGGTTTTGAATTCTTTAAAAATTCAGGATTTGTTTTAGTTGGAGCTCTTTTGATTTTCGCAGGAGCTTTGGCTGGTGTACTTTTCTCATTACTCAGTATTAAAAGCCTTGGTATTCTTAAGTTGATTGCACTTCTTGCAATGATTGCAGGTGTAGTTGTTTTGATTGTAGGCTTTACAAGCAATGGTCTTTATAAGGTTATTGCTCAGGGATTCCTTAAATCTGCAACATTCGGATTCTACATTTTGATTGTTGGAATCGTTCTTGCTGCTGTAGGATACGCAACAAACAAATAATAATTATAACTGAATTATTTTAGCACCGGATTTTTCATCAACTGGAAGGTCCGGTGTTTTTATTTTAACCTGGATTAAGTGGCCCGAAGAAAGTTCCTGTGCCTGGGTTTTATTTGAAAGGCTTAAAAGAACAAGGCCAAGCTTTGAGCATGCATAAAAACCTGTTTTGTTTGGAGGAAGCTTAAACGGATCCGAGGTGATGCGGCAAAGAAGTCCGTCTTTTTCTTTGTTTGTGGCTGGGATTGCAGATATAAAAGAAAGGGTTGCGCGTTCCTTTGGAAGCTTTGCAAGCTCTGAAAGTTTTAAAAGCTTTTGCGGGGCATCTTCTGTATTAAAGGCAAAGTTACACCATTTGTTTTTGCTTCCGGTGTAGGCTTTAAAACCGTTCATAGGGCATTCATTCTGGTGCGGGCAGGGAGCGATGACTGATTTTTGGGCCTTTATAAATCGTTCACGAAGCAGGCTTAATGTTCTGGCCGCCTTTGGAACGCCTGGTTCTACGAGGAGGAAACGGGCATCCTTTTTTGAATAAACATTAAACTGATCAAAATATTTTTTTGTCTGAAATTCGGGGGGCATCTGTGCACCCTGGTCCATTTCGTTCAGGATATTGGCACAGGTAATAAAACCGGCTTTTTCTTTAATCACTGTTCCAAAAGAGCCTTTTACGCGGATTATTTTCCATGGTTCTTCCATTGTTTTGGCTGCAACACTAAGATAAATATCTTCTCCAAGTGCCAAAGAGGCGGCAGAAACATCCAGACAGTACCAGGTGAGCTTTAATTTTCTAAGTTCGGGGCGAGAAAGCCAGAGGGCAGTTATTACGGTAAGAGGACCAGAGCCGATATCAAGACAGATCTGGTTATCCTGTGGAAAGCACGATTCTGGCAGGCTTGAAAAAAGACGGGTAAGGCGCACAAGATTCCACCAGGTGTAGTAACGCACATAGGCAGAAAGCTGAACACTTTCGTTCATGTAGCCAAGACGGCGCTCGCTTCTCTGGTCTGTAAGCTGGTGACTTAAAAAACGGATATCGTCGGGCAATTTCTGAAGCTGCTTTGAATTTAATGGCCTTACGCTTTGAATAATTTCGTCAAAGGAATTTAGTATTTTAAGGCTTTGCGGCTCGAGGCGGTCTGTATTAAAAAGAGAAGAAAGCTTTGTAAATGTATTTGCGCCTGGAGTTTTGTCTTTAAATGATTTATGTGCGGCTGTGTTTTTGCCGGTTGTTTCTTTTTTAGCAGGGGTTTTATTTGAGTCAGTTTTTTTAACCGGTGGTTTTTTGCCGGAAGCTTTTTTTTGAGAAGCCTTTTTTTCTGTAAATTTTGAATAAAATTTTTCGCTCATTCTTATTTAATTTTTCCCTGTTTTAATTCCAAAAAGAGCTCTGAAAGTTCTTCGCGGGTTTTATGAATGAGCTGGATAATTTCTGCGTTATCCTGAACAGATTTTGCCTCTTCTAAAATCTGTTGCCCGGCTCCTTCTGCAGTAAACTTTTTTTCGTTTATAAGATATTTTAAGCGGAAAATCAATTCAACTTCTTTCTGGGAATAAAGGCGGCGTCCACTCATGTCTTTTTGAGGCGTAAAACCCGGAACTACTTCTTCCCAGTAGCGCAAAACGTGAGCTTTTACACCTGTTAATTCTTCTATCTGACCAATAGTGTACATCCGCTTACCTCAAGTTTAATTAAAACGCTCGTCCCATTTCTGGCGGCTTCCCTTTAATTCAAGCTGAACCGGAATCTGGTCGTATCCCAAATCTTCTCTGATTCTGTTTTTAAGATATGTGATATACGGCTCAGGAACAACTTCCGGCTTGGTTGCAAAAAGAATGAACTTAACCGGGTTTGTGCTTGCCTGTGTCATATAGCGGATTTTAAAGTGTGCAGTCTTACTTGCAGGTGGAGGATAACGTTCCAGCCAGTCCTGAAGAGCATTGTTGAGCGATGAAGTGCCGATTTTTCTTGTAAGCTGTTCATAAAGGCTAATGGCAGTATTTAAAAGGTCTTTAATTCCTTTTCCTTCCAAGGCAGAAAGAGGAAGAATCGGTGCAAAATCCATCTGGCCAAACATTATGTTCATCCATTCGCGGGCTGCCTTAATTGCTTTGTTTCCCTGGTCTTCTTTTAAATCCCATTTATTCAAAACAAAAATGATTCCCCTTCCTTTTTCAAATGCAAGTGAACAGATTTTTTTATCCTGCTCGGCAAGTCCGTCTACTGCATCTATCATCAAAAAAACAACATCGCATTCATCAAGGGTTTTAATGGCGCGGTTTACAGAATAATATTCAACATCATCGTGTACTTTTGCCTTTTTTCTAATACCGGCTGTATCCAAAACCTTAAACTGCCTTCCGCCGTAAGAAAAATCTCCTTCTACAACATCGCGGGTGGTTCCGGCATAATCGCATACGATTGAATTTTCTGTGTGGGTTAATTTATTCGAAAGAGTTGATTTTCCGGTGTTTGGTTTTCCAAGAATTGCAATTTTAATAGGTCTGTCTTTTGATAAAACCTTTACATTTGAAAAGTCGCATTTTGATTCAACAAGGGAGCACAAATCTCCAAAGCGGTCTCCGTGTTCTGCAGAGATAAAGATGAGCTCGTCAAAGCCGTATTTTGCGTAGTTCCATGCTTCGGCTTCGTTTTTTCCGCCTTCTGTTTTGTTTACGGCTGCAATGAGCTTATTCCAGTAAGGGCGCATTTTAAGAATGAATTCTTCGTCTTCGCCTGTAATAACTCCTGCTTCCAAAAGAAGGATTACAACATCGGCCTTATCAATCATTTCAAGAGAGCGTTCAACAACATAATCATCAAGCTCGGCTTCTTTTGTACCAATGTCTCTTGTAAGCTTATATCCGCCTGTATCTACTAAGTGGATTGGTTTTTCATTTATGATAGCTGTGGCTTCTACCGGGTCTCTTGTAACACCAGGCTGGTCGTTTGTAATGGCAACTCTTTTGTGTAAAAAGCGGTTGAATAAGGTTGATTTTCCTACATTCGGACGGCCTGCAATTACAACAACAGGAAGTCCTTCGTATTCTCTGTCTTCTAAAGGAACGTCATCTTCTGGAACGGTGTTTTCATCAACAAAATCAGGCATTACATCATTTTTTAAAGCCTGTGATTCATTTACAGAAAAGTCTTTTGGTTTTGAAAAGTCTGGTTTTGATTTCTTTTTTGCCATAACGGGTTTGATTATAGCATAGATTTAAACTAAAAAAAATATGCTTTCCTTTATCACCTTTTTATGGTTTTAAAAGAAAGCATATTCAGTTTTATTAAGCTTTGGATTTGTTTAGAAGTTTCCGCCGCCCAAAGTAAAGTAGAATTTTAAAGCAACACTTGGATCTTCAAAGCCGTTGTTGAATGTAACATAAGGTCCAAGTCCAAGGCTTATTTCATTAATTGGTGAATAGTAGAAGATTGCACCGAGTGTTACTGCTTTAAGGTATGTATTAAGCATATCTGCATCTACACCCAAAGATGAAAGGCCTGCAAGGAATGTTGGAGAAAGATCTTTTCTTCCAAAGTTAGCAAGTCCTATTAAGTTCAAAGTAAAATCTGTAGAACCAAAGAGCTTTCCAAAAGATACTGTTAATGCAACATTGTGTCCCTGTGTTACATAGTCAGCAAAATACGGAAGGTCTAAAGGATTATTTGAATCAAACTTGTTTCCGTCGTAGTAGTACTGTGCCATTAAAGCAATCTGAGGATTTTTCCAGTAGTAAGAACCACCGATTGTGAATTTAAAGATGCTTGATTTATCATCCCAGTTTTTATTCAAAGCCCATTCCTTGTCGCTTCCGTATGCATAAAGAAGTTCAGAGAAGACATTAACGTTTCCAATATTTCCGCTTGCTGTGAGCATCATTTTTGGAGCGTGATTGAGCTTGTAAATACCACCAATACCAAATTCCCATGTGTCTATTACAAATTCATATTTTGCAGCAAGGGATGTGTATTTTAAGGCAGTTGAAAATTCCATGCTGTTTACAGATTCAGAATCAGGAACAACATAAAGCCACAAAACATTCTGTGTGCCAGGGAAAATAATCTGTGCCCTTAAATTCAAGCAGCCGTTTACATCTTTATTTGCATTTTCCGGGTCGATTGATGAAGTATTAATGAGGTCCGAAACAGGGCTGTAGAAATAACCTGTTCCCCATTTTACAACATGAATACCAAAGCGGAAGAAAATAAGGTCATTGATTGAAAAATCTGTAAAGAGCTCTTTTACGCTGAAGTAATCTGCGATTGTTGTTTCTACGGTCGAAGCCATTGGTAATGTACCATTGTAATTAAACATACTCATCGCATCAGATTTAAACGGATAGTCAAAACCAAACTTTGTATAGATTCTGAGAGTCTGGCTTGGACGTGCATCGAAAAAGAGTGTGGCACCAAGGCGAGGAGTAAGTGTTGATTCATCAAGATAGTCTGAAAAACCTTTTCCTGATTTATCGTAAAGTATTGTAGATGTTTCAAGCTCGGCATCAAGAGAACCGCCAACTCTTACAGAACCGTCTTCGAATATGATACCCTTTGCAAGATCGTCCTTTGCAGAAACGTCGCTCTGGTATTCAACACCGTCGCCAAAGAAGAGGTCATCATCATCTGCAAATGCTGCTGTAGAGAAAAAAGCTAATGCTAAAATTATTAAAGCTGTTTTTTTCATACGTTCTCCTAGTTGATGCTGTCCAGATATGCTTTTGTAAATACTTTATTAGGAAGCTTGTCGAATGTAAGGTCAGAAACAACCTGAGTTGTCTGTTCTCCCTTGTTCAATTCGTCGCGGATAATAAGCTGTACGGCAACCCAACCAGCAGGAACCTTTGAGTATTTTGGGATGAGGATTGTGCGCATGAGTCTTCCAGAACCAGAAAAATCTTCTTCCTTTAATAAACGTGGATCTTTTGTTGTGATGTAGTATGTTGATTTTGTGTATGATGGAGTATTTGTAGTTGCTTCAACTGTGATGATATATACATCAAACTGGCCAAGCTTTCCTGTTTTGAATTCTGTGATTTTGTAGTTATCGCGCCAGTGAGTTTCGCTCTGATTAACGTCATCAATTTTTACATCTGAATCGCCGAGTGCTTCTTTTAAAGTTGTGTGAGTCATCTTACGGCTGATCGGATCATAAGACCAGAGGTTGTCTCCTTCGCGAAGATATCCGTTTCCTTTATCTGCTTCAGGTGCAAGCTGAACGATCGTCATTTTGTTTTCGTCCGGGCGTTCGAAAATCTTGTATTTAACGCTTTCCTTTGGTTTACCTGGTTTTTCGATGAGTAAAGAAATTGTAGCAGAATAATCACCATGATAAGCAAGGTTTTTATCTACAGATTCTAAAACTTTAAATGCCTTTTCTGAATCATCTTTGCTGACCTGTGCAAAAACACTTGCGGTACACAAAAGAAGTGCTGTGAATAAAGTAATTATTTTTTTCATAGTTTAATCTCCTTTAAGTAAGATTTATTTTACGGTAGAAAGCGCTTCGGCCGGGCTCATTTTAGAAGCCTTGGAAGCAACCTTTCTTACGGCTAAGATTGTAAACAGGATTAACATCAGGTATTGTAAAACAATGGAAACTACAGATACCTTAAATGTAAAGTGTCCTTTATATAAGAAAGGTGCGAGCATCTCATTTGTAACGGTAATATTTGACATAATCAGACTGATTATCAGATCCAGAATAAGACCTGCACAGGCTCCGATAATGCACAAAAGAACTGCTTCGTTTCTGAAAAGGCTCTTTACGCTGGTACCTGTCATTCCAAGTGCGCGCATTGTACCGATTTCCTTGATGCGTTCGAATAAAACCATCTTATATGTATTAGCTACACCAACCATTACAATTAAAAGTATGACTAAGAGGATAGAGAAGGTTACTCCGTGAACTATAGCGAATACGGTAACAAGCTGAGGAAGCTCATCATAAAGTGTCTCTACACCGTATTTAACGCCTTCCCACTGGATTTCCTCCGGTGTAATCTGTTTTTCAAGTCCCTTTCCGATATTATTCGGATTTGTTTTGAGGGCTTCTTCACGGCTTGTAACATTATTTCCATCCTTACGGATTGCGTTTTCAATATAGTTTGCAAGTCTGTACTGGTCGGCCTTGTTTTCCAGAAAGATTGTAAAAAGAGAGTAACCGTCTTCCGGAAGCTCAATAATCCTGTTCAAATCTTTGATGTCTGTATAAGCCATAATTGTGCTTATAAAGGAGTTTCCTTTTATGATTCCGCGGACTACAAAGTCTTCTACTGTATTCTGTCCATAGATCGTTGTTGTCTTAAGGATTACAGTATCGTCAAGGTGAACGTTTAATGCCTCAGAAGTTTTTTCACTGATTATGATAGTGTTTGGAAGAGAAAGGTTTTCTTTACTTCCTTCGATAAATTGGAGGGAATCAATAAAATCCTGGTTCTGGAGTTCACGTCCATAAATTGTAGCTATACTCTTGTTTCCTTCGAATAAGAGGGTTGCTCCTGTTCTAGAGTAATGAGCCATAGAGGAATAATTAATTCCGCTTTTTTCTACAATGTTACGGATGTAATTCTGATCCCTCATGATGTTTACGATTGTAGACTTTTTTTCATCCCCTTTTGGAGGATTTTTTTCGAGACCCTGTACTAAAACTGTACCACCGACAAGCTGGGTAACCTGATTTTCAAGATTTCCGACAATACCGGTAGTAAAGGTGTCTATAAAGGTAACGACTAAAAATCCGAATGCTATGGCCAGTGCCAGAGTAGCGTTTCTTCTCTTCTGTCGTGTCAGGTTTTTAAGTGATAATTTAATAGTATTCATGTTTATTCTCCGCTTGCTAAAGCTTTAGCCGGTGTAATTTTAAGTGCGGATTTAACAGGGTAAAGGGCACTCAAATAACTTCCTGCCAGAGCAATTAATACTGTTGTTACAACAATTGTTACCGTTGGAGTAAAACTGAGTAAACCGCCGCCAAGAATCATCTTTGCTATACTGTTTTCAATTTCTATATGGAATGAATTGAAAATACCCATAGCGATGAACGAAATAATTATTCCAAATACAGAAGAACTTATCGTAATAATCATTGCTTCCGAGAAGAATAATCTTTTTACAAATTTCTGTGAAGCGCCGATGGCACGCATAGTTCCGATTTCGCGGGTTCGTTCAAATACGCTTACAACCATAGTGTTCATAATGATGATGAATACTACTACCGCAAGAATAATAATCAGGATATTGAAAACAAGTCCAATTCCTGCAACAGAACCTGTGTAAGAGTAAGCGGCCTGTTTCCAGCCCATAACCTGAACCTTTATACCGGCTTCCTTGTATTCTTTCATAAGCTCTAATATGAGTTTGTTTGCTGCCAATGGATTTTCTGCACGTGCAATTATGAAGTTCCAGGCTCCGTTATCTGTCTGATTCAACTGATCGCGTAAACTTGTGTCTCCAAGAATGTTATCAAAATCAATCTTTGAAGAAGAAAGAATATCTGTGCTTCCTGTGTCCTCAAAGAAAATATCATCTCCACTGAATAAATCATCATCAGAGAAATCTTCCGAAGAAACTTTTGCAGAAAGGCCTAAATCAACAGAATCAGGAAGTTCATTTTCTATATTCGAAGCATAAGTGAGTTTGGCAAATGTTCGTGCAAGGTCTGGATTACAGTAAATAATCTGGAACATTGCAGAGTGTTCGTTGGAAGGCTTAAAAATTCCGCTTACAGTTGCATCTCTTAAAGTCATCTGCATGGTAGCAATAAAAACTTTATCGCCGACGTGGAGCTTTTTACCAAAGAGGCGCTCATAAGCATCTGCAACACGTGTATCTATGATTATTTCTGTTGTACCGGGTGCCGGATAAGTTCCTTCAATAAAGTTTACTTCCGAAAGAGTATCCCAGTAGGTATCATAATCTCCTGCAAAAAGGAGGGAGATAGGAATATCATCCAGGCTAAGGTCATCTTTTTCTGTAAGGGCAGAAAGGTCGAATTCGTTGTTTTCGTTGTATTCACCGACAATTACCTGTGCAGAAATAAGACGTGTTGTGCTTTTAATTCCTTCATGATTTTTAATTACTTCCAGAGCTTTTTCTGTATCCGGGAGGGATGGAAGAAGAGGTACTTCTCCGGAAATATCCATAGAGTTTACACCAAAAAGGTCGATTACTGCATTTTTTGGATTTTCAGGGGCGATTACGATATCGGCTGTATAATTTGCCCTGAAGTCTTTTTCGAGGCCTCGATTTATGGATTCAAGGAACGAGTTTCCGGCAATAACGATTGCAATTCCAAAGGTAAGGAACATACAAAGGATTATTGTCTTAGACTTATGTTCACGCAGATTCCTGAAGGCCAGTTTAATTATATCTTTCATGGCTGTAGTTTCCTTTGAAATTAAATCTGGTATGCATCGTTTCCGACTTTGTGTTCATCCTGAGTAACTTTACCGTCAAGGATATGAACTACGTGATTACACATATCAACAATTCTTGAATCGTGTGTAGAGAACAGGAATGTTGTCTGCAAATCCTTGTCTTTGTTTAAATCTTTCATAAGAGAAAGAATCTGTGCAGAGTTTTTAGAGTCGAGGTTGGCTGTAGGTTCATCGGCAAGAATCAATGGAGCTTTTGTAACAAGGGCACGTGCAATAGCAACACGCTGTCTCTGTCCGCCCGAAAGTTCTGTAGCCTTGTGATTTTTCCATTCTGTAAGACCAACCTTTTCGATCAAGAAATCAACCCATTCTTTTTTCTCTTTAGCAGAGAATTTATCTACAGGGCTGAACGATGCCGGATTTTTTGATTTTAAAAGAAGAGGGAATTCGATATTTTCGTAAACATTTAAAACCGGAATAAGGTTGAATGTCTGGAAGATGAATCCGAGCTGAGATCTTCTTAAGGCAGTGATTTTTTTATCGAGTCTTCTTGGAATTGTAGTGCGGCGTTTTTTGCCTTTTTCCGGAGCAGATGCCCATCGGGTGTTTTCAACTTCAACACGACCAAGATCAACTCCTTTATAAACATCAATATCACCAATATTAATAGATCCGGATGACGGAATATCAATCAAACCAATCATATTAAGGAGTGTAGATTTACCAGAACCACTTGGTCCCGAGATAGCAGCAAAATCACCTTTATCGATAGTAAAAGAGATACCCTTTACTGCTTCAACTTTTTCTTTTCCCATTGGATATACTTTATGTACATCTCTTAAAGTAACAACAGACACGTTGATCCTCCTT
>JAGCUI010000005.1 GCA_017962965.1 Treponema sp. | reverse complement strand
TGATGCAAAAAAGATGATGGGGAAATACAAGCCCATGAATCTTGTTGATCAGGCTCTGGCTGCCATAAATAAATAGCTTAGAAAGTTGACTTGTTCGTTGACTTTTTATGGGAGGTATAAAATGAACGCACAGATTTTAATTAAGACAGCCAACGATTGGTTTGAATTTACTAAGAGCAAAACAGGGCAGCTCGACTATGTTGGTAAGTGGGAAAAGAACAACAAGCCCGATGTTGATGGTGCACAGGAATTTATTTCAAGTACTTATTTCTCTCCAAGCTGGTACGTGTACATTCAGACAGCTTTGAACTGTAATCCTGTGGTTTATGTAAAAAATGATGTAGACGTCTCGGATAAGGATATCTTTGATTATCTTATTCACATTGGTCCTCTTATTGCTGCTGTGGATGCAAAGGATTCACTTCTTGCAGGAGAACTTTTTATGCGCCGCAGTGCAGTTTTCGAAAAGTTTGCTCAGCTTACACAGTACATTATGGAGCCACTTTGCGTAGAGATTTTGTTTTCTTTGTCTTACGGTAAGATGAACAATATCGATCCGGATGAAATTTCATTGATTTTTGAAAGCGCAAAAAAGAAGCTTGAATATGATTCTTCACGTGAAACACTCGACCAGGCTTTTAAACGCTGGTTCAAAAAGAATGAAGTAACTGTGACTCTTCCGCTTGTTGGTACAAACTTCTATCACTGGGATGACGACATTGTTCCCGAAGCACTTACAAAGCTTACAGACAATTTGAACCCGCTTGATTTATCAAAGTCTGCAAATGCAATCTGTATAGCAAAGCATGATTTTTATGAATCTCTCAAGGTGTCTGTTCAGGCTGAACCTTACAATGCTTATGATAAAAACTCAATTCTCGTATGCATTGAAAACGTGGAAGCAAAGCTCTTTGGAAATCCTGGTCTTGAAAAAGCCGGTCACATCCGCGCTCTTGCTGCAGAAATCATCCGCGATTCAAAGCCAAAAAAGATGAGTTTTACCTGCAAGCTTAGCGCCTTGACTTATCGCGAGATTGTAGTACAGTTTACAGTGTAAGGAGTAGGGGAAAGCCTACCCCTTCCAGCGGGGGCCACCCACGCAACGCCCCCGAGCGTTTTATAGGAGGAGTCTATGAATACATTTTATTCAGCGAACCGGCCACAAGCAGTGTGACATGCTCAAACTTTTCATAAGCAACGGATGGAATATTTGTTTTGTTGATTAAAAAAAAGAGTTTTAAAAACCAAATTACAAGGGGGTTCGATATGAAATTGTCTTATGTAGAACCAGCTGAATATATTACAGATAGCATGAAGAAAATCCTTGAGGCTGGTGAAAGGAAACAAAAAGTTTACGACACATTATACGGTGCCATTGTTGCCGATGCTCTTGGTGTTCCTGTCGAATTTCTGGATCGTGAGGAGCTTAAGAAAAATCCTGTGACCGATATGATTGGTTACGGTACTTATAATCTTCCTAAAGGCAGCTGGTCTGATGATACAAGTATGACTTTGTGTCTTGCAGAAAGTATTGGCCGCCAGGGTAAAATTAATTATGACGACATTATGAAAAATTTTACGGCGTGGTATAAGAAAAATAAATTTACTCCGGACGGCGAACTTTTTGATATTGGTGGCAGCTGCAGAAAGGCGATTGTTAAGTATATAGATGGTGATCCACCTTTTGAATGCGGGGCAACCAGTGAATTCGAAAATGGAAACGGTTCACTCATGCGTATTTCTCCGCTTCCGCTTTTTCTTTTTTATGCCTTAAATTTTACAGATCTTGATAAGGAAGAAGCGTTTGATTTGATTCATAATATTTCTTCCCTTACACACCGCCATCCCATTTCCCTTATTGGCTGTGATATTTATTGTGCCGTTATGATTGAAATTTTAAAAGGTACAGAAAAATCAAAATTAATCAAAAAGGCTTCTCAAAAGATTCAGACCTATGTAAAAAATCACCCTGAATATAAAGATGCCCTTTTAAAATACCAGAGAATTTTTGCCCCTGATTTTACTAACCTTAACGAACCCGAAATTAAAAGTACCGGTTATGTTGTTGACACCCTGGAAGCTGCATTATGGTGTTTTCTGACTACAGAAAATTATAAGGATTGCGTACTAAAAGCCGTAAACCTCGGAAGTGACACAGACACTGTTGCCTGCGTAGCCGGAAGCATTGCCGGCCTTTATTATGGAGATGTCCCTGCAGAATGGATTAATTCAATAAGAAACAAAAAACTCGTGGATGAGATTATTGAATCATTTTGTGAGAGAATAGAAGAGGTTGGGTAAAAGATGAAATTGGCTAATTCGGGGCTCTGGGAGGGCAGTGGTGTTTGCTGGGTTTGGGAGAATTGTAAATAATGAAAAATCAGATTACACAAACGACATTAAAACAACTCAAAGAGGTAATAATTGAATCCCTCTGTAAGAGTAAGGAAGTTAGAACTCACGTAAAAGAATCTCTACCAGAGCATCTGCAACCTTATGCGCATATAAATCCATTTGATCCAGATGCAGAAGAACAAATTGGGACTATAACAAGAATATTACATCCCAAAGCATTTCCACCTCATTCTGCCTGGATACAAAAACTTGTTGATAAAGGTCTTGTTGATGAAGATGGTAAAACGGTATTAGCAAATAGTCTTCTTACTGTTGCAACTGCAATAATAGATAACGAGAAGATAGTTGTACAAAAGTATCATTTAAGTAGATTTATAAATCCAAAAACAAATAAACCATATTCATCATCACACATACTAAAAACTTTGGATAGTTTAAACAGTTTTTAATTCGGATTTTTTGCCCACTTTTTGCCCACTACATAATGATCTTCTTAAAGTAATATTAGGTAAAAATATATAAGGAGATTATTAAAATGAGCAAAAATCACTGGGAGACACAGCCCAGAAAATCTAACGGTGAATTCACATATAGAGTTGGACGTGGATTTACACAGCGTGCTATTGATCAAGCGCTTGCAAAAGTTAAAGATGATGAGATCAGAAAAACTAGCAGAGGTGGAAGTTATGGTGAATTACGAAAGATTACAAGTGGAAATAACAATTATGAAATTCATCATATGCCTGCAGCTAGTGCTTCTCCGTTGTCTCGATGGAAGGGTCCTTGTATAATAATGCATAAGAACGATCATTCAAAAACATCTAGTTATAGAAATTCTAAAAAAACCCGAGCCTACCGAGAGGAACAAAAGAGATTAATTCAAAAAGGCTATTTTTTAGAAGCAGAATTAATGGATATTAATGAAATTAGAGAATTTTTTGGTACTAGATATGATAATGCAATTAATGAAAAATTATCTTATGAAGAAAAACTTGAAAACGAGGGAAAAATTTATGAAAAAGCTTGAAATAAAATCATTACAGTCAGTTAATGGTGTCCTTTTTGGGAGCGATAAGACTGAAGTAAGGAAACAATTTGGTTCAGATTTTGAAGAATATCCTAAAAAAGAAGAAAGAACTTTAGAATTTGAAAAAGGGTATGATGAAATTGTTCAACGAATGGCAAAGATTGCAGGAAAAACTGTGGAAGAATTTCTTAAAGGAGTTCCTCCTGTGGATTTGCAGGTTTTTGATGATTATCCTTTTGGGATGATTGATTATTCAGATGATCAAATTTTTGAAGCAATAGAAATACCTTCAGATAAAGGAATTAATCTAATTGTTGATGGCATTAATTGTTCAGATTTTAATGTGAATACTTTCAAATCTCTGTCTGATGATTTTGTTTGGGAACCGCAAGATACGTCCTGGACAAGTTATAAAAAACAAATCAGCCTATTTTGCCCTGAAAATGATAAAATAGTTGAATGTGTTCTTTTTGGCTGTCCAGGGTATTATGATTCTTTGAATGAAGAATAATTTTAAGGAGCAAATATGAGTTCAATCAAAATCCTGCAAAAGGGGATTACGGATATACAGGCGGATGCTATTGTGAATGCGGCTAATTCGGGGCTCTGGGCGGGCGGTGGCGTTTGCGGGGCTATTTTCAGAAGGGCGGGGTATGATGAACTTACCGAGGCCTGCGAAAAAATCGGGCATTGTGATGAAGGCAGTGCGGTGATTACTTCGGGGTTTGCATGTCCTTGTAAATTTATAATTCATGCTGTTGGGCCTTCGTATTTTGATGGTAAGCATGGAGAGCCACAAGCTTTGTATGGGGCTTATAAAAAGTCGCTGGAGCTTTGTGTGGAAAATGAAATTCATTCGGTTGTGTTTCCGCTTATTTCGGCTGGGATTTTTGGGTATCCGGCCAGGGAAGCTTGGGAAGTGGCTCTTAAGGCTTGCCGGGAATTTTTAAAAGAAAATCAGGATTATAATCTTGAAATTATTTTTGCCATTCCCGAAAGCCAGAAGATAAAAATTGGCCAGGAGATTTTACAAAAAGAATAAAATCCCTTTAAAGGTTTTATTTACATTTGTGGCCGCTTGCTGCTTCAAAATTGAATTTTACAATTCCTAAATCAATCTTTGTCATCGGGCCGCCTTTTGTTGTAATTTGTGCCTCCCCGTCTTTAAGGCTGATATGAAATTTCTGCTGATTGAGTGCTGTAGGGGCAAGTAGGGCAGCTTCAACTCCGGCTTTGAACCAGTCTGGTCTTTCTGCCTCCGGAACGTCGCAGAGTTTTTCTTCCGGTTTTGATTTATGAACGGCACCCTGGTTTTCGCCATAGCCAAGGGAAATTACGCACACAATTTTTTCACCGTCAGAAAGATTTGCCTTACATTTTCCTTTTCCATAAGTTCCGGCAACCCAGCAGGTGTTCAAGCCGAGCATCTGTGCTTCAAGAACAAGCTTTTGTCCGTAGTAGCCTACAAGTTCATCAAGATTTTCCATGGATTTTTTTCCTACCATGGCAAAATAATTGTTTGCATTTTTGAATTTGCCGTAGTGAGCAAGAAAGGTGTTAAAGCATTCTGAATCATCACAAACGAGCTGAATATTCAAACCACTTTGTGCATTGCATTCTTTTACAAGAGCAGAAAGTTTTTTCTTTGCTGCGTCTTCCAGAGGTAAAACCTTGTACTGTCTTACCGAATGTCTTTGTTTAATCGCTTCTTTAATATCCATAGAAGTCCTCCATTTTTTATATGCTTCTATTATACATGGGTTTTGAAATAACACCATAATTATTCCATTTAAATCCTTCAATCACTATAATGGGGGGCGGGAGAAAACTGATGAAAAAGATTGGATTGGTTGGCGGCACGGGACCCGAGTCAACTTTGATGTATTATAAGGAACTCAATTCGAGAATAGACGCGCTCACTGCTCAGAAGGCAATGCCTGATATTGTAATTGAAAGTGTTGATTTTCACCGCGCGTGGAATTATGTGTGCAATAAAGAATATGATGAACTTTCGTCTTATCTTGCAGAAAAAGTAAAATGCCTCGAAAAATCGGGAGCCCAGGTTATTTCTCTTACAGCCGTTACGATGCATATTGTTTTTGATGAAATTGTAAAAAAAGCCGGAATCAGCCTTCCCCTTGTAAGCATTCCAAAAGCCGTGTGTGAAGAAGTTGTTTCTAAAAATATTAAAAAGGTCGCTCTTTTTGGAACCATTTTTACCATGGAAGAAGATTACATGAAAAAAGACCTTTTAGAAGCCGGCGTAGAAGTTTTTATCCCTCAAAAAGACGAGCGTACTCTTATCGCAACCCGCATATATGAAGAACTTGAAAAAGGCATTGTAAAAGAATCCACCCTAAAAGAGTTTACAGAAATAATTAATAACATGAAAACCCGGCACGGCATCCAGGCCCTGATCCTTGGCTGCACCGAGCTTCCACTATTATTAAACTCCACCAACTGCCCTGTAACCTGTTTAGATGCCGTAGAGATTCACATCAAAAGACTGATTGACCTGGCAGTGTGAGAAGAGGGGGAAAATATATGACTACTAAGAACCAGCTTGACATGACAAGAGGCCCGATCCTTGTTAATCTCTTAAAGTTTTCGATTCCGGTAATCTGTTCGAATTTTCTGCAGCTTTTGTTTAATGCGGCGGATGTTGCGGTTGTGGGACAGTTTGCGGGAGTTGCGTCTTTTGCTGCGGTAGGCTCCTGTACTCAGCTTATAAATCTTTTGATTAATCTTTTTGTGGGACTTTCGGTTGGTATAAATGTTGTAGCGGCAAGGCATTTTGGGGCAAAGGATTATGATAATATCCAGAAGACTGTGCATACATCAATTTTTCTGTCTGTGATTTCCGGGGCCTTTATTACTGTGCTTGGGCTTGCTCTTTCTAAATGGCTTTTAATCAGAATGAATACTGTGGAAGATCTCATGCCGCTTGCTTCTCTTTATCTTCGTATTTATTTTTCGGGCATTGTTTTTACAATGATTTATAATTTTGGAAGTGCGCTGCTTCGTGCAAAAGGGGATACACAGCGTCCTTTATACATTCTTTTTAGTGCCGGGCTTTTAAATCTTTTACTCAATCTTTTATTTGTGATTGTCCTCAAGCTTGATGTTGCAGGTGTTGCGTGGGCTACAATTATTTCCCAAGGCTATGCTGCAATTTTTGTAATGATTCTTTTAATCCGCGAAACCGATGCCTTTCATTTTGATTTTAGAAAACTTGCCCTTGACCATAAAAGCCTGATTGAAATTATAAAGGTTGGTTTACCGGCCGGCTTACAGAGCGTTATGTTTTCTATTTCCAACGTGCAGATTCAGTCTTCCATTAATTTATTCGGAAAGGAAATGATTGCCGGAAATACTGCTGCATGCAGCCTCGAAGATTTTCTTTATCAGTTTATGAACGGATTTACTGCCGGAACTTTAACCTTCTGCTCTCAAAATATGGGTGCTTCAAAGTTTACGCGTATTAAAAAGCAGGTATGGATTTGTCTTTGCTGTACTGTTCTTACAGGTCTTATTGCAGGAAGTCTTTTTTATATTTTTGGACGACAGTTACTTTCCATCTACACAAAGGACCCTCTTGTAATTCAAGCCGGTTTAAGCCGAATGGCCGTTACCTTCCTCCCGATTTTTATCTGCGGAATTATGCACTGTACTGGTAATTCAATCCGCGGTATAGGTCATTCCCTCATGCCTGTAATTTCAATCATGCTCGGATGCTGTGTGTTCCGCGTTTTCTGGATTGCATTTATTTTCAACATTCCAAGGTTCCACACCCCGTTCACAATTTTTGTAAGCTATCCTCTAAGCTGGATTATTACTGCCTCAGTAAACCTAGGTTTTTATATTTATTACAGCCGTAAACTCAATGCTCCGGCCCCCTCAAAATGAGCCTATAAACCTGCAAAAAACTCCTCAAAAACTCAAAAATGAGCCGATAAACTTGAAATTTGAGCCGATAAATTATATTATTTATATATTAATGAGCCGATAAAATTATCAGAGGACCTGTATGGAATACGTTTTGTATAAAAAAAACATACCTATTCTCAAATATTCAGAAAATAAGGGATATATCGAAGTTCAGAAAATATATAATAAAGAACATCTGCCTGTTGCACTTTTTTTGAATGGAAAACCTGGTGACGAAAATCTTTATGCCCTTAACGAAAAACTGGAACAGTTTCTTGATAATCGTCTTATTCCTTCAACCCGTCCTTATTTTAAAGAAGCACTTAAAGAGCTGGAGATTGATTCAAATTATGAACTTGCAAAGAAAAGCTTTTTTTTAAGTCTTTCAGATCAATACTGGATTTGTCCTCTTGAATTGAAAGACAAGCTTTTTTGGGAAGATATCAATTTCTTTAAAAATGATTACGACACAGAAATCGGGCTGCGCCTTGTAAGTAATTCCAAAAGTCTGAATAAAAACTCAAGCTCAAATAATCCCGACAATACAACAAACGGTGAGCTTTCAAAAAGATGGTATAAACAAAACGGGATTAATTATCTTGAAAAAGCCGGAACCGGAACCGAGCAGCAGGAGCCTTTGAATGAAGTGCTTGCCAGTGAAATTTGTAAACGCCTCAAAATACCTTATGTGCCATATACGCTCACAATTCGTGATGATAAATATTTTTGTTCCTGCCCCGATATGATTGATGAATCAACTGAACTTGTTCCAATGGATGCGGTGTACCAGGATTTGCATTTAACTCAAGGAAAGTTTTATGATTACAATCAGCTTATTACTCGCTGTGAACAGATGAACATTCCGAATGCAGAGGTTGATCTTTTAAAAATAATTTTAGTTGATTACATTGTTGCAAACATAGACCGACATTCCTATAACATCAGTTTTATCCGTGATTCAAATACTCTTTTATGGAAGGGCGTTGCTCCGGTTTATGATACTGGAAAATCAATGTTTATGAATTATCTTGATTTTGAAATGGCAATGATTTCATCAAATCAGATTCCGGCAAAACCTTTTTATGAAACTCAGACAGAACAAATAAAAAATCTTCCTTTTTCTAAAATTGCTCATCTTGTTAACCTGGATCTACTTGATGGAATAGATAAATGGTATTCTGATTTTTTAAAACCACTTAAGCGTCTTTCAAACGAAAAGAAAACTGCCCTTGTTAAAAAGCTTTGCCAAAGGATAGACGAAACAAAAAAAATAATCTCTGCCTGCAAAAAAGATTCTCCATCGGTTAATCAAAAAGCTTCTGCGCCGGAATTGGTTTATGAAGCTCTTAAACAAAATCCAAAGCAGACAAAAGAAGAAGTTTCTAAGAACACAGGTCTTTCAAGAGCGACTGTTACAAGAGCCTATAAAGAGCTTGAAGATCAGAAAAAAATAAAACGAATCGGTTCCAATAAAACAGGTTACTGGGAAATTTTATAATTCCCCATATCTTCCCTATACCTCCGTAAATCATTATAATCATCTAAAAAGGAAATAAATATGATAGTAATGAAATTCGGGGGTTCTTCTGTTGCGAATGCAGAAAGAATCAAGCATGTTGCATCTATAATCAAGGCATATCAGGAAAAAAGACCGACTGTTGTTTTGTCGGCAATGGGTGATACAACTGATCATCTTTTGGAAGCGGCTGATAAGGCTGTGGAAGGTGTGGTTGATGTTGCCAGAGTTGCAAAGCTTCATGAAGATACTGCGAGCGAACTTGGAATTAATATCGAAACAATTCAGGCTCTCTTATCTGAACTTAAACAGCTTTTAACCGGTATTTCCATGCTCAAGGAAATCAGTAAACGTTCCCGGGACTATCTTGTTTCTTTTGGTGAACGAATGTCTGTTCGCATGATGGCAGCTTATCTTGAATCTCAGGGTATTCCTGCAAAGTTCTATGATGCGTGGGACATCGGTATTAAATCAGATTCTAATTTTATGTCTGCTGAGCTTTTGGATGAAGTGTGGGAAAATATTCCTGCATGCCTTAATGCTTACAAGGACGGAAAAGATAATCATATTCCAATCGTTACAGGCTTTATTGCAAAGGACGTTAAAGGAAATATTACAACCTTGGGCCGTGGTGGTTCTGACCTTACTGCAACTATGATTGGTGCTGCTATGCGTGCCGAAGAAGTTCAGACATGGAAGGACGTTGACGGAATCTTAACTACAGATCCACGTGTTGTTAAAGAAGCAAAGCCTGTTCCGGAAGTTACATACGAAGAAGCACAGGAGCTTGCAATGTTCGGCTCTCAGGTTCTTCATCCTCGTTCAATGCTTCCTGTTCGTAAAACCGGTACTCCAGTTCGTGTAAAAAATTCTTACAACATTCAGAGTCCTGGAACTTTAATCGTAGAAAATCATTCGGGAAAGGTTCCGCCTGTTTGCGCAATCACAACTGTTAAGCACATCACTTTAATCGATATTCTTTCTTCGCGCATGCTCGGTGCTGCAGGATTTTTAGCTCATGTCTTTAATAATTTCTTAAAATGGAATATTTCAATCGACGTAATTGCTACATCAGAAGTTTCTGTTTCCCTTACAGTTAATACAAAAGCTGATTTATCTGGCCTTATTAAAGACCTTGAACAGGCAAGCCAGGTAACCGTAAAACAGAATAAAGCGATTGTAACAATAATCTGTGACGCCGCTCATTCTTCTGCAATTTTAGCAAGCGGATTTGAAGCTTTGGCAGATGAAGGAATTAATGTTCAGATGATTTCGCAGGGTGCAAGCAAGGTAAACATCAGTATGATTGTAGATGATGATCAGGCTGATAAAACTGTTCAGATTCTGCACCAGGCTTATTTTGATTAAAATTAAAAAGCGTTCGTAACGACGTGAAATAAAGGAGGTTCTTATGAAGATTGCTTTGGTTGGTTATGGAAAAATGGGTCACATGGTAGAGCAGTGCGCAAAACGTGCAGGTCATGAAGTTTGCGTTACTATTGATACTGTTAGTGAAGATGCAAAAGTCAAAATTGCTTCGGGCGATACAGAAGCTTTAACTCGTGCCGTAAAATCAAGCGGAGCTGAAGGCATTATAGAATTCTCTCATCCTTCTGTTGTTATTCAGAACATTAAGGCTTTGCTTCCACTTGGTCTTCCACTCATTGTTGGAACTACCGGCTGGAATGATAAACATGAAGAAATTGCAAAATACGCTGCGGAAGTTGGCGGTACAATCATGACTGCAGGAAACTTTTCTATCGGCGTAAATATGTTTTATAAAATCGTAGAAGAAGCTTCTAAAATTATGGCAGACTTTGCTGATTACGACGTTGCTACCTGGGAAATGCATCACAATCAGAAGGCAGACAGCCCAAGTGGAACTGCTTTGGAAATTGCTCGCCGTGTTCAGGCAGGATATAAAAATAAAACTGATTTAGTTTTTGATGCATTCCATGAACGCCCTGTTGCAAACCAGCTTCATGTAAGTTCTACTCGTGTTGGAAATGTTCCTGGAACCCACAAGGTTTTCTTTGACGGAACTGCAGATACAATCGAGCTTACTCACACTGCAAGAAGCCGCGAAGGTTTTGCTGTTGGTGCAGTTAATTGTCTTGAACGCCTTTCTTCTGCACTTAAATCAGGAAAGCTTTCTAAAGGAAATCTCTACGGCTGGGACGACCTTTATAACTAAAAAAAATTACTTAATCATAAAAAGACCGGAAGCTGTAATAAAGAACTGCGCAAGTGTAATCAAACCGATTCTCAATGCGTGTTCCAGCTTTCGGTTCATTTCTATTGGCTTGGTTGTTTGAATCGAATAGAAAACAAAGTCGGCAGCTAAAAGCAAAGTTCCCGCAAGTAAAACAACTGTAGAAAAATCATGAAGATTGATATGACTTATAACTGCACTGTAGTTTAAATATCCTATGAGAATAAACGGAACAATACTTGTGAGTGCATATTTGAGCTTATCTTTTCCCATCATAATGCATAAAAATCCGAACAGAGCCGCAAAGAGTACAATTATGATTAATGTCCAGATGGCACTTGGTCTGTAAATATAAAAGGTTGTTTTATAAAGCTGAATCCACGAAATCAAATTCAATAAATATAATCCCTGCGAAGCATACTTCATGAGCCTGTGGAAATTAAACCAGATAAAGAATTCGCGCAGAGAAATAAAAGTGATTGCAAAGCAGCTTATAAAAATAATGTGGTTTGAGTCCGGAAGATAATTATTTAAAAGTCTGATTATAAAAAAGCATGAAAGCGGAATAAAAAAGAGGGCAGTGATTCCGTCCAAATATTTAATGTTTTTGAGGTTTGCCAGAACGTACAAAAGAACTGCGGCAATAAGGGATCCCAACAAAATCCAGTCGATTATAAGCATTTTAAAGCACCTTTTTTTATAAAATTTTCATAAAAAGTAATATTTTATAGTAGATTTTAACATATTTTGCAAAAAAAATGTGAATTTTTGTAAAAAAAATAATATTATTATTGACAATATTTTATATATTATATAATATATAATAGTAAACAATATTATAAACAAGGAGTGGTGCCACTGGTTTTTACGACAGGCTCTGCTTTACTTGATGCCATTGTTCTTTCTGTCGTTTCGAATGAAGGAACATATGGTTATAAGATTACGCAGGATGTTCGTACGGTTATGGATGTTTCCGAAAGTACTCTTTACCCGGTTTTGCGCAGGCTGCAGAAAGATGGTTACCTGGAAACATACGACATGGAGTTTCAGGGCAGAAACAGAAGGTATTATAAAATAACTTCTAATGGTATGATTCTTCTGGATAAATACCGCTCTGAATGGATTAGTTATAAAAAAGGGGTTGATTCAATTCTTTTAGGAGATGAAAAATGACAAGATTACAGTACTTAAAAGCAATTAAAAATAACATTCAGTCTTTAACGATTGATGAACAGAATGAAGCCCTTCAGTATTATTCAGATTACTTTGATGATGCTGGGGACGACAAAAAGGTAATGGAAGAACTTGGTAGTCCTGAAGAAGTTGCAAAGCAGATTATCGACAAATTTGCAAACGTTCCTGTAGCTTCAGCAAAAAAAGAAGAAAAGCAGGAAGAGGAAAGTGCAGGTTCTTACAGCGAGTCTGATTCAATATTCTTCAGCTTTGATCCAAAAAAAGTAAAGAACATTGATTTTGGATTCGGTATTTCAGAAGTTGTAATGATTCCTGGAAGCAAGGTAACTGTTGAATGTCGTGGTTTTAATGCAGAAAACTTTGAATGCCGTATTGATGATAACGGAACTTTGTACTGCAGAAACGTAAGAAAATTAAACCTCTTTAATTTCTGGGAACACGGTAAAAGACAGAGAATTGTTCCACGCGTGCTTATCACAGTGCCAGACGGTTTTTCTGTAGGCTACCTCAAGCTTTCTATGGGAGCCGGTAACTTTACAACAAAGAACATCCATATGTCATGCGAAAGAGGAAGACTTGAAGTTTCTGCCGGAAATCTTTCTATAGACAGAATGGCAGGAAAAGATATGTTCCTCCGCTGCGGAATGGGTAACCTTACTTTTGCAGGAACACTGGAAGGAAAGACAAACATCGACTGTGCTATGGGAAACATCAAGCTTAACCTTACACAGGATCCGGAGCTTTGTTCTTACGATGCTAAGGTAGGTCTTGGAACATTCAAATTCAACGACATGGAAAAAACCGGTGCCGGTGGATTTTCAAACTCAAGTGCAAAGCCAAATCACTTTTCTGTAAATACAGGAATGGGTGTAGTACATATTAAAACTAACTAAAAGGAAGGGAAAGAAAATGAGAAAATTACAGAGATCAAACAATAGAGTAATTGCCGGAGTTTGCGGTGGTATTGCAAACTATTTCAAAGTAGATCCTACAATCATTCGTCTTGCATGGATTATCGGAACTTTCATCTGGGGTGTTGGTGTTTTAGCATACATCATTGCTGTTCTTGTTATGCCTCCTGCTGATGTAACCGACGAAGATATTTCAAATCTTAAGAGTGCAAACATGAACGGGGACGAAAAGAAATCTTCTTCAAGAGGCTCTGGTTCCAAGGGAGAAAGCGGCCGTTCGGAAGAAGAATTCAACAGCTATTTTAATAAAGAGTAAACTTAATTTAGGTTAATAGATACTTAATTTAAGTACTAAAATTAACTAAATTTTACAATAAAAAGCACAGAATATTAAGTAAAAATGCAAAAAAAGCTTAATATTTTGTGCTTTTTTTATGGTATTTTTTTTGCTCTGTGATACAATAGTAATACTATGGTACAATTTAAAATAAGCAAAAAAACGCGAAATGTATTGATTACACTGGCGGTAATCATACTGATTTTTGCGATCACTAGAATTATCCCTCAAAAGGATTTTAGTGAGAAGTATGAAGGCGTTGATTTGACTGTATTGGAAGAGGAGGGTAGTGCTAGAAGTTACTCACAGTATCTTGCTTTGCATTCTAGCATACCTGCAGCAGCATCACCTGTAAAAGTGAATGTTTTGAACTACGATACTTCAAAATCAACTGGTGTTAGTCTTTATAAAAGCTATTACGGTAAGGACGCTGTTTTTACCGGCGATGAATCTTCCATCACATGGAATATTAATGTTCCAAAAGCAGGCTTTTATAATCTTGAATTTGAATATATTGCTACTCCATCAAGAAATGTAAATCTTGAACGCAGTATTATTATAAACGGCGAAAGTCCTTTTGGCGATGCACAGAGTGTTTTCTTTTCTCGTTTGTGGCAGGATGGCGGTCCTATAAAGGTTGATAACCGCGGAAACTCAATTCGTCCTGTTCAAAAAGAAACTTATGAATATCAGACTGCTAGGGTAAAAAGTCAGCTCGGTTATGAAGTAGACCCGTATCTTTTTTACTTTAACGAAGGTTCAAATACTTTAACTTTAAAAGCTCTTAACGAACCTATGGTTATCAGTGCACTCACTCTTGCTGTTCCCGAGGTTTATAAAACTTACGAAGAATATCTTGCAGGCTTTTCAACAAGTCCAAAAGACGAAACTCATGATGAATACATTAAGGTGCAGGGTGAAGATTCTGTAATCCGTTCAGACCCTTCTTTGTTCGCGCGCTACGATCACACCTCTGCAACTACTCAGCCTTACAGCCTTAAAACCCAGGTTTTGAATTACGTTGGTTCAGACGCATGGAAGGATCCGGGACAGTGGGTTGAATGGAATTTTGAAGTTCCTTCCGACGGATGGTACACTCTCACAATTAAAGGAAGACAGTTATTCCAGAGAGGTTATGTTTCATGCCGCTCGGTTTATATAGACGGAAAAATCTCTGTAGAAGATTTAAAACTCATCCGCTTCCCTTACAGTACGGACTGGATTATGAATACAGTTTCAGACAAGGACGGAAAGCCTTTAAATCTTTATCTTACTCAGGGAAATCATACAATTCGTGTAGAAGCAACCTTGGGAGAAATGGGAACCATTATCCGAGACCTTCAGGATTGTATTTTCAGATTAAATAAAATCTACAGAACTATTCTTGTTCTCACAGGTACTGTGCCTGATATCAACCGCGACTACGAAATAGACAAGGTTTATCCGGCAGAAGTTGATGCAATGCTTTTGGAAAGCAAAAGACTTTATGCTATAGTTGACCGCTTCTCTCAGATGACAGGTCAGAAGTCTAACCTCATTGCTCCTGCAGAACAGCTTGCAATTCAGCTTGAACAGTTCTACGAACGCCCTGAAAAAATTACTAAGGCATTCCAGAATTTTAAGGATAACATTACATCTTTGGGTTCTTCTCTTTTAACAATGCAGGAAACTAAGCTCGACATCGACTACATTGCATTCCAGAGCTCGAACCAGAAGATTAAAAAAGACAATTCTAATTTCTTTAAAAAGGCAAAGCACGAAATTGCTTCGTTCTTTACTTCATTCTTTGTAGATACAGAAAGCCTTGGTAACGTTTACGAAAAGGATGCAGCTCACACACTTCAGGTTTGGATTCTTACAGGACGCGACCAGAGTGAGCTTTTAAAGACAATCATCGATGATGACTTTACTCCAAAGAACGGCATCAACGTAAACTTAAAGCTTATTGCAGCAGAATCACTTCTTAATGCAATCATGGCAGGAAACGGACCTGATGTTGTTGTTTCTTTGTACTCAAGTGCTCCTGTTGATTATGCTTTACGTAGCGGTAACATCAACTTAAAACGCTTCCCTGATCTTGATGAAGTTTTAAAGCGCTTTAAACCTAGCGGATACGAACCATATAAATACAACGGTGGAATTTATGCGCTTCCTGAAACAGAAGTATTCAATCTTCTTTTCTATCGTAAGGATATTCTTGAACAGCTCGGTCTTGAAGTACCACAGACCTGGCAGGATTTAATTGATATTCTTCCGACTCTCCAGGGTAACAACCTTAATGTTGGTATTCCATATCCACAGCTTATTCTTCCGGATATGACTACCTTCTATTCAATGATTTTACAGAACGGTGGTTCTATCTATAACGAAAAAGGTTCTAAAACTGTAATCGACAACGAAGCGGGTATTAAGGCTTTCAAGCTTTATACAAGCTACTTTAATGATTACGGACTTCCAACAATTTACGACTTCTTAAGCCGCTTCCGTACAGGAGAAATGCCTGTAGGTATTTCAGCTTATTCTACCTACAACACACTCGCTGTATCGGCACCGGAAATCCGCGGCCTTTGGGATATTTCTTACATGCTTGGAACTGAACAGGCAGACGGTTCAATCTTGAGATCTAACTATGCTTCTACAAACTGTACAATGCTTGTTAAAAAAGGAATCGACCTAGATGACTATCTTGATTTACCTAACTACAAGGAACTTGTTCAGATGTCATTCAACGGCCAGCCTTTACCGGAACAGGCACCACAGGGAATAGAAGCCAGAACCTGGAAAGAAATCCGTAAGAACGAAGAAAGAATCCAGGATGCATGGATATTTATGAAATGGTGGCTTTCTTCGGAAACTCAGGTTCGCTTTGGACGTGAGCAGGAAGCACTTCTTGGACCTTCGGGCCGTTACACAACTGCAAACGTAGAAGCATTACAGCAGCTTTCATGGAGAACTGCAGAGCTTAAGGTTCTTATGCAGACTCTTGACCAGACAGTCGGCGTTCCGGAAGTACCTGGAAGTTATTATACTCCTCGTCACGTTGTAAATGCTGTTCGTAAAATTGTAAACGAGCAGGACGACGCACGTGAAACCCTTATCGATTACACTCGTAAGATTAACGAAGAGCTTGTAAGAAAGCGACAGGAATTCAACCTGCCTGTAGAAGAGTAGAGGAGATTATTATGAACGAAAAATGGACTAAATATTTTAATAGAAGAAAGCTTTATCTTTCTGATCAGATGCGCAGAGCTCGCAATTTAAAGTTCTGCTATTTCTTCCTTTTGCCTTTTGGAATTCTGTTCCTTACTTTCAACGTTCTCCCGGTTATTACTTCAATCTGTTACAGTTTTACAAACTTTAACATTCTTGAAAAACCGGATTTTATTGGAGTAAGAAACTATATCAACCTTTTCTTGCAGGATGAAGTTTTCCAGATAGCAGTAAAAAACACATTCCTGGTTGCCCTTGTAATAGGCCCTGTTGGATACATCTTATCATTCCTTCTTGCATGGCTTATCAACGAGCTTCCAAAATGGATTAGAACAATTGTTGTATTTATTTTCTATGCGCCATCAATTGCAGGTTCATCATATTTGATTTTCAGAACAATCTTTAGTGATGACCGCTACGGATGGGTAAACGCATGGCTTATTAAACTTGGAATTACTACTCAGCCTATCTTGTTCCTTACAAACCCACACAACGTACTTAAGGTAATCATCCCTATTTGTTTATGGACATCTATGGGTGCAGGCTTCCTTTCGTTTGTTGCAGGTCTTAAGGGTATAGATCAGTCTCAGTACGAAGCCGGATATATCGACGGAATTAAAAACCGCTGGCAGGAACTCTGGTTCATCACTTTGCCTAACATGAAGCCAATGCTTTTGTTCGGTGCCGTAATGTCTATTACCTCTGCATTTGCAGTAAGTGATATTCCACGAAACCTTGCAGGATATCCATCTACAGACTATTGTGCCAGAACAATTGTAACCCACCTTTTTGACTACGCGTTCACCCGCTTTGAAATGGGTTATGCTTCGGCCATAGCAACGGTTCTCTTCCTTACAATGATTATCTGTAACAGGATAATCCAGAGATTCCTTAACAGAGTTGGACACTAGGGGAGGCAGAACAAATGAGTAAAAAACATACAACAGAAGTTAAACTTCATCACTATAAACACAGACGTAAGCCGAACCGCTCGATTGGTGGAGATGTTGGAATCTACATCTTTTTGGGAATTGCTTCCCTCATCATGTTCTTCCCGATTATCTTTACAATCGCAAGCTCGCTCAAACCTCTGGACGAAGCTTTAAAGAATCCGCCTGACGTTTTTCCAAGAAACCCTACAACGGATAACTTTACAGACTTGTTCGTATTTATGAGCCGCAGTTACATTCCGTTCTCACGCTATTTGTGGAACACACTCTTTGTAACTGTAGCAGGAACCCTGGGCCATGTAGTATTTGCTTCTATGGCAGCTTATGTACTTTCTAAATACAACTTCCCTGGTGGAAGAATCTTCTTTAAAGTTGCAGTTGTAGCACTTATGTTCAACGGTTATGTTACCGGTGTTCCAAACTACATCATCATGTGTAAGCTCAACTTTGTAGATACGTACTGGGCGTTAATACTTCCGGCCATAGGTGCGCCGATCGGACTTTTCCTTATGAAGCAGTTTATGGAAAGCTTTCCGATGTCGGTCATAGAGGCGGCCAAGATAGATGGTGCCAAAGAAATAACAATTTTCTGGAAGCTTGTAATGCCAAACGTAAAACCTGCATGGCTTACAATTTCTGTATTCTCTATCAATGCTTTGTGGAATAACCCGCAGACTCAGTACATTTATACAGAAGCAAAGAAAATGCTTGTTTACGCATTAAATACAATTCAAACCGGAAACCTTGTTGCACGTCAGGGTATGGCAAATGCAGTAATGGTTGTAACCCTTTCTGTTCCTATTATCTTCTTCCTCTTCTCACAGAGTCAGATTATGGAAACAATGGCTACTTCGGGTCTTAAGGATTAAGGAGGGAAAGTATGAAAAAATTATTATCAATAGCATTACTTTTTACTTTCTGTTCATTAATCTTTGCAAAGGGCGACACATACATTTACGACCATTGGGCAGAAATAGAAAAGTCACCGGACGTTTACAGAGTTTCTCATGTTTTGTATTCAGACGATTTGAACCTTGGTTCTTCGCTTAAAAATCCGAACTCACTTTTTGCTTACAATGATTTGCTTTACATTCTTGATTCCGACAACAACAGAATTATTGAATTAAAGTACACTCAGGAAAAAAAGCTTGAGCTGCTTCGTGTAATCGACCATTTTAACGGCAACGGAAAAACTAACCTCACAACCTTTAATAAACCAATGGATATGTTTATTAATAAGGACGGAAGTTATTTTATTGCAGATACAGAAAACGGCAGGGTTGTAAAGCTCGATAAAAACCTTAATTATCTTTTGGAATTTATTGAGCCGGATGATCCAACTTACGAAAAGGGCTCTGAGTTCAGACCGGAAAAGGTTGTAGCAGATGCCAAGGGCCGTGTTTACTTACTTGCAAGAAATATAAACAAAGGTTTCTTAAAATATGAATTCGACGGTTCCTTCCAGGGCTTTTACGGGGCAACAGATGTAATCTTTAATTTTATTGATATGATCTGGAAAAAGCTTGCAACTAAGGCTCAGAGAGAACAGATGGATTCCTTTGTTCCAACTGAATATTCAAACGCTTACATGGACAAAGACGGATTCATTTACGCCGTAACAAACAGCTTTGAAGAATGGGACCTTGCTTCTGATGTTGCAAAACCAATCAGACGTCTTAACGCTTTGGGAAAAGATATTCTTGTAAAAAACAGCTACCACTATCCAATCGGAGATCTTAAGTGGGGTGATGCAGCAGGAATTAAAGATCCTTCAAAGTTCACAGATATTACAGTTTTAGACAACGATGTTTACTGTACAATCGACAGAACTCACGGCCGTATCTTTGCATACGATAATCAGGGTTACCTCTTGTATGCATTTGGCGGAAGAGGAAGCATAGACGGATATTTTAATTATCCTGTTTCAATCGAACACATCGGTAAAGACCTTTTTGTTCTTGATAATATGAATGCTTCTATCACCGTATTTACACCAACCGAATACTGCAGCCTCATTTACAAGGCAATCGAACAGTATTCAAACGGTGAATATGATGATTCTGCCGTAAGCTGGGAAGAAGTTCTCAAGCACAACGGAAACTACGATTTAGCTTACATAGGTCTTGGAAAAGCTTATTTAAGAAACAATCAGTATAAAGAGGCAATGGAATGCTTTAAGCTTAAACGCGCAAGAAGAGATTATTCCAAAGCCTTCCAGTACTACCGCAAGGAATGGATAGAGGCACACTTAGGATGGATTTTTGCCATCATTGCAGCCCTCATTATTATTCCATTTGTAGTAAGAAAAATTAAAGCTATTAAGCGGGAGTTACAATCATTATGAGTTATATAACACGTGGATTAAAAAAATATACACAAAAAGAAACCTATAAGCATTATCTCCAGACTCTTCGTTATGCTTTATACGTTATCTTTCATCCGGTAGACGGATTCTGGGATTTAATACATGCAAAAAGAGGTTCTTACGCCGCTGCAAATACAATTGTAATCCTTACTCTTTTAACACACATCTGGGCGCTTCATTATTCAAGCTTCCTTGTAAACAATGTTAACTGGGAAAAGGTAAACGTATTTATCGAAATTGCAACTATCCTTTTGCCTCTCAGCGTTTTCTGTTTATGCAACTGGGGTGTAACAACCTTGTTCGACGGAAAGGGTACTTTAGGAAATATTTACATGGGTACAGCCTATGCATTAACTCCTTATCCTTTAATTCAGATTCCTTGTATTATCGCAAGTAACTTTGTAACAATAGATGAAGTTGCCTTCTATGATGTATTTGTAGTCATCTCGCTTTTATGGTGTGCAATGCTTATTGTAATGGCCATGATGATGATTCATCAGTACAGCTTTGGAAAGACCTTCTTGTTTATGATAATCACAATTTTTGGAATGCTTATTTTCATCTTCATCGTACTTTTGTTCTTTAGTATGATTTCGCAGGGTGTTTCATATTTTATTTCCCTTGGCAGGGAAGTCGTGTTCAGGTTGAACTAAGGAGGGAGAAATATGGAAAGCAAAGAAAATAAAGAGCCTAAGATGAAAGAAGAAAAAATCAAGGAACCAAAGATTAAAAAAGAGGCAAAGCCTGCAAAAGAGAAAAAATCAAAGTATCCCGACTGGTATATAGGACGTCCAAAGCCTATGAAAACAAAGAAATTTGAATTTCATAAGCCAACAGCAAAAACTTATATCAAGTGTGGAATTGCTCTTGCAGCCATTATTTTTGTAGTAGTAATTATTCTTCGTCTCATTGCAGTAGGAAATCAGATTCAGCCTCAGTTTGAATATTATACCTACGAAGCAGAAGAAGGAACTGAATACAAGATGGAAAATCCTTTCCTCGCATTTGAGTTGGATCCTGTAACAACACAGTTTACAATTACTCAAAAATCAACTGGAAAGGTATGGCATTCAAATCCTCCAGAAGCAATGAACGATCCGATTGCCCTTCCAAAAGAAAAGAATAAGATGATGTCTCCGTTCCTCATTAAGTATTCTACTATTACAGGTACAGACGACACATTCGACATTTACACAAGCAGCGTTAAAAATAAATTCTACGAAATTAAAAAGGTAGGAGATACTGCATTCCGTGTAAATTATACAGTAGGTGATATTCAGCGCGAGTACATTATCCCTCTTGCTTTTTATGAATCAGATTTGAATAAGATTACTAAAAAGCTTTCTAACTCGGATAAACGTTCGATGCTCCGTTCCTACAGAACCTTTACTCTTAAAGCAATTAAAGATCCTCAGGAAAGGGAAGTAATGCTTTCTAAATATCCTGGTCTTGCAGACGAAACTCTCTATCTTATTTTTGATACAGCACAGGACTTTGCAAAAAAGAAGATTGAAGCAAACCTCGCAAAAGCAGGATTTACACAGGAAGATTACGAGCACTACAAAGAGATTTATAAGGAAGAAAGCATTAAGGAAGTTCCGGCATTCAACCTTTCTGTAATTTACAGACTGGACGGAAACAAATTTACTGTGGATATTCCTCTTAAAGAAATTGCTTACAGAATCAAATATCCTATTACTAATATTTCCATTCTTCCATACTTTGGAGCCGGAAACACAAAGGATGAAGGCTTTATGTTTGTACCGGAAGGCGGTGGAAGTATCATCAATTTTAATAACGGTAAGCTCAAGCAGAACTGGTACTATGCTGATATGTACGGCTGGGACTTAGCAGAAAGCCGCGATGCTGTTATTACAGAAACACGTAACGTATTCCCGGTATTTGGTCTTGCAAACGGAAACTCAGGCTTTATTTCTGTAATTGAATCAGGAAGTGAATATGCCGTAATCAATGCAGATATCAGCGGAAAGCTTGGTACTTATAATTATGTTAATGCAATTTACGATATGCTTCACAGAGAACAGTTCCTTGTAACAGCAAGAAACATTAACTCTCAGTTCTCATACGAAGACTCACTTCCACAGAACCAGAAGATTGTTCAGTCATACATCTTTGTTGATGAACCTTCTTACGTGGAAATGGCTAAGGCTTACTCTAAATATCTTTTTGGAGACAAGAAGGTTGAACAGAATAAACCGGTTCCTGTTGTTGTAGAAGTTCTTGGTGCAATAGACAAGGTTCAGCAGATTGCCGGTATGCCAAAAACAAAACCATACGATCTTACAACTTATTCTCAGGCTGCAGACATCATCAAATCTGTTCAGGGCTACGGAATTGACGGTGTAAGATATAAATTAAGCGGTTTTGTAAACGAAGGAATGAGACAGACTCTTTTAAAAGACATAGACTTTATTTCACAGATGGGTGGAAAAAGCGGCTTTAAAAAGATGATGAAAGAGCTTTCGGGCGTTAGCGATAAGATTTATCTTGATGCTGCAATCGAAACTGCATACAGATCCGGAATGTCGGACGGCTTCTTTAAATATAAGGATGCAGCCCGTCTTATAAGCGATGAATTATGCGAAATTTATGAATACTCTCCAATCTGGTACGGAAGAGAAAAGGAAAAGGATTCATACTATCTTATAAGCAAAAAGCTTCGTGCAAAGTGTGTTAATGAATTATTAAAGGTTTCTTCTAAATACGGCTTGAACGGTGTTTCTTTCAGAGACTATGGAAGTAACCTTAGTTCAGACTATAACAAGCGCCGTCCATTAAACCGTATGGAATCACGCGAAATGCAGCAGGAAGCAATGCAGGAAGCTGCAAAGAAGGGATTAAAAGTAATGATTAACGGTGGTAATGATTACGCACTTTCTTATGCAGACTGTATTACAAACATGAAGCTTCATGGAAACAGCTACGGAATTATAGACTATAAGGTTCCTTTCTATCAGATGGTAATTCACGGTTATGTTGATTATGTTTCTGAACCGGTAAACCTCGCCGCAGAACAGATCCAGGTTATTCTTGAATCTGCAGAAGCAGGAGCGGGCTTGAGCTTTGCATTTACTGCCAGCGACGAAAAACGTGTTCAGGAAACAGACTATAGCCAGTACTATTCTACATACTACACAAGATGGGAAAAAGACTTTGCCCAGATTTGTAAAACTTATGTAGAAAAGATGGCAAATGTAAGTGGTGCAAAAATCATCAATCATGAATTTATTACTGCTGATATTACAAAGACAACTTACGAAAACGGCTACAGTGTTTATGTAAACTTTGGATATCAGGATTATTCAAAAGGCGGATTAAGCATTAAGGCCCGTTCTTATGATGTTGTAAAGGAGAATAAGTAAGATGTTTAAGTTTACTAAAAAACCGGTTGGTCTTACTAGCCGACGTGCATTATACGGCTATTTATTTATATTACCTTTCATTCTGGGGTTTATCTTCTTTATGCTTAAGCCTCTTTGTGAATCTTTTTTAATGGCTCTTAATGAAGTTACTCTTAATAAAGAGGGCTTTCAGATGGAGTGGAACGATTATTACAATATTAAACGTGCGTTCACCATTGACCCTGAGTTTAACAGAATGCTCTTTAACGGAACTATTGCAATGCTTTACCGCGCTATTGCTACAATCGTATTCAGTTTCTTTGTTGCGCTTTTGTTGAATCAGAAGTTTAAAGGACGTGCTCTTGCAAGATCCATCTTCTTCCTTGCTGTAATTCTTTCTTCCGGAGTTCTTGTTGGTCTTGAATCAAGCAACACTCTTATGGCTCAGCTTAAAGACACAATCGAAGAGCAGGGTAATGCAAACACAATTACGGGGCTTTTGGAGCGAATCCTTGTTTCCGACACGGCGGGTGTAGAAGGTATTAGCGGAAAGGTCTTTAAAACTGTATTTGAAATTATCGATTCCATTTACGATGTTGCAATGGCTTCGGGTATTCAGATTATCATCTTTATTTCAGGACTTCAGAATATTTCTCCAAGTATGTATGAAGCTGCTCAGATGGAAGGTTGTACTTCATGGGAAAGCCTCTGGAAGATTACTGTGCCGATGATTAGTCCTTTACTCCTTGTAAACTGGATCTATACAATCATTGACTTCTTTATGAAATCTGATAATGAACTGATGATGAAAATCCGAAACGAAATGGTTTTGCAGCTCGACTTTGGCTTTAGCTCGGCAATGGCATGGATTTACTTTGTTGCATGTATGCTTATCATTGGAATAAGCTCATTGATTATTTCGAAGGTGGTATATAACTATGACTAAAGATGTAACTAAAAAAACAAAAATACCTAAGGCCCCAAAAACAAAGGCTTTAAAAAATACAAAAACTCTGTCTCAGGAATGGAAAGAATTCTGGGAAAGAAACGAAGCTTCCAATGGTATTCTGCTCAAGGAAACAATCAAGAAAAAGTCCCTCTCACTCTTTAGAGGCATTCTCTTGTTTGGTATGTGCTTTATGATTCTTCAGCCTCTTTTGAATAAAATTGCAATCAGTTTTATGTCGGAAAGAGACTTGTACGATTCAACAATCACACTCATTCCAAAGCACTTTTCTATAAGCAACTGGAAAATTGCGGCAGACATGCTTACTTACAAGACAAATCTTTTTAATACACTCTGGATTTCTGTTCTTGTTTCTGTAATCGAAGTTTCTATGTGTACGCTTGTAGGTTACGGTTTTTCACGCTTCCAGTTTCCTTTAAAAAGATTCTGGTTCTTCTGTGTAATTTTAGTAATCGTAATTCCTCCACAGACAATTTCTACTTCGTTAATGCTTCACTTTAAATATTTCCCTCTTTTAGGAAATATTACCGGTAAAATAACGCCTTATATCATGCTTTGTTTTACCTGTATGGGTCTTAAAAACGGTTTGTATATTTTTATGATTCGCCAGTTCTTCTTAGGCTTCCCGTTCGAGCTCGAAGAGGCAGCTTATGTAGACGGATGCGGACCATTTAAAACCTTCTTTAGGATTATGGTACCTGGTGCCAAGCCAATTATTACATCATGTTTTTTGTTCTCGTTTGTATGGCAGTGGACAGATATTTTCTATGCAAACTTCTTCCTTGGAAATATAGGACTTTTGTCTAAATCTATTTCCGGTCTGGTTGAACGCTTTGGTCAGTATCTTTCTGTTTTGTACGGTGGTGCAACTCAGGCTCCGATTGCTTATTCAAATGCCATTCTTTCAACAGGTGTTCTTATGGTAGTTCTTCCTTTGATTATTCTTTACCTTTTCTGCCAGAGGCTCTTTGTAGAAAGTCTTTCAAGCACCGGTGTTAAGATGTAATTTGAAGTAATTGGATGTAATTAACTGAATGGTGAGAGTTTACGCAAAAGTTTAGGAAATTAAACTTATTGAAAAGTATTAAAAAAGTGATATAATATTAATTCAGGCAATTTGCCGGAAACGGTAAAAAAATAAAAAAGGAGTATTTTTATGAAAAAAATTGCAAAAGTTGTTCTTGCAGTTGCAACAGTAGCATTACTCGCTAGCTGTGGTGGCGGAAAGAAACAGTCTAAAGCTGCTTTGGAAGCTGCTGCAAACGGAGACTATTCACAGTTGAAGGTTTTCAATGACCCAAAAACTGGAAAGCCATACGACTTTGGTGGAATCACAGTAACAGTATGGGACTGGTGGTCAAATCCAAATGCAGAACCTACAACAAAACAGCAGGTTGATACAGCTGCTTATCGTCAGTATTTAATGGATACTTACAACTTTAAGTATGTTGAATCTGACTTAGGTGCTGGTTGGGGTGGATACCCTGAAAAAGTTTTGAACATCTGTGCTACAGGTGACAGATCAGTTGGATATTCAGTATTCCGTCTCGACGGACGTCCAGCTCTCAAAGGTTTGATGAACGGTTACTATGCTGACCTTTCTAAAACTCCAGATATCGACTGGAAAGATCCAAAATGGAACCAGGCTGTAAAAGGCGTAATGCAGAAAGGTAAATCTTTCTACTGCTTCAACGCTGGTGCTCCAGAGCCAAAGAACTGTCTCTTCTTCAACAAACGTATTCTCGAAGAAAACGGATATGACAGAGACCTTCCATATGACCTCCAGAAAGAAGGAAAATGGACTTGGGCTAAATTCGAAGAAATCCTTGCTAAACTTACAAAAGATACTAATGCCGATGGTATTATCGACCAGTACGGTATGGCTTCTTTCAACACAGAATTCTCTTGGCAGGCAATCGCTTCTAACGGTGCTGATGTTGTAGTAGGAAAAGACAAAGATGGTAAATTCGTTCTTGATATGAGCGATGCTGAAAAAGAAGCATGGCAGTGGATTCAGGACATGTTCATGAAATACAACAAACCACAGGGTGACGCTAACTGGGATTACTGGAGAGCTGCATTCGTAAACGGTGAAGTTGGATTCATGGCTAACCAGGAATACGATGCTCAGCCAAACGGAAACTTCAAAGATATGAAAGATGACTTTGGTATGGTATCATTCCCATCTGGACCAAAAGGAAACGGAAAACCATTCACATTCTCACAGGACTACATGTGGGTAATTCCTTCATTCTATGAACAGGAAGAAGTTGATAAGATCATGAAGATCATGGACTTTGTTACAGACCCAACACCTGGATATGATGATCCTGATGCTTTGAAAGAAGCTTACTATGCAGGCTTCCGTGATGAACGTGCTGTTGATGAAACATTGCAGTACTTCCACGACAATGCATTACCATTCTATGCATGGTTAGTTCCAGATTTCAACTATGCTCCATTGGCTTGGAGTATCTGTGCTGGTAATGACGTTTCTACAGTACTCGAAGAAAACCAGAACCAGCTTCAGGCTGCACTTGATAAGGTAAACAAATAAGTTTAATCCTTATTAAATGAGAAAAGGGATGCCCTTACGGACATCCCTTTTTTTTGTCTTTATTAATTCGGTCCCTGAGGCACTCAAAGGACCAGTTGTTTTTCGCCGGTCGTTTTATTTTAATATCTCACGTCCACGCTCTAACGCTTCTGTAATATTTTCATAGATATTTTCGCGGCCGATTTTGTCTGCCATACCGGTCTTTTCCAAAAGCATGTACGGCTGTGTATGTATTCCGCTTATTACAATCGTAATTCCTTTTCTGTCGCAGGCTGCCTTACACTGTTCAAGTGCTTTAATTCCTCCGGCATCAAGGTAAATTGTGTTTCTCATTCGCAAAATTAAAACCTTGCAGTTTGCCTGTGCACGTTCTGTTGCAAGCTCAAATTTTCTTACGGTTCCAAAGAAGAGAGGGCCTTCAATTTCGTAAACAAAACAGCCCTTTGGAATATCAAGATTTTCGGCCGGCATATCTGTTCTGATTCCGGCAGTTGTTGTTTCGCGAGGATTCTGTACTTCGGAAAGGTCTATCATCTTTTTAATAAAGAAGAATGCGGCAAATCCAAGACCAACTTCGATTGCAACAGTTAAGTCTACAAATACTGTGATTAAGAATGTAATAAGAAAAACAGTAATATCAGATTTCTGTCCCTTAAGAAGTGCTTTAATAGCCGGGAAGCCAGCCATATTCCATGCAACGTTGATTAAAACTGCGGCTAAGGCTGCCATTGGAATATAAGATGCATATTTTCCTGCAAAAAGAAGAATCAAAAGAAGTGTTAATGCATGAATAATACCTGCAACCGGTGTCTTACCTGAGTTTTTAATGTTTGTTGCTGTTCTTGCAATTGCACCTGTAGCAGGAATTCCTCCGAACAATGGAGAAGCAATATTTGCAACACCCTGTGCTACAAGCTCCATGTTTGAATCGTGCTTTGTACCAATCATACCGTCTGCTACAACTGCAGAAAGAAGTGATTCAATGGCTGCTAAAACTGCAATTGATATGGCAGTAGGAAACAGAGTTGTAATTGTTTTTATGCTTAAGTCCGGAAGCTGCGGCAGAGGCAGGGTGGTAGGAATTACATAGTGGCTTGAGCCGTCTGCAAAGGTTCCGATTGTGTCTGTTTTAAGTCCGCAGGTTTTTTCAAGAATAATTGAAACTACTGTGGCTAAAATAATTACGATAAAAGAACCCGGTATCTTTTTAATAAACTTAGACCATACAAAAATAAATACAAGGCTTGTAAGTGCTATTGCAAAGGAATACCAGTTGATAGAAGAAGCAGAGCGGAAGTAAGCAATCATCTTTGGAAGAAAGTTTCCCGGAAGCTTAGAATATTCTTCTCCTAAAATAAGCATTGGTTTTGTAAAATCAGGGTGAAGTCCAAAAAAGTCTCCAAGCTGTCCTGCTGCAATTGTAACTGCAATACCTGCTGTAAAGCCTGTTACGATTGTATAAGGAATGAACTTTACAAGTCCTCCCATCTTAAATACACCCAAAAGGATTAAAATAATGCCGGCCATAACGGTAGCAGTTGCAAGTCCGCTCATTCCATACTGGGCAACTACACCATAAACAATAACGGCAAATGCACCAGTTGGACCACCAATCTGTACACGGCTTCCTCCAAAGGCACTGATACAAAAGCCTGCGATGATTGCTGTGTAAAGTCCGGCAGCTGGGTTTACTCCGGAAGCAATTCCAAACGCAATGGCAAGTGGCAGGGCAACAATACCAACGATTACCCCGGCTATAAGGTCGCTTACAAATTTTTTAGCATTGTAATCTTTTAAAGTATTAAAGAGTTCTGGTTTCATGATTGTGTAATTATAGTGATGTGGAAGATCTTTTACAATAATAAAAAAAAGGACCACACGGATGAATGTCTGACGACATTCTGGAATCCAGGGGTTAAGACTGTATAAAAAAAATCTTAAACCATAATTCTCAGAAATGACGTTAGTCATTTCCAATCCGTGTGGCACTCTCTATTTGTTTTCTAAAAAAGAGATGAACTATTTTTTAGAAAGCTGGCGTTTGAATGTTTTTACACCTTCGATTACAAGGATAACAGCTAAAACTGTCATTGCAAGAGCAAATACTAACTGGAACCAGTTACCCCATGCAAAAGCACCGGCATCACCTTTGCAGAAGGCCTTAATTATACTGTAGATTTTGATTACAAGAGAAGTAAGGGTAGCAGCAAGCATAAAGATCATAGGGATGAAGAACATCTTGTTGTCCTTTCCTACATTACCAAGCCATGCAGCAACTGCCAGTAAAGCAATACCTGCAAGGAGCTGGTTAGCAGCACCAAAGAGACCCCAGATCTGAGAAAGCTGAAGTCCACCAAGAATACATCCAACTACAACCATCAAAGTTGTTCCGAATAATGGGTGAGCTAAACCTTTTCTTACACCAGAAGCATCCTTCCATGTGTTTTCGTTATCCTTTAAGAATAATTCAGCGAACATAAAGCGGCTCAAGCGTGTACCTGTATCAAGTGATGTTAAAGCGAATACAGAAACAGCGAGTGTGAGTAAAGCGTTGATTGTGTTATAAACGCCAGAACCTTCTGGTCCGAACATGATGGCAATACCACCACCGAATGCTGCAGAAGGAGATCCGAATCCACCGCCTGTATATTTAGCAAATACCATACCAACAGCAATCAAAGAGATGATTCCGAGTGCTGATTCAATGAGCATTGAACCGTAACCTACTGCCTTAGCATGAGATTCGTTATCGAGCTGTTTTGATGAAGTACCTGTAGAAATGAGTGAGTGGAAACCAGAACAAGCACCACATGCAACTGTAATAAACAATGCAGGGAATAATGTTCCGAGTTTTGCGTTTGTCCATCCAGTGAATGCAGGAATTTCGAACTTAGCAGAGCCTGTAATTGCAGAAATAATGATACCAACAACGGCAACAATCATCATAGCGTAAAGAAGGAATGATGAAAGATAATCACGAGGCTGGAGCATAATCCATACAGGAATTAAAGAAGCAATTGCGATGTAAACACCGATGAATACAATCCATGCAGTGCGGCTCATAGCAAATCCGCATTTTAATCCGATAAAGATGATTGCAACAATACTGACAATTCCGATGATTGTAGCAGGAAGAGTTTTTACTCCGCCCTTGTTTGTAATAATTCCATAAATTACGGCAAGAACAATGAATAAAAGAGAAATCATTGCTGTAGTCTGATTGTTTGTAGGCGAAGTGATAAAGCCGAACATTTTTTCACTTCCGGCTGCAGTAAAGAATGTACCTGCAACAACGTTTACAAACGAAGCAATTACTAAAATCAATACGAGAAGAGCAAAGATGATAAAGAGTTTCTTAGCTCTTGAACCCATAGAATCTTTGATGATTTCGCCGACAGATTTTCCATCATGTCTGATAGATGCGAACAGAGAACCAAAGTCCTGAAGTCCACCAAAGAAAATACCACCGATTACACACCACAAGAATACCGGTACCCATCCGAATACAGCAGCCTGAATTGGGCCGTTGATAGGACCTGCACCCGCGATAGATGAGAAGTGATGTCCCATCAGAACTGCAGGTTTTGCAGCTACGTAATCAACCCCGTCTTCTTTTTCGATGGCAGGGGTTTTTCTTGAAGGGTCAATTCCCCACTTTTTTGCCAACCATGATCCGTAGAAAACGTAACCAAGGAACAGCAAAGCAATAGCAGCAATAATGATTAGTAATGCTGTCATTTTTTTCCTCCTGGAAAGTTTGTTTATTTTGCTAACAAGCTTTTTAAGTCCTTGCCGAGTCTGTTATAAGCAGTCTGGTTCGAAGAAAGCTCAATTGCAATCAGTCTGAAATTACTCCATCCCCAAATACCAAGTTTGTATGTCTTAGAAAGCTTCGTCTTTTTAATTTTTTTTGCGATATTTTCTTCAAAAGAATCAGCAATGATGATGAGCGTTACATCAGAATTTCTGTGACCGTTGTAAGGATGTACCTTTGCCATACCATCATCCCAAGCTGCTTTTACAAAACGGTTTAATTCTTCTTCTGTAAGTTTTTGAGTTTCTGCGAAATAAACATAATCGTTTGAATCAATATCAGCTATTTTTGCCTGTTTTACTAAAAAATACTGCTCGTTATGTGAGCTGAAAACAGCCTGTGCAGAAAAAGGAGGTGTAATATCATCTTCTTTTATGGTGTAGTATTTTTTAAAAGCGGGTAATAACTTTGTAAGATATTCTTTGGTATCCATTTTTATATATTAATCCTTAACTCCAAAAAAGTAAAATTTTACTTAAAAAATTCAGTAAATATTAATAAAATTTTGTGATATAATAGCCTTATGAAGAAAAAATTTATACCCCTTTTATTAGTTTTAATTGCACTTGCCGGAGTACTTGTTTACTCTTTTTACCCTGAATTTACAAAGAATTATGAAAAAGTTCCCTACAGAGTTTTTTACGAGAATGTAGAAAAAGGTTATGTGGAAGCAGTTGTTATTAAAAGCAATAAGATTGAATTTAAAGACAGCATAACAGGTGTTTGGGGCCAGACTGATAATCCTCATTCCCAGAATCTTGAAGAATTTGTAAGGCGCTACACGGATGATGTAACTGTAGAAACTGACGCCGCTGATATTTTTAATTTTGTTTTTGATCTTCTTTTTTATGTGATTTTCTTTGGTGTAATTATCATCGCCTTCCGTAAGTTTATAAGCCCTAATACTTTTAAAGTTGTTCATAATACAAAGGTAAAATTTGATGATGTAGTTGGAATGGATGCTTTAAAGAAAAATATGGCCCAGATAATCGAAGTGATGAATCATCCGTCTGAATATGCAAAAAAGGGAATAAGACTTCCGCACGGAATTTTACTCGAAGGGGAGCCCGGTAACGGAAAAACTTTATTTGCTAAAGCATTGGCCGGAGAAGCAAAGGTTAATTTTATTCCTGCAAAAGCAACTGATTTTGAAAGCATGTTTATGGCAATAGGTCCGTTAAAGGTAAAGCTTTTATTTGCAAAGGCAAGACGCCGAGCTCCCTGTATTGTTTTTATAGATGAGTTTGATGGAATCGGCACAGTAAGAAATTACAGCGGAAGTGCCCTGGAAACAGAAAATACAAGAATTGTAACAGCCTTGTTAAATGAATTAGACGGCTTTAAATCTTCCAACGGGGTTGTGGTAATTGCTGCAACAAACAGTATCCACGCCTTAGACCCGGCTTTAATAAGACCCGGCCGTTTTGATGCCAAATTCAAAGTACCATACCCGGATGCAAATGCACGAGAAGCACTTATTAAAATGTATACAAAGGATAAATCACTTTCTGCAGAATGCTCTGTTCAGGCTCTTGTTAAAAAGTTTGATTCATATTCCTGTGCAAAGATTGAATCAACCCTTAATTCTGCTGCCCTCTATGCAAGACAAAATGGCAGGGAAGAAATAAACATGAGTGATATTGATTCTGTAAATAATTAGGAAGACACCGGAAGGGATGTAACGAAAGAAGAGATTAAATTAAATCCACATCCAAAAGCTTTTTCATATTAAGGTATGTGTTGATTTTGTTTTCTTCTTTTTTATAGGAAAGGCGGATAAGCTCATTAAATGGTGAATTAAAAAGCTCTGCATCAATTTTTTCAAGCTGTACGTCTAAGCCGTGAGGATTAATCATACAAAGTTCTACGGCACGGTTAATATTCTGCAAAAGGTTTTTGTAGTCTTTTATAAACTCTTTTTTTACAGCTGAAATATCTTTTGCGCCCCCAGTAGAGATTTCTTCCTTGGAAGTAACATTTTCCTTTTTAAGAAGACTTTCTATACTGCAGTATTCAATGCCCTGAATCTTCATGCTTTCTTTACAGAGGGTGTAGGTCTTTGTTTCAGGGCAGGCCTGGATTTTACTTTCAAACCACCATGCAAACATTTTCATGCGGCTGTCTGTAATCACCTTGTTTCCGCTGTAATCAACTGCAGGTTCAGAAATGGCACTGTATATTCCGCCTGAGGTTAATTTATCAAGGCTGCTTACTCTTGTAGAAAGACTTAGTAATTTTTGTTCTGCGCTGCTACCTTTAATATGAGTCTGTTTTTGAGGATAAGATAAATCAAGCCCTGCAAGATAAATATTTTTAGCACCACTTAAACGGGCAAAGTTCCATGCACAGGAAGCCACAGATCCACCGGCTCCAAGGTCTCCGAATTCTCCAATTTTATTTTCAAAATACTTACTCAAAGGAATCATATCTGAGCAGAGTAAAAAGCCCTTGCACTTAAACCTGAAAACGCCCGGGTGCACGCTCAAAGGAGCAATTAAAAAACTTTCTTCTGCTTTTAAGCCCTGTATGTGTCTGTATGCATAATACTGCGGGTCTGTAATAATAATAAAATCTGGTTCAAAGCCGTTTTTAAGGATTGCATTAAGAGCAGTTTCTACACAGATTATTTTATATTTTGATTTTAACTCTTTAAGATAAGGAAAAATATTTTTTAAAGAAGGGCCTGCTCCAAGTACAATAAAATCCTCAGCCTTATTATTTTTAAGATACTCGTTTACTGTGGGGCATTTTTCTATCTGGGAAATATTTTTAATGCTGTTTTTAATCCAGAGCTTTGCAAACTTCTGGAAGGTTTTAGAGTTTATTTCGTTTTTAGTTTTGTTTCTTTCTATTAATTCTATAACGCTTTTAAAATATGGCTCGTCGTGCTGGGTAAAGGCGGGGAGTGCAAAAATAAAAGAATCACTTACTCCGTCGTCCTTTGTTGCAATATTATTCTGGTTTTCTATAAGAGGAATAATCTGATTTACGGGGCAGGCAAGGGCAAGAACAAGCTTTTCTACTTTAAAAACTTCTTCCCACGATAAAAGACTTAAGCTTGCAAAAAAATGAAGTAAATCGCTTTCTATAATAATAAGCTTTTTTTTGTTTCCATCCTGTAAGATTTGTTTTGCAGCTTCAATTACATGGTATCCAAGTCCAAAGCCCAAAAAGATGATGTTTGATTTTTCTTTAATGGATGGAGCAATGCTTTGAGCTTCTCGCGACGGATTATATGAAGAATGTAAAAGCTTCTGGTTTTCTGTTGCAGTGAGTTCTCCGTTTTTTGCGTTGCTTATGCTCCAGAAATTAAGGCGGCTAATGTCCTCTGAAAATTCTTTTTGGAATACATCGAACTGTTCTTCGAACATTTTATAAAGGGCAGAAAATCTGGTTTTTAAAAGAGAGACGTTTTTATTCCAGATATAATTCAATTACCATGTCCTTTGTGATTGGAGTTCCCGGAGCCGGAGTCTGGCTTGTTACCCATCCGCTTCCGTTAATATTAAGTAAAATGCCCGGAATATCTATGAGCTGTAAAAGTTCTTTTTTAGAGCAGCCTGTAAAGTCTGGAAGTGAATCCCCGATTTTAATCGAAGAAGCGCTTGGAATATTGATAATTCCGTTATGTTCTACAGAAGAAGCGCCGCCTCGTCTCATACCAAGATGATCTATGATAATATCAGCAGCTTTTCCGATTACAGGCGCAACAATACGTCCGGCATAAGTTTCGCCCTTTGCTTTTTCTACTACGATGTAAAGAATAATCTGAGGTTCATCAATCGGGAAGATTGCAATACAGTTAGAAAGAAAGTCTGTGTCGCTGTATCCGCCGTTTACCTTGTCTGCCATCTGTGCAGTACCGGTTTTTACACCAATTTCAACGTCTCCAAGATTTGCCTTGGAACCGGTTCCTGTAGAAGCAGTTGTTGCCATACAGCTCAAAATATAATCTGCAGAGGTTTTATTTAATGCTGGCTCTTTATATTCAGGCTGATGTTCAAAAACAACCTTTCCTTCTCTGTCTACAATCTTATTTATTACAGTAAGACGAACAGGAACTCCTCCGTTTGCAATTGCAGTAGCAGCCTGTACCATCTGAAGTGCAGAAACACTTATTTCCTGTCCGATTGCAATCGTTGGTTTAGAGCGCGCACTCCAGGTTTTAGCATTAGGTTCCTTTACAAAGCCCGTTGTTTCACCCGAAAGCTCAATTCCTGTTTTTTCACCAAAGCCCAAAAGTTTGATTCTCTTTATAAATTCTCCGTCGGGAATAGTTTCTGCAATCTGTCCCAAAACATCGTTACATGAGTATTTTAATGCTTCGCGAGGAGTAAGCCATCCGTGGTGGTCCAGACACTTAATTTTGATTGTTTCTCCGTTAGAAAGACGTTTTTCATAGCCACCGTCGCAGAGGAAAGAATCGTTTGGAGAAATCTTATGCTCATCGATTGCAATTCCTACAGTAAAGATTTTAAATACAGAACCCGGTTCATAAGCGTTGTTCGAAGGTCTGTTAATTTTTGATTCAGCTGATTCAAGACCGTATTCATTCAAGTTTGCAGCAGGAAGGCTTATATAAGAAAGAATTTCACCGGTTTTTGCATTTGCCGCAACTACCATCATGCTTTCGGCCCCTGTTTCCTGCATTGTCTGGTAGGCAACCTGTTCAAGCTTATACTGAAGGTTTGAGTCTATTGTAAGATAAATATTTTTTCCCTGTTCAGGATTATCTTTTAATGGATCTACCGGTGGAGAAAGAACACTCTGCTGTGAAAATTCAATTCCTGCAAGACCGTAGCCTTCATCTCCCATATAACCGATTAACTGGGAAGCAAGTGCGTAGTTTGGATAAATACGGCCAGGGATTTTTTCGTAGGAAATATAATTGTAGCCGTTTTCACTTGCAATCTTTTTTATATCATCGTATTCATTGAATGTGGCTTTCTTTTTAAGGATGATGTATTCACGTTTTTTATCAATCTTCTTTAATAATTCCGATTCTGTTGTGCCAAGAATATAGGCCATTGCCTTTGCAAATTCTTCTTTATTTTCTATGTCCTTTGTATTTAAACCGATTCTGTAAAATGTAGTTTGAACTGCAAGCGGAACACCGTAGCGGTCTGTAATTGTTCCTCGTTCTACAGAGACTGGATTTTTAGAAGTAGAATTTACAGTTACAACAGCGAGTTTAAAATAACCTATGATAGTTACGGCGAGAAGAATAAAACAGATTCCGAAAAATAAAAAAATTCTTTTTTCCCTAAAAAAACCGTTCCTAGTCATTTTATTTACCAATCACTTTTCCAGTAATATTCTTTACGGAAACAAATCCGTAGTCCCTTGAATCAACAGATGCAGAATCATTATCTCCAAGAACAAAGATGTAGCCTTTGGGAACCTGCTTGCATTCACCAAACTGAATCGACTGTTCTGCAGAAAGAATAACCCTTCTGTCTTCTATATCCATATAATAAAAATAATACTCCGAATCATATAAAATTTCTACCGATTCTCCCTGAGTAAGCACACATCGCTTTATAATATTTTTATTGTCGTGCATGTAAAAAACAACGTCATTTTTTTCTGGTGTCTTCCATTGTAAAAAATAGCGCCCCTTAAAAGGAATCTGAAGACCGTAGCAGATTTTATTTATAAAAACAGTATCTCCGTTGTGAATTGTATTAATCATGGATTGCCCGCTTATGTGCTGATAGTCCAGAATAAAGAATTTAACGATAAAAGCAATTAAAAACCCTGTAGTAATTACAAAAGCAAGGGATTTTACGAGCTGTGTGATTTTAGTTTTCTGCATGATTTTCCCGTTAAAATTATTCTAAACCCAGATTTATTTCCTGTCGATACACAAAATATGGAAATTATAAGCTTTGTAAATCAAAATTATTCAGAAAAAAAATCAGTTGGATTTTTCAAAAGACCAAATTTTAATTTTTCTTCAAAAAGAGACCGCACTCCTTTAACTTCTTATGCCATTGCATATCCAAACGAGGATATTACCTTCAGGGCAGGAAGAATTAAAAGACAGCTTTCTCCTAAGGGCGTTTTGATTGCCATAGGACAGGCAGTTTCAATTGCAAGCGGTTATATTTCCTTAAACAAAAAAAAGATTTTGATTTCATTGCTTTCCATTGCAGGCTTTATTGCTCTTGCGTTCGGCACATTCAAGCTTGTTCAGTATAAACAGAATCACATTGGTGCTTTAACCTTTAATAATGCAGATGAATCAGAGCTTGATATGGTAAGCAGTCTTATGTCTACCTTTGCTCTCGACGGTACAGTTCAGGTTGATGAAGAAGGAAACGTTCTCGGCGAAGAAATCGACATTTCTGCAATCAAATTAACAGAACCTGTTTCTTACCAGACATACACAGTTTTAGCCGGAGACACAATCGGTGGAATTGCTAAAAAATTCGGACTTTCAAATATTTCAACTTTGATTTCCGTAAACAATATTTCAAACGTTCGTTCGGTTTATTCAGGACAGAAGCTTCAGATTCCTTCTATTGACGGTATCATCTATACAGTTAAAAAAGGTGATACACTCGAAGGTCTTGTAAAGAAAAACGAAATCCGCCTGGAAGTTTTAATCGACGTAAACGAGCTTACTTCCGAAGTTTTGTCGGTTGGTCAGAAAATCTTCCTCCCTGGTGTTGGTCTTGATGCTCAGACTCTTAAAAACGCAATGGGAGATTTATTCAAGCTTCCTATTAAAGCAAGATTCCGCTGGACTTCTCCTTACGGCTACAGAATCGACCCTATTAAAAAGGTACGCTCGTTCCACACAGGAACAGATATGGCTTGCCCAACAGGAACTCCAATTTATGCTGCAATGGGCGGAACAGTTACTTACACAGGTGTTTCAAGCGTATTCGGAAATTATGTAATTGTAAGTCACCCGAACGGATATCAGACCTTATATGCCCATATGTCAAAAATCCTTGTAAAGAAAGGACAGAGCGTTGGTCAGGAAACAAAGCTTGGTTTAGTTGGTTCAACAGGATATTCAACCGGTCCACATCTTCACTTTACTGTTTATAAAAACGGAAAAGTTGTAGATCCTATGACGGTACTTAAAAAATAATCAAAGGTAGGATAAAATATATATGAATACAAAATCAGTGTGCAAGGGATGCGGACGTACAATTCAGAGTGAATTTTTGTACTGCCCGTGGTGTGGTTATTCCAGAGTTTCGGAACCAGAAGATTCTCTGGATGTTTTGTTTAACAGGTTTAGAGAAAACCGAAAAGACGAACGTCGTAAGCAGCTTCATGCTCTTGAAAGACAGCTGGACGATTTAAAGCAGGAGCTTGATGTTCTTGTATTAAGCGCGGAGATGCATAAATGAAAAAAACACTTTTATCAATAACTCTGTTGTTAGTAGCAGTACAATTATTCGCAAAAATCACTTTTGGACCTTCGGATTTAAACAAAGACGACGAGGTCCTTTTTACGTTAAGTCAGGAAATGGCCGGCGTAAATACATACCGTTCACTTTTTTATTCCAAGGTTGTAAACGGTGAAAGTGAAAAGCAGCCTCTTTTGCTTACCTGCTATCCGGAACAGATGGAATTGATAAACGGTTCTAAAGAGCTTCAGATTCGTAACCGCTATGGAACCGGTGTTTATAATATAGAAAAAAATACTTTCTCGTGGTCAAATACACTTTCAGAAATTCCGACAAACGCACTTCCTCTTACTCCATATTCAGTAAGCCCGGACGGAAAATATCTTTGTAAAATCGTAAAGGATACCCTCACTTCGGGAACACTTATTCTCCAGGATATTCAGACAGGAAAGTTTGCAGAAATCGGCGAAGAGGTGAGACAGAATTATGAATACATCCCTGTAAAATGGTCGCTCGACAGTTCTCTTTTAATTTACGAAAAGGATCAGAATCTTTATTTCTGTAATCCAGAAGCAATTCTTCGCGGAGTTGAGATGGATGAAAAATACAGAAAAATCGGACGCGGAACAATCAACAGCATAAACTGGGCAACTGACAGAATTATTATTTATATAGATGACTATCTTGTTTATCAGATTAATGCCAAGGAATTATACACAATAGGGCTTTATTCAGGCATCATAGGGCAGGGTAAGGCAATCGGCCGTTTACCAGTCCAGTTTAATGCGCTTACAGATAAGTTCAGTGTAAATAAAACAGTTTCTTCTTTATTTTTGATTCAGAACAACAGACTTTTTTCATATTTAAAATTCCAGAATAAAAACTGCGACTACATGGATGTAATTTATTCAAAGCCTTATATTGATTCATCTGCATCCCTGGTGAGCTCTTATGTATTCTGGGATAAAAACCAGGAACCAAATCTCTGGCTCGAAAAGCTTCCTTTTAATGGAAGTAAGGAAAAGGGTTCAGTTTCAAGAATTACAACAAAATCTACAACAGTGCTCGAAATAGCAGATTCAGGACGTCCAATTGTTTCTCCTGATAATTCCAAGGCCGCATTCTTTGCAGGAGCTTCTATTTTTGTTTACGACACAAATACCTGGCAGCGTCTTGCAGAGCTTTCTGGAGAAAAGGTAACAAGCGCAATCTGGGGCTCAAATAATATTTTGTATGTGGGCGGAGAAAAAACAATTAAAAAGTGGAATCTTCTTGCAAACACCTACGAAGTTATCATGCTTTCTTCTGTGGAAACTGGCTTTTGGGCAGAGGATGAAAAAACAATCATCGCAGATACAGGAAACAAAACCTTCTATAAATACAATTCTGAATCCTTTACATGGCAGAAAACTACACCTGCAGAAATCGCTTTAACAAACGAAAATGGAAGATACAGAATCTTTACAGGAACTACACCAAATAAGCTTTTCGAAAACGCACTCTACATCAGAACCTTGAGCCGCAAAGCAGTTACAAAACCAATGTACAAGCAGAGTGTAAAAAAGCAGCCTGAAAGAAAAAAGATTGCCCTTGTATTCGACGCATACGACAATTCAGACGGATTAACAAGAATCATCTCTGTCTTACAAAAATACAACGTGCCTGCAACCTTCTTTGTAAACGGTGAATTTATAAGAAGATATCCTTCGGAAACAAGACAGATTGCCTTTAACGGATACGAAATCGGCTCTATGTTCTTTTCTACAACAGACTTAGTAAATAACTCATTTATCATAGACGAAAACTTTATCCGCCGCGGTCTTGCAAGAAACGAAGATGAATACTATCAGTGCACAGGAAAAGAGCTTTCTTTATACTGGCATGCTCCATATTATTCAGTTGAACCAAAAATCATCGATTATGGTACAGCAGCCGGCTACACATACATCAATTCATATCAGGTAAATAACGACACAAGCCTTCTGGACAAAGAAACAAAGCCCGAAGCCTTAATCTATGCTTACTGCGAATCTCTAAAGAAAACAAATGGTGGAATTGTACCGGTTTCTACAGGATTTTCACAGGGAAACAGAACAGATCCTTTGTATAATTACCTTGATATCTTAATCTGTGCCCTCATAGACAGTGGTTTTGAATTTGTAACCGTAAACGAACTTTAAGAGCTTTCTAAAAAATAATAAGAATTCTCTAAGGATATCTTAGGATATTTTTAATTGACGGTAGCCTCTTTATATTTCATACTGTGTGCGAGGTGATGAAAATGAAAAAATTATTTATTGCAATAGCACTTTTATTGTCAGTTGGAGGAGCTGCTTTTTCTGCGGAAGAGAGTAGTTATAGTACATTCAATCTTGTGTACGGACAGATGAACCAGAGCGCAGTAGCAGTTCCTGATGGTGTTTTGGATTACGGTCTTGGAGTTGATGAAAAATTCTTTCTTACAGATTTTATGGGTTTTAGCTGCGGTGTAAACTTTAACCTTATGAACCTCTTTGATTTACAGACTAATAATCTTTTCTTAGTTGATATCTATATTGGTATCCCGCTTAAACCAATTGATACAGGAAGCCTTGTATTTGTGGTAACTCCTACATTTGGTTTTAATCTTTTCTCAAATGACCTTATAGGCTTTTTGTTCAGCGATGTTTCAATGGATGTTGCTTCGTTCTCTTTGTGGGCCGGTGCAGAAGTAAGCTTAATGTTTATGCTTTCTGATGATTTTGGTATTTCAATTGCAGATCAGATTGAATACCGCTTTGCAGGCTTTGGTGAATACAGACCTTTTGACACTATGAATCATTGGGCAAACCAGCTTAAACTTGGTCTTGTTATTAAAAACTAGCCGAATCTTTTTTTCTTGTAAAATAACAACTTGTTATGCTAAAATATTAGTTGAAGATAGTTTATAAAAAGGAGAAGAAAAACTATGAAAAAATTATTGGCAATAGCCTTAGTAGCAGGATCACTTATTTCAGGTGTATTCGGACAGGAAAAAACAAGATTAGATAATATATCTCTTGTTTTACCAGTTAGAATGTTAACATCTACAGCAGAAAAAGGTATTGGTATAGACTGGCATGGTTATACATTCAGCAGCAATTTATTTGGTTTTTGTACAGGTGCATCTTTTTGGGTTCCAATGAGCCTTTTTGATTCAAATACAAATTATTATGAATTTTATATGGATGGTTCATTTGGAGTTGCATTTAAAGTATTAGATACAGATATGTTACAGGTAATTCTTTCACCAGGTGGAACTATTAGTATGTACGATTTGATGGATAGTGGCTTCAGATTTGATTTTGGTATTTTTGGAGATGCATGTGCAAGTTTTAAACTTTTAGACGATTTATATCTTAGTGCTGGTGTTCAAATGAATTATTATTTATATTCATGGACAACAATACCTGGATATTATTCAGGCACAGACAATAAAACATTTCTTTCATTTTCACCAAGAATTGGTATAACTTATTTTGGTAATTAATTTACAGATAGAATTGTTTTGTTAATACAACCGCATATTTTGAGAATATGTGGTTATTTTATTTTTAAACGGAGAATTGCAAAAATGAAAACAAACAAGCAAACAATAAATAAAATCTTATATGTTCTAATTTTATTTTTAATTTTGATGGTTACAGGGTGTAAATATTTTATAGAAGAAGTCACAAAAAATAAGTCATATAAATTTCATGAAACAATAACTGTTCTCCCAAAAGGGACTGATGGTACCGTGGGAACAGATGGTGTTTATGTATATTTTGGAGACTGGCCGCAAACAATAAAAGCAGATGATGTAACAATTGATGAAGAAGAAAGCATAATTATGGGAAGTAATATTTATTACAAAGGTAGTGATGGAAATTATTATGTCAGATGCCTGGAAGATGCCAGTTCTAATGAATTATACTATTCTAATCAGACTCCGGTTTTAACTAAGGAATCTAACAGTTATAAATATTTTAAAATTGAACCTATAAAATGGCGTGTTATAGATACAAATTTTGATCATGATTTAAATGCCGGAACCCCTGGAAAAAAATTATTGTTTGCAGAGACTATTCTAACCGGAAACATCAATTTCTATGATTATGAACATAAAAAACGTTTAGATGATGTTCAGAAACAAAAATATAATCAATTACAAAAATTAAAACCGACTGGTTTATTAGATGCTTTAAGTTCAAAACTTTTGAATGAAATAATAAACGGTGGTAGTATATATCCGAATAACTACAAACATTCTAAAGTAAGAGCATTTTTGAATGGCTTGAGTTATGAAATACGTCCCGATGATTCACCTGTTCAAAGCTTGAATAATATGTACGCTGGAAAAGGCTTTTTACAAACTGCGTTTACCGATAAAGCCCAGTTATTAATTGAAGTTACAACTGTGGATAATAGTGTAGATAGTGCTGGATATCAGTATTATCTACAAACAGATACTTTCTATAGTGCAAATGATTATTCATGTGAAAATACCTATGATAAAGTTTTTTTATTGAGTAATAAGGAAAGATCAAATAAAAACTATAATTTATATATTTCGGTATATAAATTAACTGATTATGCAAAAGAAAATTATGTATGGTATAAATATAATTATGGTAAGTATTTTCTAAGAAGTCCTCTTTATCAGCCAGAATGGATTGAAGATTATTGTTATAAGGTAGAAGTATCTGACAATCGAGAGGAAATTAATGGTTGTTTACAAGTAACTTCTCATGGTTGTATTCACACGGGAGATAGAATAGGAGCCGATTCATACAACAAAATCGGCATCGTCCCCGCCATCGTCGTCGACTTTTAATCCTCTCTGATTTTTTCCCCTCTATTTTCAAAGACCTGGAAAAATGTTAAAATCGAATCCTGTCGGTGGTAAAAGACTCGGCAGGATTTTTTTTATTCTGGAGAAATATATGGCTCTCGACAAAATGCGCAATATCGGTATTATGGCCCACATCGATGCGGGTAAAACTACAACAACAGAACGCATTCTTTTTTATACAGGAAAAATTCACAAGATTGGCGAAATAGATGACGGTCAGGCAACTATGGACTGGATGGCTCAGGAACAGGAAAGAGGAATCACAATCTGTTCTGCAGCAACAACAACTTACTGGAAGGACTGCCAGATTAATATTATCGACACACCGGGACACGTAGATTTTACTGCCGAAGTAGAACGTTCCCTTCGTGTTTTGGACGGAGCAGTTGCTGTAATTTGTGCCGTAGATGGAGTTCAGCCTCAGACAGAAACTGTATGGAAACAGGCAGATGAATTTAATGTTCCTCGTCTTGCCTTTATGAATAAGATGGACAGAATCGGTGCAGACTTTTTTGGCTCAATGGATGATGTTCACGAAAAATTTGGCGTAGACTGTCTTGCACTTCAGATTCCTATTGGTCAGGGCCAGGATTTTGAAGGTGTAATTGATCTTCTTAAAATGAAGGAGCTCCGTTTCCAGGGTGATGAAGGAGAAGAGGTTGTAGAAAGCGACATTGATCCTTCAAGAAAAGAAATGGCAGATGAATGGCACGAAAAGCTTGTTGAAATGGTTGCCGGTGCCGACGATGCTTTAATGGAGCTTTATCTCGACGGAAAAGAAATCACTGTAGAGCAGCTTAAAAAATCTATCCGTAATTCTACTATTAATCGTTTATATGTTCCTTTTATTATGGGAAGTGCACGCCACAATCAGGGGGTTCAGCCTTTAATCGACGCAGTTGTAGATTATCTTCCTTGCCCTACAGACGTTCCTCCTGCAAAAGGACTTAAAGTAAAAAAAGACGAAAGCGAACCTGTTGATGTTCCTTGCGACGTAACAAAGATGCCGCTCGGTCTTGTATTTAAAATTCAGTACGATCGCGAAATGGGACCTTTGTGTTACGTAAGAATGTACTCTGGTAAATTTGCCTCAGGAACTCAGCTTTATAATATGAACAAGAAAAAGAGGGAAAGAGTAAACAGAATCCTTCGTATGCATGCAGATAAATCTGAACCAATGGACAGCCTTAGTGCCGGAGACATTGCAGTATTTATCGGACTCAAGCTTGCACAGACCGGAGACACAATCGGCTCAGAAGCATTTAATGTTTTACTCGAACAGCCAAAGTTCCCTCAGCCAGTAATCTCTGTTGCTCTTGAACCTGAAAGCATGAGCGAAAAAGACAAGATGAACGAAACATTAAAAATCCTGAGCTGCGAAGATCCAACCTTTACATATCACGAAGATGCAGAAACAGGACAGCTTATTATTTCGGGAATGGGTGAGCTTCATCTTGATGTTCTTGTTACACGTATGCGCGACGACTTTGGTGTAAAATGCAACGTTGGTGCTCCTCAGGTTACTTACCGCGAATCTGTTGGTTCAAGTGCAGAAGCATCTGAACAGTTCAGCAGAGTGCTTGCCGGAAAAGAAAATACTGCAGGCCTTACAATCACTGTTTCTCAAAGAGAGCAGGGCAGCGGAAACTCATATTCAGTTGAATGCAAAACTTCCGAAATCCCTGAAGAGATTGTTGAAGCAATTAAAAACGGATTTATGTCTGCCCTTAATTCGGGAATTAAATACGGCTATCCTTGTACAGATGTGGAAGTAAAGGTTACTAAGATTGATTACAACGAATTGACATCTACAACCTTTGCTTTTGAAGCCTGTGCATCTCAGGTTTTTGATAAGGCTTGTAACGCCGCAAATCCTGTAATCTTAGAGCCTGTTATGAATGTTGATATTTCATGTCCTAAGGAATTTGTTGGTCCTGCTTCGAGTCAGCTTTCTCAGAGAGGCGGGAACATCATGGGTCAGGATTCCAAGGCTTCGGGCGAAGTTATTCATGCAACAGCTCCAATGGCAAATATGTTCGGATTTACTACAAACCTTCGTTCTGCCACACAGGGAAGAGCAAGCTTCAGCATGGAATTCAGTCACTTCCAGCTTAAAGCCGGCGGTTTGAATAATTATTAATCATTAAGACAGACTTTATCATCAAGTATTTCTCTTATATTTTTTTTGTGAAACGTTTAACTAAATTGCATTCCTAAAAAACTGTACTATAATTTATTTATATTAAAAAATAAGGAGTATCACATGAAAAAATTAAGAAAATGCTTCATTGTTCTTCTTTCACTTTCATTAATTTCGGTAGTATTTGCAAAAAGTACTGCTAAACCCGTAAAGGTAACACTTTCGGAAGCTAATGTCTGGGGTACAGATGCAACTCTCGGCGACGGTGTTTTTGCAAAAGATGGTTCTGTAACTTATACAGCAATGTACAGATATGGTGGCGGTGGTTATACCTTTAAGATTAACGGAAATGACGGTATCGATCTCAAAGATTATTCAACCTGCGAAATCGAATTTGATTATAAAACAGGCTCATGGGAAAAACCAAAGGTAATGCCAAAGTTCGGTATTAAATACTGGGGTGCTAATGGAAACTTCTATAGCAATGGTCAGCCAATCGACTGGGTTGATTCAGAAGCTTTAAAAGGTACAGTAAAAAGATCAATCGACCTTAAGGGAAAAACTGGAAAAGCTCTTTATATTGGTGTCCTTGCTAATTCATGGATGTGGGAAGGAAACGGAGACGGTGCAAACAATGGTGATGATACGGTAATCATTACTGTTAAGAGCATCAAATTCATCCCAAAAAAATAAGATAATTTTAAAAGGCTGATTAGAGTATGATTAAGCTGATTAATCCGGCTGATTATAGTTTAAACTGATTAAGCCTCTCTTTTCTTATATAAAACTGTTTTTGATTATTTTATGGTCGGAAGCAGTTTTTTTTATTTATTTATCCAAAAATGGTGTATAATAGATGTCATATTTAAGGGCAGTTTTTCTGGCCGCTAATTCTATATTATTGGAGTATTTAAATGGGATTGATTAAAGCTATAACAGGTGCCGCAGGCGGAGTTCTTGCAGACCAGTGGAAGGAATTCTTTTATTGTGATTCATTGAGCTCAAATGTTCTTTGCAAACGCGGACAGAAAAAAACAACCGGCCGTTCAAGCAATACAAAAGGCGACGACAGCATCATTACAAGCGGTTCTATAATTTCTATTGCTGATGGTCAGTGTATGGTGATTACAGAACAGGGAAAAGTTGTTGATGTATGTGCTGAACCTGGTGAATATAAATACGATGCTTCTACAGAGCCTTCTGTTTTTGCGGGAAGCTTTGGTAAAGGTCTTGTAGAATCTTTTAAGAATATCGGTAAGCGTTTTACATTCGGTGGAGAAGCTCCAAAGGACCAGAGAGTTTACTATATTAATACAAAGGAACTCATCGGAAATAAATACGGAACACCTTCTCCGGTACCATTCCGTGTTGTAGATCCAAGAGCCGGGATTGATATTGATATCAGTGTTAAGTGCTTTGGTGAATACAGTTTTAAAATTGTAGATCCAGTTGTTTTCTATACAAATCTTTGCAGCAATGTAGAAGATGAATACGTAACAGAAAATATCGAAGGCCAGTTAAAGAGTGAACTTTTAACAGCATTGCAGCCGGCCTTTGCACGTATCTCAGAAATGGGAATCCGTTATTCAGCTGTTCCGGGCCATACAAACGAACTTGCAGAGGTTTTAAAGACAGAGCTTTCTGCTAAGTGGAAACAAAACCGTGGTCTTGAAATTCAGGCTGTGGGTGTATCTTCTATTAAGGCAGACGAAGAAGATGAAAAGATGATTAAGGATCTTCAGAAG
>JAGCUI010000058.1 GCA_017962965.1 Treponema sp. | reverse complement strand
TGTCCGCGCACAAAGAGATATGTCAATCTCTTTGTGAGGTGTACACTTCACAAAGAGATATGTCAATCTCTTTGTGAAGTGTACACTTCCCAAAAATTTTTATCGCAGTCAAATCAAAATAAATATCCGGAATAATTCCAAAATCCTGATATGCCGGAAACGGGAGAATAAAATCTTGACAGTTTAACCTTAATAGATAATCATTATAGAAAAAAAATGTTCATAAAAGGAGGAGAGAAGATGAAAACAAAAATTATCATATTATGCTCTGCATTAATTAATATTGGACTTATTACAGCTCTGATTTTTTCTAAAACCGGAAATGACTATCAGGAAATTTCTAAGACCGGGAAATATAAAATCGTGGAAAATTCTTCAACAATTAAGCTGTATTCTGAAGATAATAATTGTGAAGTTTTAATCGATAAGGATACAGAAAAACTAATCAGCTTTAATTATTTTCTTTCAGACTTTCAGCAATCAGCTGCTATCGAGACTGACAAAGATCATCTGCAAGAAGTTAGATATCACGGAAAAGACTTTACATTGACTTTTATGAAATCCAATGGGGAAAAAGAAAATAAAGATTTTTCTCTCGGCATTTATAAGCATAAAGAAGATAATCCCTATGCTCTTGACTATTATACTCAGTTTATCTTTGATGAAGATGGAAATTATAAGATTATAGAATAATCTAAAGAGAGTGCAATTAAAAATGAAAATGAAATTCGAGGGCAACTGGGACTTGAAAAAAGAAAAGAAACTAATGATGATCCTGTTGTTAAGTATAATGCTACTGATGATGAATTGTTTTAAAAATACAACAAATAAAGTAAATAACAGTACAGAAAAAAATAAGGTAGAAGTTGTTGTTATAAATAATTCATCAAATCTGGTTTATCTTGATAATTGCAATTTTCGGGGGCTTGCTTGTTCCTGTGCCTGCATAGACGAAGATAAAAAAATCAATGAATATCTTTTTTCACTTTCGCCGAATATGAGTGCAAATTTTTCTCATGCATATTATGATTTTACCTATCAGCTTGATCCTGGTGCGTCGGTTATTTTTTATTGTGATGAAGAAAAAATAAAAGATGATAATTGTTATAAGGTTTCGGAAGTAGATATTGATTATGATTCTTCTGACGAAAATACCGAAGTAATCCTTACGCTTGAAAAAACAAAATACATAAAAACAAAAATCGGAAAAGCAGCCGAAAGCATTTATACTTATTATGTTTCATCAAAGCCATTGCCACAGGGAACAATACCTGAGTACACAGAAAATATACAAAAATATGGGATCAAACTTTCCGGCACCTTTTCTTCCAATAAATTGATATTCGAGGTGAATGAAAAAATCACTGGAAAAGTCATAGAAAAAGAATATTATGGCCCTCCAAATTATGGCGAAACTCCGGAACTTGATGCAAAAGAAATTGGATCAATCATATGTTTTGATGAACCAAAAAATTTTTTTGTTGATGAAAAATTGGCCGTCATAAAAGAGATGCAGCTTGTTTTTTATAAATCTTTTTATAAAGACAACGATTGGATTCCCGGAAAAAGATATTCCTTCACCGGCCGCATCATCCCTGCCGAAACCGGCCATCATCATACTGACTACATCCTTCTAGTGGATGATTATAATCTGGAGGAAAATCAAATTGAATTAGAAGATATTATTAAAGACAAAACAGAACCTGATGGATATATGATGTGTAATTCTGCAACGATTCTTCCTTATTATAATCATAAGCTTGGAAAGGCGAACGTTAAGGTTACTGTAGATGATTCTTCCATATTCGCGATTTTTTATGATCAGATAACAATCAATTCTAAAGAAATCATTGCTGGTAAAACTACATATGCAGAATTGAAAAAAATATTAAATGAAGCGGAGATTCAAACAGAACTTGGATTCGGGTATTTTGTAAATGCAGCTGATTTTCAAATTTTCTTTTCCATAGATAAATATCCTTCAGATAAAAGTCTGGTTAGTTTTATCAGACAAACAGAATTTTAAATACAAGTGTTTTTTTCATAAGGATTATATCGTCTTAGAATAATCTTTTCCCCCACTGTTTATCATCTTGTATCTTGCCGATAATAAGAATATAATATCTTTATTATTTTACTACGCTGGTTATTGCCCCGTTAAGGTGCTCTCCTGGATATTCAGGGAAATTGCAGTATCTGGCAAAGGTGGTATATTATGATTACTCTCAAATTTGGCGGCACATCAATGGCTAACGCCCGCCGCATTCTGGCTTCTGCCGATATCATTATCAATCGTGCAAAAGAAGACCGTCTTAGTGTTGTTGTCAGCGCAGCAGCTGGCGTTTCTAACACCCTTCAGTCAGCAATCGAAGCAACTGTCTCAGGTATTTCCGGTGCAAATTATGTAACCGACATCCGTAACACTCACAACGAAATCTGTCTTGAACTTCAGTCTAAGCAGGCCGGTTTTGATGCAGAAAAAGTTATGGCAAAGCTTGAGCCTAATTTTGTTGAACTCGAAAAGCTTCTTGCAGGCTGTGTTTCTTTTGGTGAATGTCCCGATACTGTTCACTGCCGCATTATGGGTATGGGTGAATTACTTTCGGCACCGATTATGGAAGCGGTTCTTCTTGCAAAAAAGCAGAGCGTTATTTTACTCGATTCACGAAAATTTGTTTTCACAACAGGCAATCAGAAAGAAGGTGAAGCTGATTATGCTTTATGTAACGAAGCCTGTGCTCCTTTCCGTGATGGTGCAAGCCCGACACAGACAAAAATCCTTCTCTTCCCGGGCTTTATCTGCACATGGAAAGCTGGAACCGGTTCTAAACCTGTAATGGGACTTTTAGGACGCAATGGTTCAGATTTTTCTGCCGCAATTATCGGAGCATCTTTACGCGTAAAACGTGTTGAATTCTGGACAGACGTAGACGGTGTGTTTACTGCAGATCCACGCGTTGTTAAAGATGCAATCCTCGTTGATGATATGTCTTATGAAGAAGCAATGGAACTTTCATTCTTTGGTTCTAAGGTTCTTCATCCAAAAACAATTGCTCCTCTTCAGGCAAAAGGAATTGAAGCATGGAGCTTGAACTCTCATAATCCTTCTGCACGCGGAACACGTATTGCTAAAGGTCCGTTTGAAAGCCGTAAAAAACAGTCGGTATGTGGAATTTCTTCCCTTAAGCATGTGAGTATGATTTCCGTAGGCGGTTCTCTTATGCGCGGCCGAACTGGTATGGCAAGTAAGATTTTCTCTGCGGTATCTTCTGCAGGTTCATCAATTCTTTTGATTACTCAGTCTTCTTCTGAATACACAATTTCTTTCTGTGTTCGTGATGATGAAGCTGCCCGTGTAAAGGATGCACTCGAAAAGAAGTTTGAACTCGAAATCCGCGAAAAACTGATTGACCCTGTAGAAGTAACAGGTGACTGCGCAATCGTTTCTGTAGTAGGAGACGGTATGATTGCTAACCGTGGTGTTGCAGGAAAATTCTTGAATGCGCTTTCGAGCCAGGACATCAACATCAAGGCAATTGCACAGGGAAGCAGCGAGCGATGTATTTCTTCTGTAATCAGCGGAGAATTTGCAGACACAGCTGTACGCGCAATTCATCAGTTCTTCTTCCACACTGCACAGACAATCGAAGTATTTGCATTCGGAGCCGGTACAATCGGTGGAACAATGATTGATCAGATTCATGAACAGAGAGAAAAACTTTTAAAAGAAAATGTAGACATCAAGGTTCTTGCAATCACAACTATCGATGGTATGATTTTGAACGAAGAAGGAATTGACCTTTCTAACTGGCGCGACCAGATGAAAAACCCTGACTTCCCGTTTGGACCTCAGAATGTTGATGATATCATCAAATTTGTAAAAGATAAAAAGCCTCTTAATCCTGTTTTTGTAGACTGTACTGCAAGCTACGATTTACCGGAGCGCTATCTTGATATTCTTAATGCCGGAATGAGTATTGCAACACCAAACAAACGTGCAAACTCAATGGATATCAATTTCTATCATGAACTTCGCCGCACTGCAAACAAGATGCACCGCCGCTTCCTCTACGAAACAAACGTAGGTGCAGGTCTTCCAATCATCGATACTTTGCAGAATCTTTATAAATCTGGCGATAAGCTGATGAGCTTTAACGGAATCATGTCTGGTTCTCTTTCTTACATCTTTGGTAAACTCGACGAAGGCGTTAAATTCAGTCAGGCTGTAAAAGAAGCAAAAGAACTGCGTTACACAGAACCGGATCCTCGCGACGACCTTGAAGGAAAGGATGTTGCACGTAAGGCTTTGATTATTGCACGTGAATCAGGATACGATATTGAACTTACAGACATCGAAATGTTTAAAGTATTCCCTGATTCATTCGACCCAAGCGGAACTGTAGAAGAATTTATGGCTAAGCTTCCACAAGTTGATGATTATTTTGCTAAAAAGATGGCAGAGCTCAAAAAGAAAAACATGGTTTTACGAATGGGTGCTACAATCAAAGACGGAAAGGCAAGCGTTGGTATGATGGAAGTTTCTACTGACGATCCATTGTATTCTGTTCGCGGTGGTGAAAACGCATTCGTATTCTACACAGAACGCTATCAGCCTATTCCATTAACTGTTCGCGGTTATGGTGCGGGTGCTGGTGTAACTGCTGCCGGAGTATTCGGTGATATTCTTAGAACTGTATCTTTTAATCCTGAGCGATAAGATAAATAAAAAGAGGTTTCATTTTGGATAAGTTTGTATTAAGTGTTTTAGTAAAAAATAAGGCCGGTGTTTTAAGCCGTGTTTCAGGACTCTTTAGCCGCCGCGGTTATAATATTGATTCTCTTACTGTGTGCGAAACAAGTAATCCTGAACATTCAAGAATGACAATCGTTGTAAAAGGCGATGAATACATTCTTGAGCAGATTAAAAAGCAGCTTGCAAAACTCGAAGAAGTAATTTCTATCAACAAGTGCGAAAGCATGTCTTCGGTTGAACGCGAGATGGCATTAATCAAGGTTAAAGCCGAAGCAAACAACAGGGGTACAATCATCGAAACCTGCGACATCTATAAGGCGCGAATCGTCGATGTTTCTTTAACTTCTGTGATTATAGAAATTACCGGAAGTGAAGAAAAAATCGAAAGCCTTATCCGTCTTTTAGAGCCATATGGAATCTTAGAATATGTAAAGACAGGTCTTACTGCACTTGAACGCGGTCCAAATGTAATGAAATAATCAGCGGGCGGTAACCCACACAGAATCTTTTATTCCCAAGAGTTTGCCGCCTTTATAAAACGCCTGTTCGGTTTTTGTGCCAAGGCGAAAGGTTTTAATATCCATCGGAAACTGTTCTAAATCTTTTTCCGGTGGATTTTTTTTGCCCTGGATTTTTCCGCTTAATTTTTTTAGAAGCACAAGGCTAGTCTGATATTTTTTATCATCAGCTGTATAAAAAATTACGGGAGAAACAAGGCTATCATCTTTTAAAAACTCAGGCTTAAGAATCTGGATTTTTTTTATTCTTTTTGAAATGCTTTTTAATTCATCCTTTGTAATATTTTGAAAATCCACCTCTTCTTTTTTTTCTAAAAGCTGGGTGAGGGGAGCGGTATCAATCCATAAGGGGTAATTTTGTACAAAGATACAATGCTCACTATTTAAAATCTTAATCATTTCTTTTTGAAAAGAGACCAGACGGAGAATATCGTTATTGTGAAGAATTACTGTGAGCATGCAAGTAGTATAAACTTTTTAAAAAAAATGATATAGTGCAGGGTATGAAATTCACAAAAAAACATATTTTCATTATAAGCTTTGTTGCAGTTTTTATTCTTTTTGATGTAGTTTTGGGCGTTATGCTTCATGCTCAAAAGGGTGAATCTTCCCTTAAGCTTAATTTTCTTGATAAGAGCGAAACCCAGAGCTTAGTTTCCCTTGATTCAAATTCCAAAAAAGCTTTTATAAAGGATAAACAGAAGGCATCGTTCAGCTTTACAGATGAGCAGAAGCTTTCCATATTAAAATTCTTTCAGGATAATACAAACGCTTCTTTGGTAATCAGAGTGGAAATGAGCGTTAATTCAAAGCAGAAAAAATATTTTAATCCTAATGGAAATTATGTTTTTGAATATGGATTTATGGACGAGGACGAAAAAGACAGCATTGTTGTAAAAGGAAATGAGGCAGAGCTTATTCGTCTTGCAGGTGGAAAAGATAAGTTAGTATTTGATGTTTCCCTTGCATTTTCAAAAAAGAACGACGGTTCAATTATTTTTCCAAAGGGCTTTTTTGTTTATTCAGACCTTCAGTGTAAAATTCTTTCGGCTTATATAACTCCATCTTTGGTTGGTTACGACCTTTCTACAGAGATTCCGTTTTTTGCCTATTCTTCTAACGGCGGAATTATGAGTACAAATTTTTCTTCCTTTGATTTTACCGGTGCTTCTTTAATCTTTGCTTCTCAGAATACAAAAACTTCTTATATGCCTGAATTTTTAATCCGCTATAATACAGACCCAAAATGCTTTTCTACCCTGCAGGATATTGTTTATGTAAAGCTCAAGGTTGGAAGTGAAAACGTAAGAATTAAATGCGTTCAGAATATGAAAGAAAGTATTCTTCCTTCATCGGCTTTTATTCAGCCTTTTTCAACTTTGGAAATTACAGAAAATGCTGTGTGCGTAAAATCCGTTATTTTAAGAAATTTTTCGAATGTGCATAATTCAAGAATCCAGGATCAGGGAAGTGAATTTTATATTCCAATCAGAACAGACCCGGGCCTCATGCTTTTCTGGAATCAGAATAACTGGCGCAGTGTAGACTTTGAACTTTTTGAATGGGACCGTTTCCCAGGAATCCTCTTTTTTGATACAAGAAATTATACAATCCAGGATAACTTTTTCAGACGCATGGCATTCTTTGCAGAAAAAGAAGGATATAAGGGACGTCTTTTAACGGACGAAGAGCTTGGTACAATGCACGGCTTTAATGCCCTTGATTACAGACCGGAAACTTTAGCTGATTATTTTAATCTTGCTGCAAAAGAAAAATTCCCTCTTAATAAAGAAGAACGCCTTTTAAAAAAGATTTGTATTGAAAACGGTCTTTTAATTGCAGACGGAGATTCAGTAAAACCAGGCTACGGTGCAATCGTTTCTATTTCCCGTGAATCTTACGAAGGTCAGCGCTTCCAGCTTATTAATCACGAAGCATGGCATTCACTTTATTTTATAGACGAAAACTTTAAAAACTTTGTTGCAGCAATTTACTACACAATGGACCCTCAGTGCCTTGGATTTTTGATTGATTACTTTAAGTCTCAGGCTCATCTTGGCTACGATACTAACGATAAATTTTTAATGAAGAATGAATTCATGGCTTATATGATTCAGCAGAAGGTTGGGGCAACTGGTCCTTACTTTGTTTCAAGAGCCGGCTGGAGTGATGTAAGAAGCTTTTCTCCAGAGCTCAGTGCATACGTAATTAATACAAACGGTCAGGGCTTTGAAGAAGCAACTAAAGCATTAAACGACTTTGTTTTTGATAACTACGGTTTGATTGCCGGAGACGTTACATTAGTAATTAAATAAGAGTCTTAGATTTTATTTTGTCTGGAAAACTTTTGCAGCACCAAGTGTTGTTGGAGGTCCGTGGCCCGGCATTACAATAAGGCCGTCCTGCTGGCTGAATATTTTTTCTTCGATATTTGATTTTAAAATAAATTCTGAATAACTTGAGTTTGTGCTTCCGATGGAGCCGGCAAACAATACATCACCTGTAAACAAAATATTTCCGATTTTCCAGATAACTGAATCTGCTGTGTGTCCAGGGGCAGCCATATAATGAATTACCATCTTTGCAATTCTGATTTTTCCGTCGCCTGTGATTACGTTTGTTTCACTTCCTGCAACTTCCCAGTCTGCCGCATAAATCTTTGGAGAATAAATTTTCTGTAAGGTTTTTATTCCGTCTACGTGGCTTCCGTGGTTATGAGTAATTAAAACTGCCGAAAGCTTTAAATTGTTTTCTTCTATCTGAGAAATAAGCTGCTCTGAAATTTCACCAGGGTCTATGATTACAGCTTCCTTTGCTTCTTCGTTTACAACAAGGTAACAGTTGGAAAAGCCCTGGTAATTCAAATAAAAGTAAACCTTCATTACGCTTTTTCCTCCTGTTTAGAATCTTTATTTTCTGTGGTTGCTGGAGTAACCGGGCTGTCGTTTTCTGAGAATAAGGCTTCTCTTGTGTTGGACATTTTAAACGAAACGTTTGTTCTGTTTGTATCGTAAAAGAGTGATTTTTTTAAGTTACAGTTACGGAACGATGTATCTACAAGGGTAGACATGATGAATCTTGAGTTGAATAAATCTGAATCATCAAAAGAAGACTGATATGCTTTGATTCCGTTAAAATTATTCTGGATTAAATCGCTTGAGGTAAAAAGAGTGTGCGTAAAGGTACAGCCTGCAAACGAAGTAAAAAGGATGTTGCTCTGGAGCATGTTACAGTCGTTAAAAACCGCAAAATCAAAAATGCACATACGGAAGAGACAGTTTTCTGAATGGATGTTTATAAAGGTGCAGTGATGAAAATTGCAGCCGTAGAATTTTTTATTTGAAAAATCCAGATCTTTTAAAATCAAACCGCAGGCATTAAGACCGATTATTTTGTCGTGAGTTGAAATATACTGATAGATTTCGTTTTTAGCTTTTCCCGGGTCGGGGATATGATCGAGACAATAATTTTTTTCTTCCGTTATATTTCCGTCATGATCAAACGTCGAAAGTGCGTTGTTTTTGCAGTACGGAACAAGACATTTATTTTCCGAGAACACCCTTATAGTATAGTCTGTTTTTTCAAAAAAAGATAGATAGTTTTACAGATAGAAAATTTGAATAAAATGATGTAAAATTAAAGAATGATTTGTTGGAAATGTGGAAAAGAAATAAAAGTTGAATCTGTTTACAGGCAGACCGATTGTCCTTTGTGCGGTGCCGATTTACATTCGTGCAAGGGCTGTAAGTTTTATGCACCAAACAGTCATTTTGAATGCAGGGAAAGCATAAGTGAACCTGTTACAGATAAAGAACGTGCCAATTTCTGTGATTTTTTTAGCGTGAATAATAATTTAACTGCTGGCGGCTCAAACGGCGATGATAAGGCTAAGGCTGCCAAAGATGCGTTTAATGCTTTGTTTGGATAAGAGTGTACCGGTTTAATTATGGTTGATTTTGTTTTTCTTGATTCAGGTATTGGCGGAATACCATATATGACTACTCTTTTAGAGCGCGACAAAAATGCTTGTTGTGTTTATGTTGCAGATTCTGCAAATTTTCCTTATGGAGAAAAAACTCACGAAGAAGTACTTTTCTGTGTAACAAATCTTGTTCAAAAAATATGTACAAAATTTTCTCCTTCTGTAATTGTTCTTGCATGTAATACAATTTCTGTAAATGCCCTTGATACTCTTAGAATAAAATTTCCTGAAATAAGCTTTGTAGGAACTGTTCCTGCCATTAAGCTTGCAGCAAGTGTTTCTAAAAAAAGAAGAATAGGGCTTTTAGCAACTTTAGCAACCTGCGAAAATCCATATAACACCGAGCTCAAAGATAAATTTGCTTCTGACTGCGAGCTTATTAAAAGGGCCGACCCAGAATTAATTTCTTTTATAGAACACAATGCTTTTACTGCCACCCGCGAAGAATGTCTTAAGGCCGTAAAACCCGCTGTTGATTTTTTTAAAGAGAATGACTGTGATGTAATGATTTTGGGCTGTACCCACTTTTTGAATATTACGGATATTTTTAAAGAAGCAGCTGGTAGAGAGCTGGCTGTTGTTGATTCTGTGGATGGGGTAGTGCGCCACTCGATTGAGGTTTTGAAAAACGGCAAGGGGTATTGTGGCGCACAAAAAAAAGCCGCATCTTTGTATGTTACAGGATTGTCTGATACAAGTGAAAAAGCTCAGTACGACGAAATCTGTAAAAGATACGGCCTTGATTTTAAGGGAAACATTTAATCAATCAAATGCTTCCCAAAAAACAAATTATAATCTTTCTTTTATAGCAGCTATGTATTCCCATGAATTCAAGACTTTCTTAGCAGCTGGTTCTGCAATGCGGGCAATATCGCCTGTCATGTAACCGTCTTCGATAGTCTGGAGAGTTGCTTTTTCAAGACGTTTTGCAAAATCAACTAAATCTGGAGTTCCGTCCAATTCGCCGCGTTTTGCAAGAGCACCTGTCCATGCAAAGATTGTTGCTACCGGGTTTGTAGAAGTTTTTTCACCCTTGAGGTAGCGGTAATAGTGCTTCTGAACTGTTCCGTGGCTTGCTTCGTATTCAAAGTTTCCGTCCGGGCTTACGAGTACAGATGTCATCATGGCAAGACTTCCGCATGCAGAAGCAATCATATCACTCATAACGTCTCCGTCGTAGTTCTTTGTTGCCCACATAAATCCGCCTTCAGATCTCATTACACGAGCTACAGCATCATCAATCAAAGTGTAGAAATACTCAATTCCGGCTTTTTCAAATTTATCTTTAAACTCTTCGTCGTAAATGCGCTGGAAGATTGCTTTAAAGTTTCCGTCGTAGGTTTTAGAAATTGTGTCTTTTGCTCCAAACCAGACAGAGATTTTTCTGTCCAATGCATAAGTAAGACAGCAGCGTGCAAAGCTTTCGATAGAATTATCAAGGTTATGAATTCCCTGAATAATTCCTGCTCCAGGCATGTCTTTAATCAATTTACGGATTTCTTTTCCGTCGGCACCGGTAAATACAAGCTCTGCTTTACCAGGACCCGGTGTTTTAATTTCTGTATTTTTATAAATATCGCCGTAAGCATGACGACCAAGTACAATAGGCTTTTTCCAGCATGATACAGTTCCATGTACGTTATTTACAAAGATTGGCTCACGGAAAACTGTTCCATCAAGCTCTGCACGGATAATTCCGTTTGGTGATGGAGTAAGCTGTTTAAGATGATATTCTTCTACACGAGCCTGATTTGAAGTAATTGTTGCGCACTTTACACCAACGTGGAGGCGTTTGATTGCTTCTGCTGCTGCGTAAGTTACTTTATCATCTGAATCATCACGACTTTTAAGACCAAGGTCAAAGTATTCAGTCTTTAAGTCAACATAAGGTAAAAGGAGCTCGTCCTTAATAACCTTCCATAAAACACGAGTCATTTCATCGCCATCTAATTCTGCGATAGCGTTCTTCATTTGAATTTTTGCCATAGTGACTTAATTATATAAAAAACAGCCTCTTGTTGCAATTCATTATAAAAATTTAAAAACTATTTTATGTAAGAATATTTGTTCAAAACCTTTCCGCTGTATCTGACACCAAGGTTTATATGAAACTGATAGGCTGAATCAAACGGCTGGATTTTTTTATTGGCACCAAGGTTCGGGTTATCGTAGCTGAAGAAATTTGTTTCTACGATTGTCCACGACTTTGAAATAGGAAAATCAATTCCAATGCTTCCACCAATTCCAAGATAATTCATATGGTATTCGTCTGTAAGCTGGTACATGTAATGCATGCCCAAAGTAAAATTCAAAATAACGTAATCAAGCTTGTCGTAAGTAACTATAGTTCCAAAGTATGTGTCTACGGCGTAGTTAAAAAGATTTTTTGCCTTCTGTTCCATTCCGTTAAAGGCCTGGTAAAAAGGATAATAAATGCTCAAAGAAAAAAGTAAATCAAAAAAGCCTAATTCAGAAGTTTCGGCTGTAAAGTAAGCACCAATCATCATGTTTTCGCGCACAAAATTACTTCTGTCATTCATGAGTTCAATGCGTGTAAGCTGGGCGTAGGAAACACCCCAGTCAAAAATATAATTACATTCGGTAAAGCTTTTAAAAAATTGTGGTAAGGTTGATTCAGATTTTGACTCTGTGCCGGAAGAACTGTCTGTATTTTCCTTTGCGTAAATCTGGCTTGAGAATAAAAGAATGATTACAAAAAGAAATATTTTTTTCATGTCTAATCCTTTTTCTAACGTTTGATGTGATAAAGCTTTAAGGTCTTTGTTGTGTTATTTGCAGTCCATTCAATATATAAAAGAGCCCCGCGGATATCCCATTCTGTGTTTCTTGTAGCTGAGTTTGCACCGGAGATGTTTAATACTAAAACGTTATCTATTACAAGCCAGGTTCCGTCGTAGATTTGTGAGCTTTCGTCTGTTTCGATGATTGTTGCAGAAAAAGTTCCGTCGTCCATAAAGATGATTTTGTCTCCGTCGTTATCTGCCCAGGTTCCGTAAAGTGGAGATGGAGTATAGCACGAAATAAAAAGCGAAGTTATAAATGTGATTAATAATGTAATAAATATTTTCTTTGTAGTTTTCATTTTCTTAAATCTCCTATTTTCTGTTTTCTTCACCAACAATCCAGTTAACCTGTGCACCGGAGAAAATAACATTTCCGTCTAAGTCTTTTGTTGTTACTCCATAATATCCGCCGCCCGCAGCTCCACTCTTAATCTGAAGATTTTCGTAGTCTGCAGAACCCGGATACATTCCCGTACATGTTGTTGATTTATGCATTGTACCGTTACCGCTCATGTTGGCTTCGGTATCTGTGTTTCCGTTTATAAAGAAGTAATAGCCTTCTGTGCTGTCGTTGTTGATGTAGAAGTCCGCATAGTTTGTGTACTTCATTGTGATTGCGGCTCCAAGTCCTTTTACCTGAGCATTGTAATAAAGCGAACCGCTCAAAGTTCCGTTTACAGTTTCTGAACCAAGCTTATCCATGTCGTTTGATTTATGCATGAGTGTTAATTTTTGCTGAGAGTTCATAACTGTTTTATTATATTCTCTGAACCATTCGTCTGCAGTTAAAGCACCGTAACCGCGGCAGTTGTTCTGAGTGTCAAGCATAGGATCATTTCCTTTTTTACCGCTTCCCAAAACATTTACAGAAACAACCTTGTAATAATATAAGGTTCCAGGCTGTGCTGTTTCGTTCTGGTCTATGTAGTAATTTACGTTTGTTAATGGCTCATCGTTTAAAAGGCGGAATGAAGAATCCCTCTTTGTAGAACGATAGATATTATAGCCGTAAGGCACTTCTCCCACAGGATTATCCCAGGTGATTTTTACAGGATAAACATTTTTCTTGTTTGGAGAATAATTTTCAAAGCCTTCGAACTTTTTGGTCTTTGTTGCGTATACATTTATCGGAGCGTTAGGATCCGGAGCCACGGTGATACTTAAATCACTTTCCTTGTTTTCTCCGTTGATTGTAGAAATACGGAAGAATGAATTTTTTCGAAGCTCAATAAAATAAAAGCCTTCTGCATCCTTTGCGCCTGGAAAATAATTTGAGCTTACAACTGTGTAGTTTGCATTCTGTTCCGAAGAAGCATAGATGTTGAACTTATACGGAATGCTCTGTGTTTCGTAGCCGATCGGGTCCTGCCATCTGATAGTAACAGAGTCGCTTGTTGAACCATCTGTAATATCAATTACTCCAGGTGGGCTTAATAAGAATCCCATTGCAGGAGCAGCAGATTCAGGGCCGGTTTCCGAGAAGGAGCTCTTTGTTTTTTCGTTGTTTGCATCTGTAATTACAGACTGAACATAATAGTAATATTTGATTCCAGCTATTACATCGTTATCTGTAATGCTTGTGATGTTCTGTGCAATGTTTGATTTTACAAGTGAATAGGCTGAATCGATTGAGCTTGTCTTAAAGAGAGAGTAGGTTACAGTTCCCTTTCCACTTGTTACGGTATCCCATTTTACTGTGAGGCTTGATGTATTTGTTCCGTATCCGTTTTCTACACGTACATTCGAAGGAGCCTGTGGAGCACCGTCTTTTAATGAATAACCAAGGGCAAAGGCGCCTGGTACAGATTCAGTTCCGTTTGAAAGAACAGCCTTTACCTGGTAGTAATATTCCTGTCCCTGATTTTTTTCTGCGATTGTATCTGTATACTCGTTTGAGCTTCCCTTTACGCTTGCAATAAAATCTCCGGTTCTAAGGTTATCTTCGCCGCGATAGATTAAATATTTAGTTGCGTTTTCTACCTTGTCCCAGGTGATTTTAATTTTATCAAGTGATTTACCCTTCCACGCTTCTGTGTTTTGCGGGGCAGGAAAGAGCCATCCGCATGTATCTTCTGTTACAGGAGAATAGTCGCTTGATTCATAATTTTTAATAAGGTTTTCTGCACTGATTTTATAATAGTAACGGTATGAATAAGCTTCGTTTGCATAGATGTTTTTTGATTCAGTTAAGTTACTTAAGATTGTATCAGTGTAGTTTGTTGTATAAACGTATTTATTGATTACTTTAAAGTCTCCTTCATCCGGCTCTGCATATTCACCGTTTGAATCAGGCTTTACGATTGCGCGTTCAATTCTGTAGGTACGTGCATTTTCAACCTCTGTCCAGCTGATTTTAATTGCACCGCTGTATAAGCCCTGTGATACAAGAACCTGTTTTGGAGGATTAAGCGCAGTTATTCTTGAAGGCTCGTACATCAAATCTGCCAGAGAAATAACCTTTGTGTCTTCATCCATCGGGATTTTAGTTTCGAACCAGGAATAGCATCCCGAAAAAAGAACTGCGGAAATTAAAACTGTAACTGTTCGTAAAAATCTTTTCATTCGTGCACCTCCTTAGTTCCACCAGTAAAGGGAAGAATTTGTCATCATGGAATAATTACTGTCGTTATCCATCTGCAAAGGCAGGAATTTTCGTCTTGTACCTGCATCACTTGTATCAACGACGCTAGAAGAATTACCGTTTCTTGTTACGTTGATTTTAAGTTTAGAGTTTGAAGGAAGATTTACTGTAACTTTACCATTGTAGATAATACCTTCATCGTCATTTTCTGGACATCCTATATTAAACTCAAATGTGGCGTTATCATCTTTAAGAATTCTGTAAATATATGGATCACTAAGACCTGCTAATCCTACAAGATATTTACTTGAGGTAAGAGAAAGGAAGTTTGTATAAGTTCCATCAGGGCCTAGCATAGAAGGAACATAATTCTGACATGTAAAATATGTTTTATATTTACCCACACCTAAATTATCTCCACCAACCCAACCGGCATAATCACGAGATTCAAAAATTACAGAACCTTGAAGTCCTGTAAGTGTTCCTCCATTATCAAATCCAAGCTTGTTGTTACCACTTACATTACTCAAATCAGGCAAACCACCGCACTGTCTATAGAACGCATACGCAAACTCCAGCATAACCGAGCGGGCAAATTCTGTATCATTAATCTGTCTTAAAGCGTAAACAGGTTTTTCACCACCTGGAGTCTGTTTTTTAGTTATTGTCGTGTACTGAGGTTCAATCCCGTCCTTCTTTAAAACAATCTTGTAGTAATGCTTGTAATCCCTCAATACCATCAAAGGACCTTCTGTAACAGGCTTTGTTGAATTGGCAAGAGTTACAGGCTTAAGCGAAAGACTTGTATTTGTTGTAGAAATGCTTGTGTTTGTTAAATCCTCTTTAGAAGAATATTTACAATCCTGGTCCAGAGTTGCAACCTTAATCCATGTGTCACTGCTGCAGGCACTTAAGTTTGCATTGTAAATATAAATTTCTGAGCCCTCGTCCGGGCCGATTGAACGGTTATCATAATCCCACGAATTCCAGCTTACAAGCTCACTGTAATAATTTTCGTTATCAACATAGTTTCCGCTTCCGTCCGGAGTTCCACCGTAGCATGCATCAAAATCAATTGCCAAAAGATAGCCCTTGTTTGCCTGCTCAGATTTTTTGCCCTCGTAATCGTAGCGCTGTTCTTTTTCCTGCGAAAGTTTATCTACTAAGCTTACAGGAATTGTCATGCTTGAATCTGTTTTGTTGTAAATTACACAGTACTCGTAAGAATCAAGAATAGACTTTGGCTTAAACGAAGCATCTGTTTTTGCGGCTGTAAGGTTTGTTGTAATTTTCTGCCATGGGTTATTTGTTCCGCTCAATCTTGTGTAAACCTGAGGAACAGATTCGTAATAAGGCTTTTGCCAGTTGATATTCTGAGTAGAAGAATTCTGTGCCTTATCAGCCTGAATATTTAAGCCGTAGCCCCAGGTTGCTGATTTTACATCCTGTAATGTGCCTTCGTAAATAACTTCAGAATCACTGTCACTTTGAATCTTAAGATAATTAGAAGCTGAATTTCCAAATTTAAAATCATCAGCAGTTCCGTTATTTTTAATAGGAAGAACTGTATAACCGAATGGAAGTCCCCACGAAATCTGAGACTGGTTTATTTCGTAAGCATTGGTTGAATCATCCGGCTCTTTATAAATATCAGTCAAAATAAAATCATCACCCGAAGCCACAACCTTTGCTCTTGCAGAACTTACTTCATCACCATTTATATAAATTTTCTGGGTATTTACGTCGTAATAATATTTATCTGCACGGTCGTATTCCCATGAACTTCCGTTTGTTTTGTATTTATTTCTATTAATAATGTAGCCTGCAGCACCGGTAACTTTTTTCCAGCTCAATCTTATGCTCTGATCATAAATTGAATCATCCTTTTTAAGGTTGATGTTGGCCGGTCCTAAAAGACAGGTTTCTATACTTGCAGTTGTTGTATCTAAGGTTGTAGAGTTTTTTGCAGTGATTGTTACAACAATTGTTTTTCCTGCGTACAAAGGATTATTGTACTTTTCCGGGGCAGTGATTGTTGTTTCATAAATTTCTGTAGCAGCGTTATAAGGAGTTGTTACTGTGTTTGTAGATTTTACAAGCTCAGTATTTTCTCCCAGATATTTTGCACTGATTACATAATTTGTATCAGCCTTTTGAACGCTTTCCCATGAAAGTTTGATTTCTTTATAATCGATAGTTTCAAGATTAAAGTACGGAAGGGCAGTACCGAGTGTTTTAGAAACTGTTTCAAATGTCTTTGTGCTCGAAACTCCTTCTGTGTTTTTAATTGTAAGAGTGTAAAGTCTCATATCTCCCGATTCAGCTGCATGAGTAAAGTTGATTTTTCCGCCGCTTACAGAATAATCAGAGGTTGCAAGCTGTTTTGAGCCTGTTTCTCCATACTGATTTTCCCATGAAACAATGTAGATTCCGTTTGTAATTGAGTCCCACGAAAGCTTAAATTTATCTTTAAATCCATCCTGAATTGTAAAGTTTTTAATTTCAGGCTTTCTGGATGCATCTTCTACAACAGTAACACTCTGATTTAATTCAATGCAGTCGTAATAATCTGTTGGAACAGAAGAAACAGGTAAATCTGATTTTGGAATGATGTAAAGCTTAAAGTTATAATAACCTTCCCATTTTCCTTCGTCCTCGGTTGCTTTAGAAAGAAGAGTTTCTATAGTGCGTTCAGGATTTGAGTTCATTGTAAGGCTTGTAAGGAATTTTTCCTGATCAAAAGAGCTTGAACTGAATGATTTATGCTTTTTAGTAAGCATAAGATTATATGGAATATTTTTATCGTTAAAGCTGATATTAAAGGTTACGTTTACGCTTAAGATTTCGTTTTCTGTAACAATGTCTGTAGCATTTACTAAAACAGAAGGAACAGGAAGTGCCCATCCGTTTTGAACGCTTGCAGAAGAATCTGAAGTAAAATTTTTGTCCGTATCATCTGTGTAAGACTGAACCTTGTAGGTGTAAGTTTTTGTTCGGTCTACAGTAACGTCTTTAAATGTTAATCGGCTCTGAGAAATGTAAGAAGCGTATGAGCCTGTTAATGCAGTTCCTTCTTCTGCCTTTTGAATTGTGATGATTGAATTGTCTGTAGTTTCTGTCTGGCAGTTAAAGTGAATTTCTGCTTTTGAATTAGAAAGGCCTTGTGCACCGATTGTCTTAATAAGAACATAGTCGCTGTCTTCCTGAGATTCAAGCTTTCTGAATACTTTAAAGAATACCGGATGTTTGTCGCTTGTGTTTGTAGAAGTGTCGCTCTGATAGTCTACAGGTTCCGGTAAGAGCCAGCTTAATGTAACAGACTGTTTTGAAGTTCCTTTTTCTACTTCAAGGTTAATTGGTTTTTGAGGAATGATTCTTTTTGCAGTCTGTTCTTTTGTTAAGTCACTTTTTTCAAAATCTTCTGTCTTTGTATTTTTTACAGTAATCTGAAAGTAATAATCAGTTTTTGGAATAAGGTTTGTGACTGTAGCCTCGCGGGTTTTTGCGTCTGTTGTGATTGAATCAATTCCCGCTGCAGGAATCTTTCCGTCCTTATCTGAATATGTGTTTACAATAAATTCAATGTCGTTTTCGTAAGTTTTTGAGTTACAGTTATCCATCCACCATTTAAGATTGATGCTTTCTCCTTCGTCATTCGGAGTGATTTCATAGATAACAGGAACATCAAGAGTTGAACCGCTTACCTTAATACTTTTTTTAGATTCAGTTCCATAATAATTAACAGCCGTTACACAATACCACGCTGTAAGTCCCGAAGGAGTTTCCTTAGCCTGAGAGGTTGTAAAAGTAGTTTCGTTAGTTTCACCAATTGATTCAAAGCCTTCGAACGGAGTAGAAGCCGAATAGATTTTATACTGAACGGCATTTTCCACCTTGCTCCACGAAAGAGTAACAGTCTTACTCAACCCATGAGAAGCAGTAATCGTAGCCGGTGGAAGAATATAATCATCATAATCAGCCGGATTTTTATTAAGTTTCCCAAACGAAGACGGCGAATCCACCAGATCATAGGTACATGAAGAAAAAACAAGAGAGAATAATAATATAGAAAATTTCTTAAAAACAGCTGTTTTCATACCCAATATTTTACACGATTTTAATAACTTTATAAAGCATCCGGGAAATTTCTATAAAAATGTCTATTTTTGTATATTTAATATAGATATCTGTGGGAAGGCGATTTGCCGATTACAAAAACACTCCAGTGTTGTTGAAGACCATTTTTTTCAGTATAATATTTTTTATTATCTATATATTTATATTTTAATTCTTGGAGTAAAAAAAATGAAACTTTGGGAAAAGGGTGCTTACCTTGTAAATGGAAAACTTTCGGAAGACGCAGCCGGTTCAAATGCCGCTGACGGTGCTAAAAAAACACTCGCTTATTCAATCTTACAGAAACATAACACAAGCGGTGACGACAAAAAGCTTAAAATCAAATTTGATAAAATCACTTCACATGACATTACTTATGTTGGAATTATTCAGACAGCACGTGCTTCAGGACTCGAAAAATTCCCGCTCCCTTATGTTTTAACAAACTGTCATAATTCTTTGTGTGCCGTTGGTGGAACAATCAACGAAGATGACCATATGTTCGGTCTTACATGTGCACAAAAATACGGTGGAATTTATGTTCCTCCACATCAGGCTGTAATCCATCAGTTTGCAAGAGAAATGCTTGCTGAATGCGGCGGCATGATTTTGGGTTCAGACTCACACACACGCTACGGTGCTCTTGGTACAATGGCAATAGGAGAAGGCGGTGGAGAACTTGCAAAACAGCTTTTAAATAAAACTTACGACGTTGCATATCCTGGCGTTGTTGCAATTTATCTTACAGGAAGCCCTGTTCCTGGTGTTGGCCCTCAGGACGTTGCTCTTGCAATTATCAAGGCTGTTTTTGATAACGGCTATGTAAAGAACAAGGTAATGGAATTTGTAGGCCCTGGTATTTCAAATCTTTCTGCAGACTTCCGAATTGGTGTTGATGTAATGACAACTGAAACAACATGTCTTTCTTCTATCTGGAGAACAGATTCTAAAGTAGAAGAATGGTATGCAATTCACGGTCGTCCACAGGCTTATAAAGAATTGAATCCTGGTGAAGGTGCTTATTACGACGGAGCAATCGAAATTGATCTTGGCGAAATCCGCCCTATGATTGCCATGCCTTTCCACCCAAGCTGTGCTTATACAATCGAAGAAGTAAACAAGAACCTTATGAGCATTCTCGAAGAAACAGAAAAGAGAGCAAAGGTTTCTTTTGGTGATAAAGTAAATTTTACATTAAAGAACAAGGTAATCGACGGAAAACTTTATGTTGACCAGGGTGTAATTGCCGGTTGTGCAGGTGGTGGCTACGAAAACATCTGTGCTGCAGCCGATATCTTAAAAGGAAAGGATTCGGGAAACGGTAAATTCCTTTTGAATGTTTACCCTGCAAGTATGCCTGTTTATAAAGCATTGATGGAAAACGGTGCATTCAGTGCCCTTGTAGATGCCGGTGCAATTGTAAAAACTGCATTCTGCGGACCTTGTTTTGGAGCAGGGGACACACCTGCAAACGGAGCCTTCAGTATCCGTCACTCAACAAGAAACTTCCCTAACCGCGAAGGTTCAAAGATTCAGAACGGACAGCTTTCATCTGTTGCGCTTATGGATGCACGTTCAATTGCCGCAACAGCAGCAAACAAAGGCTTCTTAACACCTGCTACAGAATACGATACAGAATTCAGCTCAAAGAAATACTTCTTTGATAAAGCAATCTACGAAAAACGCGTATATGATTCAAAGGGTGTTGCTCATCCGGAAGTAGAAATCCAGTTTGGACCAAATATTAAAGACTGGCCGGAACAGAAAGAATTAGGACAGGATTTACTTGTTAAGATTGTTTCAGAAATCCACGACCCTGTAACTACAACAGACGAACTTATTCCTTCTGGAGAAACCTCTTCTTTCCGTTCAAATCCATTAGGACTTGCAGAATTTACTTTGAGCCGTAAGGATCCTGCTTACGTAGGAAGAGCAAAGGCAGTTCGCGACCTTACAGACGACATCAAAGCAGAAATTAAAACTGTAGTAGAAAATCTTGGTAAAAAAGATGCAGAACTTGGAAAGCTTGCTGCAAATGCACAGACTGGTTCTTCAATCTTTGCTGTAAAACCTGGTGACGGTTCTGCCCGCGAACAGGCTGCAAGCTGCCAGAGAGTACTTGGAGCAAGTGCAAATATTGCAAACGAATACGCAACAAAACGCTATCGTTCAAACCTCATCAACTGGGGTATGCTCCCATTCATCTACAAAGACGGAGACAAAAATCTTCCATTTGCAAATGATGATTACGTATTCATTCCTGGCATCAGAAAGATGGTAGAAGAAAAGCTTCCTTCAATCAAAGCTTACGCCGTAAAGAAGGATGGAACAGTAAACGAGTTCGAGCTTTCAGTTGGCGACTTAACAGACGACGAAAGAAAGATTATTCTCTCAGGCTGTTTGATTAATTTTTATAGAAGTTAGACACTTAAAGAGTCTAACTTCTAAACGACCTGTCAACCCTTTAAGCGAAGCGTGGGTTGACAGGTTCGTATAGGAATTAGAAATTGCACGCCTCAAATGCATTTGGGGTGTGCAGGAAAAACTAATGTTAAAAAGAAAAAGTGGTAATCCAATCGAATTACCACTTTTTTTTATAAAAATATCTGATTATCTAAAAATCATCCTACTCTTTAACTGCACCACTTGTAAGACCTGCAACAATCTGCTTCTGTGCGAATACATAGAAGATAATTGCCGGAATAAGTGAGAGTGTAAGGTAAGCCATAACCTGTGACCAGTCTGTACCATGTTCACCCTGGAATTTCATAATACCAAGAGGCAAAGTATATTTGTTCTGATCATCGAGGAAGAGGAGTGGAAGAAGGAACTGGTTCCAGCTACCAACGAGTGTAAGTACTGCAATAGTTGTAATAATTGGTTTTGAAAGTGGAACTACCATTCTAATAAGGAATCCTAATTTACCACATCCATCGATTGTAGCGGCTTCTTCCAAATCCATAGGAATCTGCTCAAAGAAGCTTCTTGTAAGCATAGTATGGAATGCAAGGTTGAATGCTGCCTGTGGAAGCATAATACCTGTGTATGTATTAAGAAGGTGAATATCACGCATCTGAAGATACATAGGAAGGATAGCAACTGCGAGAGGGAACAAAAGTCCGAGCAAAATGTAGTTATAAAGAAATTCTCTACCAAAGAACTTGATTCTTGCAAATGAGAATCCAGTGAGACAGCAAAGAACTACGTCAATAACAACGGTACCTGCAAGGATTAACAAAGAGTTACCCAAACTTCTCCAGAAAGAAAAGTTAGAGAATGTTGCAGCCGAAGGGAAAAGAATTCTTTTAAATGTGCTGAACTGAGGAGGATTAGGAATTCCTAAAAGATCACTTCTAAGCTGTCCTATAGATTTAAATCCACCCATGAACATAACGTACAGAGGGAAAATCGTATAGATAAAGATAAGTACCAGAAAAATGATTTTCAGTGTTTTATAAATAACATTAGTATTAGTCTTATTCATCTGCTACCACCTTTACTTTTTCTTATTAATGAGCTTTTGATATACTGCATTGAATGTAACGCAGATTACAAAGATTACGATAGCTGTTGCACTTCCGTAACCCATTTCTGAAGTTCTGAAGCCGTTTTTGTAGAGGTACGTTACCATCGTCTCGGAGGCATGAACAGGGTTTCCTTCGCCCATTGCCCAGATTATATCGAATGTTTGCAGCGATCCGACTATACAGAAGAAGAGTGTTACAACGATTGTTGGAACAAGTAAAGGAATAATAATGCTTACATTTAATTGAAGTGGAGATGCACCGTCAATGGCAGCAGCTTCACGAATATCATCAGAAATACCCTGCAAGCCTGCAATGTAAAGAATCATGTAAAGACCAAAGTATTTCCAGATTACTACAATCATAATTGCATTAAATACGGTTTCCGGTCGTCCCAGGAATGCAAAATCAGTTCCCTGAGGGAAGAGTGAAGCAAGGAACGTAGTAGAGATACCATAAGTTGGATTATATATAAACTTCCATACAACACCGGCAATAACTTCTGAAACTACATACGGAATAAAGAAAATCGTACGTAATGCGATGTTAGCCTTGTTTTTTACGGAGATAATTAGCGCGAGAATAAGAGCAACAGGAAGCTCTATGATAAGAGAAAAGAAAATAATTTTTCCATTATTTCCAAGCGATTTCCAGAAAACAGGATCTGTTAATATCTGTTTAAAGTTGTTCAAACCGACAAATTTTGTACCTTTTACAACTCCTTCCCCCATAAGTGAGCCAAATCCCTTCCATTTGAAAAGACTGTAAAAGGCTGCTTTAAAAACAGGAAGAATTACGAAGAATGTAAAAATAATAAGAGGTACAATAAGGAATGCCATTGCAATCCAAAAATTCTGTTTTTTATTATTTAACATTTAATATAACCTTTGAATTAAAAATATAGAAAAAAAACCGGAACAGCATGAACTGTTCCGGTTTAATCAAATCAGCTCAATTATTTGTTTTCTTCCCATGACTTCTGGATCTTATCACAAGCATCCTGAGGAGCCATAGTACCAGCTAAAACACCAGCTGTTGCATCTTTGATTGCTTCACCAACAGCACCTGGGAGGAACTGATCGTAGTACAACTGATAGTAACCAGCAGCTTTAACAGCGTTAGCTACTTCAACCATAATAGGATCAATGAGGTCATCATAACCAGGTACAACTGGACAAGCGTTAAGCTTTGTACAGATGATCTTGTAGTTTTCTGGTTCATAGAATGATTTAAGGAATTCGATTGCTTCATCCGGAGCATTCTTTCCGATGATGTATCCATCACCACCACCCTGTGTATCAGAGAGAAGACCATTTCCACCTTCGATTGCTGGGAATGACATTACACCCCATTCATCGTTATAACCCTTTGTAGCGTTATCTCTACCTGTAGAAGGTGTCCACTGTCCGTTAAGTGTCATAGCTGCAACACGGTCAGCAACCATTGCACTTGCTTCTTCGTGACCAGTAGCGAGGTAACCTTCCTGGAAAGGTTTTGTTGCTACGAAGTCTTTGAGCATTTCCATAGCTTTAAGGAATGATCCTTTGTTGAAAGCACCAGTTCCATTGTAAGCAGCGAGGAAGTCTGGCTGTCCGCCAAGGCGCTGTGCAATGTATGTCCACCAGTAGTGACCTGTCCATGTAGCCTGTTCACCAACAGCGATTGGAGCATATCCCTTTGATTTAAGAACTTCACAGCTCTTAAGGAATTTAGACCAAGTAGAGAAGTCTTCTGGAGTAAGACCACAGTCTTTGAATACGTACTTGTTGTACCAGAGTCCTACTACACCAAGTGAGTATGGAGCACCATACTGTTTTCCGTCGTAGTTGTAAAGACCCATAGCACCTTTACCGATCTGTGCGATGTTTCCTGATGTTACATAGTCGTTGATTGGGCGAAGCATTCCTGCTGTAGCCTGATCGATCATAACACCACCACCCCATGAACGGAAGATGTCAGGTGGGTTTCCAGCCTGCATAACTGTGTTTACTTTTGCCTTGAATGAATCGTTTTCAAGACATGTGATTTCGATTTTTACACCTGGGTGTTTAGCTTCGAAATTGTCGGCAATCTGGCGCCAAGCAGCCTGCTGCTCATCTGTTGTATCAAGATGCCAGAAAGTAATTGTTTTTGTTTTTGCTGAAGAGCCACCGCCGTTACAGCTTGTTAAGAATAAACAAGCAGCACTGAGTGCAAGTACAGCAACTTTAACCAATTTTTTCATAGGTTGTATCTCCTTTTTTTTATTTCTCTTTCGAGTTTATAAAATTGTAAATCTAATATACTTTTCTCTGAATAGGTAAATTTACTTATTATTTAGAAACTAGTATACTAGTGAGCAAGTTGTACAAATTTCATAAAATTCCGGGTTTTGGGGGCTTATTAAAACGTTTAACCTTGGCTTTTGTGTACTGTCTTTTATTGAATTATGTTTATATAATAGAAGTAAATCAAACGGAGTACAAAAAAATTAATAAATCAGGAGTTTTATAATGAAAAAAATCAGCTTAATATTTTTAATTTTATTTTTTGCAGCAAGCGCAGTTTTATATTCATCAGAGAGAACAGACTTTTTAAACAGTGTTAAAAAAAATTATTCAGGCTATTATTATTCCCGTACTAAAATGCAGATGCTTAAAATCGGCGTAAATAAAGACAATCAGATCCAGTTAAAATTTTATTCTATTGATAACCAGACAAACCAGGCTAGTCAAGTTGAATCTAAATCATACGAAATGATTAACTGTGATTTTAAAGAATTTGATAAGATTCGAAGTAATTTTATCTATTACTATATTTATTTTTATGACAACAAAGAATATCGTTTTCCGGCATATAAACTTTACAGTTCCACTGCAACTTATCAGGGAGAAGAATCTATATTGCAGCTAAGATATACTTACAATAAAACAGACTATATTTATATTCCCTTTGTGGAAGATAAAAACCTTACATACTATTTAAATTATTTTAATAACCTTAATACTTACAAAGATTATATTTATTCAGAAAATTTTGAATCAATTTCCAGAAATATAAAATCCCTTGAAGGTGGCTTTCTTTATTACGATGAATACGGTTATCTTAATTTAATTTCAAAGGATCAGAATTATCTGATTATAGACGGAGATTATCCTGTTTATGTTTATTATCCTTATAAAAAATCAATGCAGGAATATTTAAAAGATAAGAATAAAATGGAAGAGTATTTTTATGAAGGGCCTTATTTAGGGTCTTCTTTAACAAAGTTTAAGCCTTCATCTGTATTAAAAGATAAAAATGTTACTTATTCAGCTGATTATTTAAATTCTTTTAATATGGGCTTCCCACAAATAAAAAAGACAGTAAAAAATCCTATTCCATGGGTAGAAGGAGTAAAGGGACCGGGAATCGGGGAGTCGATTGAATTTGATATGCCGCCTTCCAGATGGGGATGGGATATTTATATATTGAATGGTTATGTTGATGTTTTTAAGCCTCATCTTTTTAGGGAAAACAACAGAATTAAAAAGGCAAGAATAGAAACTGATACGGGTGAAAGCTTTATAGTAGAATTTAATGATTGTGTTGAATTTAAAATGATTGAATTGAGCTGGAAGGTTGAGCCTAAAAAAGTTAAGATCACAATCCTGGAAGTTTATAAGGGAACTAAATACGACGACACCTGCATCACTTCCATAGACTTTTTAAATCGAGCCTGGGATAAATAACTTCTATATATAATCTAAAGAAATGTGTTTTAGATTCCATAAAGTTAGTGTATAATCTAATAGTATAAAAAAATACAGCTTGGAGTTGATTTGACAAAAAGAAAGATAGCAGTTTTATGTACCGGCCTTGCTCATAATATAATTCTTTCCATACTTGAAGGGATGAAGGAAGCTTCGTTCGAATTAGGTGTGGATTTGTATATTTTTAACTGTTATACATACACAGAGTTTTCAGGCTATCCGAACAATACAGGTTTTTCAATTTACAGACTCATTAATTATCAGGATTTTGACGGTGTTATTATCCTTGCAGATTTGATTAATAATTTAAGGGTTTTAGAAAAAGAAAGACAGAGAATCCTTGCTGCAAAAATCCCCGCTGTTTCAATTAATTATAAGCTCGAAGGAATCCGTTTTTTAAGGGTTGATACTTATTCGGCTTTTTATGAAATTATAAATCATCTTATTAAAGAGCACGGTGTAAAGGATTTAGTTTTTTATTCAGGCCGTGAAACCTCTTTTGAAAATACGGAACGCTACAAGGCATTCAGACAGGCTTTAAAGGATAATCAGATTGAGCTTACTCAGGATAAAATCTGGTCCATTAAAAACGGAAGATATAACAACGCATACGAATTTGCTCTGGAAAAGTTTTCTACTATAGAAAGGATGCCAGGAGCAATTGTCTGTGCAAATGATTTTATTGCCCTTGGAACACTTAAAGCGGCAGAAGAAAAAAAGATTCAGGTACCGCAGACTTTAAAGATTACAGGCTGTGATGATATTCATTATTCCCGTTCTGTAATTCCTTCTTTAACAACTGTAGACGGCTCATTGAACAAGCTTGGTTTTAAATCCGTTATGTCTGTTATAAACGGAGCAGATGAGGATGTAGTGCAGATTCAAGGAGAAGCAATTTTCCGAGAGTCGTGCGGCTGTGAAACTGAAATCAATCTTAACCAGAAGCTTTCGGATTTGAATGAATTAGACAGACAAAGTCAGAGCGAAGAATTTACAAGCCAGGTAGATCACCTTGAAGATATTTTTACAGAAGCAACCGATGTATTTACTCTTTTAACAAGCCTTGAAAATTTCTTAAAGATGTCTCATAAGTACGAGGGCTCTGATTTTTGTATCTTTTTAAAGTCTGACTGGACAAGCGTTTTTGTAAACTCAGAAGAAAATCTTCCGCAGAATCTTGAATACGGCTCTCAGGTTCAGTCGGTTATTTCCATCATGAATAACGAAAAGTACCTTCGGGAAATGATTAATACACGGGATTTAATTCCTTCCAAGATGAAAAGCGAACGGCCAAGCACTTATCTTTTTATGCCGATTTATAATCACTCTTACGTGCACGGCTACTTTGTTGCAAAGAATTCGTTCACTTTGATTAAAGACCGTTTTGGTTATACATGGACACGTAAATTCGGTTCGAGCATTGAATTATTCAGAAAGCGTAATATGTATAAACAGATGAGTCAGCAGTTCCTGCGTCTTTCCACAAACGATGCACTTTCGGGGCTTTTGAACAGAATTGGTCTTGATAAGCTTGCAAAGCCTTTCTACGAAAAAAACAAAAAGAACGGACTTACAAGCATTCTTTACTTTGTTGATATAAACTCCATGAAGACCATAAACGATAAATTCGGACATCTTCACGGAGACCTTGCAGTTAAGACAATTGCTTCTGTAATTTCGTCTGTTATTCCAAAAAACTGGCTTGCAATCCGCTACGGTGGTGATGAGTTTTTAATTTTGGGAAACAATCAGAATTACAAGGGCGAAAAATACGAAGAAATTATCAGCATGACAATCAAGAAAAAAACTTCTATAATGCAGCTTCCATATAATCTTAGTGCGAGTGTGGGAAGTTATGTTGTTCCTCCTTCGTCTATGATGAGCCTTGAAGAAGCGATTAAACAGGTAGACCAGATAATGTATGCCAAAAAGCAGGCATTCCATAACAGTGAAAAAAAATAAGGAGCATATATATGGTAGATTATACAGAAGGTTCGGGTAAGCAGTATCACACAGGAGTAGGACCTGAGGATATCGGTAAATATGTAATTATGCCGGGAGATCCAAAACGCTGTGCAAAAATTGCAGAACACTTTGAAAATGCAAAACTTATTTCTGATGTTCGTGAATATGTAACTTACACAGGAACTTTGGAAGGAGTAAAGGTTAGCGTTACTTCTACCGGAATTGGTGGACCTTCTGCTTCCATTGCAATTGATGAATTAAGTAAATGCGGTGCTCATACATTTTTGCGTGTTGGAACCTGCGGCGGTATGCAGGAAGAAGTAATGGGCGGAGACATTGTTATTGCAACAGGAGCTGTTCGTATGGAAGGAACAAGCCGTGAATTTGCTCCGATTGAATATCCAGCCGTTCCTGATATTAACTGTGTAAATGCTCTGGTGGAGGCTGCAAAAAATCTTGGCGCTAAGCATCATGTGGGTGTTGTTCAGTGTAAGGATTCTTTTTTTGGTCAGCATGAACCCGAGATTATGCCTGTAAGCTATGAGCTTGAAAATAAATGGCAGGCCTGGCTTCGTATGGGATGTCTTGCAAGCGAGATGGAAAGTGCAGCATTGTTTATTGCAGGACAGTTTTTGCGCGTAAGGGTAGGAAGCTGCTTTTTAGTTGTGGCAAATCAGGAAAGGGCTAAAAAAGGCTTACCGAACAAACAGGCACACGATACAGAGCTTGCAATTTCTGTTGCAGTAGAAGCACTCAGACTTCTTATTAAAAAAGATAAAGAAGAAGGCAAAATTTAAAAATGACTATTGATACAAAACAGCTCAACTATATTCTGGAAACAACTCCGGCTACTCAAAATATTATGCTTGTGGGAAAACACGGTATTGGTAAGTCTCGCATCCTTGAAGATTATTTTAAGGCAAAGGGCCAGAAGGTAGTGATTTTGTTTTTAGGACAGATGAGCGACCCGGGTGATTTAATAGGGCTTCCCGAAAAGGATGAAAAAACCGGTAAAACTGATTTTATGCTTCCTTACTGGTTTCCTGTAGACGGAAAACCTATTGTTTTATTTTTGGATGAATTAAACAGAGCACGTCCCGAAGTTTTACAGACAATAATGGATTTAACTTTAAACAGAAAGCTTGCAGGAAAATCTTTACCTGAGGGAAGCCGCATCATAAGTGCCGTAAACAATGGAAACGAATATCAGCTTACGGATTTGGACCCGGCTTTAATTTCAAGATTTAATATTTACGAATTTGTTCCAAGCGTGGAAGACTGGATTATCTGGGCCAAAACCAGCGGAATTGATTCAAGAATAATAGACTTTATAAACGAAAATCCTGAATACCTTGATTCATCAGACTTAGAAAACGAAGAAAACAGCTTTGAACGAAGCCCCGACAGAAGAAGCTGGGAAAGAGCTTCGGAAATTATAAAAAATATTTCTGAGCTTTCGGACCTGCAAAAGCCTGTAATAAGCGGAATCCTTGGAAACAGGGTAACTTCGATATTCTTTCGTTTTATTATGGAAAAAAAAACTTTATCTGCTAAAATGATTTTGGAAGGAAAGTTTAAAGAGCATAAAAGTGAATTAAAGGCTTTATCTATTCCAGAATTAACAACACTTAATAAACAAATCTTTCATTTTGCAGAAACAGAAGTTGTTAATTCCAATTATCCGTTTAATTATCTAAATAATATGAAGTCTTATTTTGATTTTCTTGGAGAAGAAGGCTTAAAAGAAATTCAGGCGCATTTTACTTCTTTGTGCAGTGCAGAAAATTATCCAAACACGCTTAATCTTATTACAGAGCACATGCCGGAATTCTACAAAGCGATAATTGAATCATGCTAAATCAATTTTTCCGTTGGAAATCTCTTTTAAAAGTTTGGAAAAATTCTGGGCTTCTTCCGCTGCAATTTTTCCATAGATTTTTACTCCCTCTGTAAATTCTTCTTTTACGTCGTAGAGATTAAAATTTTCCATGGATTTTTTAACTGTTTTATGAAGGGCGTAATCGCAGGTAAAACTAAAATCACTTTTCTGGATAAAAGGTTCAAAGGCATTAAGACTGTCTGCTTTTGCAATAACTTCCTTGGCACCGTTTGAGTATGCTTTTACAAGGCCGCCTGTTCCCAAAAGAGTTCCGCCAAACCATCTTGTAATTGTTAAAAGAGTATTTGTGCATCCACGACCTTTTAATACATCAAGAGCCGGTCTTCCTGCAGTTCCGCTTGGTTCTCCGTCGTCGCTCATTCCAAGAACCTCTGCTGCCTGTCCTGTTATAAAGGCGTGAACCACGTGAGTTGAATCTGCATATTTTTGCTTTTGTTCTTTAATTAAATCCCGGGCCTGGCTTTGAGAAGAGCAGGGAATTAATTCCGAAAGAAAACGTGAACCTTTTATTGTTTCTTCAAATTGTACCCGGGTATTTAATACATCCATTTTAGAGTTTATTTATTTTCGAATAATTCACCGGTTTTAGGCTTGTCCGACTGCACTGTGATTGTCTGTACTTCTTTTGAAGCAACACGAACACCCTTTGCCTTAAGTGATTTTTCTTCGTAATCAGATGATTTGAACTTTTCTGTTAAGACCTTTAATCTTGGCTTTTTAACATAATTGAGTGCAAATTCAAATTCTTTTCTTGTATCTACGTGTAAAACTTCCATACCGTCCGGAGCAAAGAAGTAGTCTCTGTTCATGATGAATGCCTGAACCTTACAGCGTTTGATGTATACAAACTGTGTTGCAGGGTCTCGGTATAAAACAGTGAACAATACTTTTGAAAGACTTTCCTTGTCTGCAAAACCACAGAAGCGGAGTCCCGGGCCAATGAAAATCTTTTTAGGACATTCAGAAACAGAGAAGATTCCGCTCTTTCTAACGTAAAGAACCTTATCGTAAGGAGTAACCTTGAATAATTCTCCGCCGCCTGGAACATCAATTCCAAGATATCCTGATTTTTCATCGTAGCGCAGAGGTGTATCTCTTTTTGTAACAGCTTTTACGTCTACAGTATTGATGTTTGTAATCTGAGTTTTTCTTTCTGAGCTTTCTGCATCAAGCTTCTTTTCGATTCCGTTGAGCCAGCTGATTGCATATTCAATAAGGTGTTTAAGAAGGTGATTGATTTCCTTAATTCTTGCGTTGATTGCTTCAACTTCCTGTTTGTTTTTGTTGATATCATACAAAGAAATACGTCTGATTGGGATTTTCAAAAGGTGATCTACATCATCATCTGTAATTGCACGAATGAGCTCTGCTTTAAATGGAACAAATCCGTCTTTTACTGCTTTTAAAACGCCTTCTTCTGTTTTCTGCTGTTCAATCTTTTTATAGATTCTTTCTTCAACAAAGATTCTTTCAAGAGTTCTCAAATGAAGCTTATCGATTAAATCTGCTTTTTCAAGCTCGAGCTCCTGTTTAAGAATTCCAACAAGCTGCTTTGAGTGATATTCAATTACCTGTGTACAAGTCATCTGCACAGGCATGTTGTCTCTGATTACCAGAAGATTACAGTAAATTGTCTGTTCACATTCAGTAAAGGCATAAAGAGCATCAACAACATCCTTTGTATAAACACCGCGCTGAAGCTTAATTTCGATATTAACCTTATCCGAAGTATAATCCTGGATAGAAGCAATTTTTACCTTTCCGTTTTTGGCAGCCTTTTCAACTGAGTCACAAAGGCTTTCTGTTGTAGAACCGTATGGAAGCTCTGTAATGATGATTTTCTTTTCATCACTTGTATCCATCTTGGCACGTGTAACAATTTTTCCAAGACCATCCTGATATTCACTTACGTCGATTAATCCGCCTGTAGGGAAGTCAGGATAAAGCTTGAACTTTTCTCCCATAAGACATTTTCTTTCGGCATCAATTACTTCGTGAATATTGTGGCTCAAGATTTTTGTACTCATACCAACCGCAATACCTTCTGCACCCAGAATCAAAACTAAAGGAAGCTTTGCACTAAAGGTAACAGGCTCTACATCGCGGCTGTCGTAAGTATCAACATAAGGAGTAATTTTTGGATTTGTATTTAAGATTTCTTTTGTAATCGGTTTAAGACGGCATTCAATATAACGGGGAGCAGAAGCACCGTCTCCAGTGAACATGTTTCCAAAGTTTCCCTGTTTGTCTATAAATAATTCCTTGTTTGCAAGGTTTACAAGAGCAGTATAAATAGAAGCATCACCATGAGGATGATATGCCATAACCTTACCGCAGACATTTGCAACCTTAGTGAATCGTCCGTCGTCTGTTTTAATAAGAGTATGAATAATACGGCGCTGTACCGGTTTAAGACCATCAGTAATTTCCGGAATAGCACGGTCTCGAATTACATAACTTGCATATTGAATAAAATTTGAATCGAATAAATTTTTTACGTAAGCCATTTTTCCACCCAATCTCATTATAATAGAAGAAAAAGAAAAAGTGAAGTTGTTATCAATCTAAAATAATTAAAAAAGATAACTAACCTTGGTATATAAATTAATCCACTTCCAGCGGAATTTTAAAGTAAGGTATAAGTCTTTTTCATCCTTTTTGTAATTAAAATCCTTTTGCGTAAACTCAAAGCTGGCCCCTGTATCCAAAGAAAAATTAATATCCTTGTTTTTAGTTTTTCCTTTGTAAATTAAATTATTAAAATCATAAAAGGTTGAAAGGCTTATTTTTTCCAGGCTTTCCTTTGATAAAAAATCGTAGGAAAAAGAAGTACCAAGTTTTATCAAAATCTTTTCTATATAAAAGCTGTCTTTTATGCTAAAACTTAAGTTTACGGGTTTAAGTGGAAAGTGGTCCGGTAAGGGATTATCCTGGAAATTAAAATTACTGCTTAAAGTAAGATTATTTTTTTCTGAGGTAAATGTAAGTCCTGTGCTTATTTTATATGTTCCTGTTTCTTCGAACTTTGCATAGGCGTTGAACCCTGTTTTTATTAAAAGAGGCTTAGGTCCTCCGCGTTTTTTTATTCCCTTTAAAAAAGAATATTGAACGCCTGTTTTAATCTGCAGCTGGGGATTTATAAATTTGGCAGCGCTTGTAATAGATTTTTCAGGACTATAAAAAAGATTTAAATTTAAAACCATGTGATTAATTTTTAAAGTGTTTTCGGTTTTTAAATTAAAATCCAAATTTCCGTAGGGGGAATTATAAAGGTTCAGCGTAAAAAGAGAATTGTAATTTTTTATTTTTATGCTTGCCTGAATATTACTTGCACTCATTATGCCTTGGGAAAAATATTTATTTTCCATAAACCACGAGTCTGATTTATACCCCTGGTATTTAAAAAGGCCTGTCGTAAAAGAAACTGCAAGATTTGTTTTTTTAGAAGGAGAGTAGTCAAATAAAAGACCTGCAGTTCCAGTTACGTTTTCAGGATCATAAAAAACATTTGTTTTAAACAAGGCTGTTTTTCTGGAATTAAATACCTTGGCTTCCATAAAATACGACACGGGTTTTATAAAGCTGGAGCTTCCGGCAAAGCTTATAGCAGGGAGGTTAGCGTTACAAGAGGGTAAAGAATAAGGGCTAAGGGAACTTGAAAGGGCTGGATTATTTAAGCGCGATATTGTTCCCCCTGCGGTAAGGTTTCCAAGTGACAAAGAGAGGGCAAAATTTGGGAAGAGGGCGGCGGAAGAGACAAAGGCACCAAAGTTCCACGCATCATTTGTCTGATAGCTTTGGAATTTAAAATAGTCAGAGGAGATTTTTTCCCCGGACACAAACGAGAAACTTTCTTTTGTATAGCTCAAAAGACTTAAGTTAAAGAAAAAAGCAATTAACCATAATTTTTTCATATATAGTTAATTGCTTTTTTTGTCAAAAAAAGGAGTATTTATAAAACTTTTTTTACATTTTTTTTAATTTTTTTATAAAAACCCGTTATTTATCAACAGTAGATGTTACATAGCTCTGGGCATTTGCAAAATCTTTAATCTGGAGGATCTTACTCATCCAGTATTCAGCTTCACTTTTTGTTGTATAAGGTCCAACTCTTACACGGTAGAAAAGCTTGTTTGCATTGTCTTCGTATGTAAAGATGTCAGAAAGAATCTTGTTATCGTTCAAAACTGTACGTGCATTTTCTGCAGTCTTTTTGTTCTGGTATGATGCAACCTGAACCCAATATCTTGTTGTTGGTGTAGACTTAGATGCAGTATTTGTTTTTACGCTTGCAGGCTTTGATGTTACAGGCTTTGAACTTGCAGCAGCAGGCTTTTTTGTACTTGCTGTAGAAGTAACCTTTGTTTCTGTAGAAGTTTTCTTTACAGCGTTTGCCTTTTCCTTTGTTTCTGCCTGAACAGGATTTCCTGTGTAATATTCAGTTGCTTCGTTGGTAACCTTTGGCTCAGCATCACCTGGAACAGTAACTGGTGATTCAGGAGCTTTATTTGTTACAACTGCGTTTGGTGTATTCTGTCCGTCCTTATTCAAAGTGAATAAGTCGATTGTTGTTCCTTCGCTTGCGTTGTTCAATCCTACAACTGTTGCATTGTTTGCTACAACAAATAAATCATTTGCAGTCTGAAAATCCGGATTGTTTGAATCTGTTGTACTTGTTTCAACCGGTGTTTTAGAAACATCAGATGGGCTAGACCAGCCGTTATCAAAGTTTCTTCTGTCACTTGGTGTGATTGTAGTTGTTGTTCCTTCGTATTTATTACCGGAATTATCCAAAAGAAGATATGCAGCCCCAAAAACGACAATTAAGAAAAGTCCCACAGCCGCAATTATCCATAAAGTTTTTTTCTGTTCCATAATTTTCCTCTTTGCACCGGTAAATTTGATTTTGACCCGGCCACCTTATAAAAAATATCGGAAACTGGAAAAAAAAGTTTAGTTAAATTAATTAGTTTTTAAGAATTGTAATTGGAAGCGAAAATTTTTTGTATTCTTTTAAAAGATTTCTCTGTGAATAAAAACGGCGTAAAATCTGCATTAAAGGAAGCTTGTCTCTTTTTTTTGCGCGGATGAGTCTTTTAAAAAATCCGGCTTTTAAATAAATAATCTTACTGCACATATTTAAAAGCTCAGGTGTTTTATATAGAAGGGTTGCGTTTATGAGTGTGTTCTCGTTGTTCTTTGCAAAATCCTTTATCTGATCTGTGATTACGGGGTATACAATGGCTTCCTGCTGCTTTAATAAATTCGGATCAGAGAATAAAAGCTTTCCAAGTGCGCGTCTGTTTATAACAGGAGTTTCACCGCTTGAATTCTTGAGGATATTGATTTTGTTTTCTTCTGCGGCGCTTTTAAATGTTTCGTAGATTTTTTTAGCTTGAGAGTCTATGGCTTTATGAACAAGGATATCTGCGTCTATAGCCTTCCAGTCTTCACGCTGCATCATTTCTGAGACGTGATTTTTCCCGCTTGCCATTGGACCTGTTACTAAGATAACTGCCATTAATGGAATTCTCCCCAGTTTTTACCGTATTCAATGCTCACTCTTAAAGGAACAGAAAGAGGGAAGGCGTTTTCCATCTTTTCTTTTATTAAGGAAATTGTTTTATTGATTTCCTGTTCGTTATCAGGGCATTCAAAAATAAGTTCATCGTGAACCTGCAACAAAAGTCTTGCCTGGCTCTTACTATCCTTTAACGCCTTGTCCACACTGAGCATAGCCATCTTAACTATATCTGCAGCACTTCCCTGAACCGGCGAGTTTACGGCAATTCGTTCTGCTGCAGATTTTTCAACTTTGTTCCGGCTGTTGATATTCAAAATAGGGCGGCATCTTCCCGAAATTGTCTGAATGTAGCCTGTTTTTTCTGCATTAGCGATTGTGTTTTTGATAAATGTGTCTACGTCGGCATAAAGCTTAAAGTAGTTTTCTATAAACATAGTTGCCTGAGTTCTTGAAATACCCAGATCCTGTGCTAAGCGGAAGGCAGACATTCCGTAAATTACACCAAAGTTGATTGTCTTTGCAGTTCGTCTCATTTCAGGAGTAACGGCATCGGAACTAACACCATAAATCATTGCGGCAGTTGCTTTATGAACATCTGTTCCGTCTATAAAAGACTTACACATGTTTTTGTCACCCGAAAGATGAGCAAGAACTACAAGCTCAATCTGAGCATAGTCTGCAGAAATTAAAACCTTTCCATCCGGCGCAGTAAATGCACTTCTGATTTTTCTTCCGGCTTCCGAGCGAACAGGAATATTCTGAAGGTTTGGATCTCTGCAGGAAAGACGACCTGTTGCAGTTCCTGTTTGTACAAAGTCTGTGTGAATGCGTCCGTTTTTATCTGCCATGGTTGGAAGAGTTTGAACATAAGTAGACTGTAATTTGGCAAGCTCTCGATATTCCAAAATCATCTTTGGAACCGGATCAAAAAAGGCAAGTTCTTCTAGTACGCTTGTATCTGTTGAATAACCGGTTTTTGTTTTTTTGCCCGGCTTTAAGTGGCGTTCTTCGAATAAAACTGTCTGGAGCTGCTTTGGAGAAGCGATGTTGAATTCGTGTCCAACTTCCTTGTAGATATTCTGGATTACAACTGCAAGGTTTTTTGTAAGCTCTTCGTTATAATCATTTAAAGCATTGCTGTCTATGTGGATTCCGTTTAATTCCATTTTAATTAAAACAGGAAGAACGTTGTGCTCAAGCTCAATCAGTTTTTTATTCTGGCTGAACCATTTTTCGTCTTTTGTATAATAAAGTCCCAGCTGAAGAGTAAAGTCTGCATCTTCTGCGGCATATTTAACGGCTGTTTCAAGGGGAACATCTTCAAAGGTTTGTCCTTTTTGAACAATCTCATCAAATTCAATTCCCTTTAATCCAAGCTGGGTTTCGCTTAAGTACTCAAGACCATAGCCTTTTTTACCAAGACGCTCCGGATTTTGAAGCCATGCAAGAAGCATTGTATCTAAAACATTTAAATTATCTATAAGTTTTTCTGCATCAAAGCCGTTATTTGCAAGAACTTTTAAATCGTATTTAGCGTTGTGCATAAAAACAGTAACGTCTTTATTTATAAAAATGCGTTCAAGCTCTTTAAAAGCCTGGTCCTTTGAAACAAATTCATTTGCACTAAAAAGAGAATCAGAGCTTTCCTGGTTGAGCGGAACATAAACAGATTTTCCTTTTTCAAAACAAAGGCTGAATCCAAGAATGCGGGCATTGAAGGTATCAAAGGAAGTTGTTTCGCTGTCGTATGCAATAGGAAGAGTTGTTTTATCCTTTACGCCTTCAAGCTTTTTAAGATAATCGTCTATAAAGGCTTTTAATTCAGCTGTAGTTTTAAGCGCTCGGTAAGAAGAAGTGTCGTTTTGTTTTGCTTCTATATAATTATCGTATGCGGCATTCTGTGGCTCAGATCTTGTGACTTCGGGGGTTTTTATTTTTGCAGCAGTCTGATTAAAAAGATTATTTTCCTTTGCGTGTTCTTTTGCATTTGAACCTGCGTTTAATGTAAGCTCAAGGTTTTCGTAGCTTTTTGCAAGGCTTGGAACTCCGTATTTTTCCAGGAGAATTGCTGCCTGTTCATAATTAAACTGTAATTTTTCTGAATTGATTGCATTATCAATTTCTGCGCAAGGAACTGTATTACAAAGTCTGATTAATTTCTGACTGAAGTATGCGCTTTCTTTTCCCTCTACAAGCTTTTGATGCATGGCGCCTTTTACTTCATCAACGTGGGCATAAATACCGTCCAGATCATTATAATCTGCAAGAAGCTTTGCGGCAGTTTTTACACCAACTCCGTGAACGCCCGGAATATTATCTGCTGTATCTCCGTAAAGAGAAAGAAGGTCCAAAAGCTTTTCTGGTGGAACTCCCCATTCAGCTTCAACGCCTTCAATTCCAGTAACCTTCCATGTGTTTGCACCTGATTCAGGTTTTAAAATCTGACAGTTCTGGCTTACAAGCTGCATCAAGTCCTTATCACCCGAAAGGATTCTGCAGGTACGGCCCTGTTCTTCGCATTTTTTTGCAACTGTAGCAATAATATCATCAGCTTCGTAGCCGTCGCACTGAAGAACCGGTACACCAAGCTTTTCAAGAATTTCATTAATCCATGGAATCTGTGCATGTAAATCATCAGGAGTTTTATTTCTTGTAGCCTTGTACTCAGGATACATTTCATGACGGAAGGTTTTTGTTTTGGAATCCATTGCAGCAAATAAATAGCCGGGCTTATAGTGTTCCAAAATCCAGTGAATATTTCTAAAAAATCCAAAGAGGGCAGAAACATTGTCGCCGTTAGGATTTGTAAGAGGGCGGCTTATAAAAGCAAAATAACAGCGGAAAATCAATCCGTAAGAATCAAGAATATAAACGGTTTTATCATCAAAAGTCATGTAAAAAATTATAAAGCAAAAAGTAAGAAGTTGAAAGTGCGAAAACTCTTTGACAGTCAAAACCTGATAATCTATACTTAAAAAAAACGGTATAGTATGGAAAATTCAAACACAGCTGCAGAGCTTACACAAAAAAAACAGAATAAAAAACTGAACTCAAATCACATTAAATTAATTGCAATCATCGCCATGACTATCGATCATCTTACCTGGACGCTTTGGCCCGGTTACCGTCAGGAATGGTGGATTATTTTACTTCATCTTATAGGTCGCCTTACTGCCCCAACAATGTGGTTTATGATTTGCGAAGGCTTTCACTATACCCGTGATGTAAAAAAATATGCCCTTCGTCTTTTTATTTTTGCCATTATTTCTCACTTTGCATATAATTTCTGCTTTGGCATTCCTTTTGTTCCGTTAAAAACAGGCTTTATAAATCAGACAAGTGTGATGTGGTCTTTAGCATGGGCGGTTACTGCTTTATATGTTTTAAATGATCCAAGGTTCAAGGAAAAATCAACCTTATTAAAAGTTCTTTTTCTTTTTGCAGTCTGTGTAATCACATTCCCTTCCGACTGGAGCTGTATTGCCGTTCTTGCAATTATTTTTATGAATGACTCCTACGGTAACCTTAAAAAACAAATTGCAACAATCATGATTTTTGTTTTCTTTTATGCCGTAGTTTACTTTTTTAATATAGATAAACTTTATGCAGTTTTGCAGTTTGGTGTAATCATCGTGTGGCCTTTTATGGCAAATTACAACGGACAAAGGGGAAAATGGAAGGATATGAAGTGGTTCTTCTATATTTATTATCCTTTGCATTTATTTTTGCTTGGTCTTTTGCGTATATATCTTTATTGAAAACAAAGGGGTAAATCAATATAATAAAAATATGTCAAAACATGGAACTATAACAGAAGATAATCACGCAGCTTTGTGGCACGGACGTTTTAAAGAAGGTCCTGATGCTGCAGCAGTAGCTTTTGAAACCTCTATAAATGTTGATGAAAGAATGGCCTTTGATGATATTAAGGGTAGTATTGCTCATGCAAAGATGCTCAGTCATGCAAAGATTCTTTCTAAAGATGAAGCAGACCAGATTGTAAAAGGGCTTGAATCAATTCAAAAGGATTTGGAAAGCGGAAAGCTTTTGATTGATTATTCAGCAGAAGATATCCACTCTTTTATAGAAGCAACTTTAACAGACAGAATAGGCGAGCCTGGAAAAAAGGTTCATACAGGAAGAAGCCGTAACGATCAGATTGCTTTGGACGAACGCCTTTATCTTAAAAGATTTATTCCACAGCTTCAGAATTCATTAAAAACTTTAATTGATGCACTTTCAGAAATTGCAAAGGATAATTTAAATACACTTATTCCGGGCTTTACTCATATGCAGCATGCTCAGCCTGTTTCTTTAGCACATCATGTTTGTGCGTGGGCGTGGATGCTTGTTCGCGATAATGAACGCCTTGAGGATGCTTTAAAAAGAATTAATCTTTCGCCAATAGGTTCATGTGCTCTTGCCGGAAGCGGACTTCCTTTAGACAGAGAATATGAAGCTGATTTACTTGGCTTTGACGGAGTAACAAAAAATTCTTTGGACAGTGTAAGCGACAGAGATTATTGTATAGAAGTTGCTTCTGATTTGAGTCTTATTCAGATGCATTTGAGCCGTGCGTGCGAAGAAATAGTGCTCTGGTCTACAACAGAATTTGGTTTTGTTGATTTGAGCGAAAAATGGTCTACAGGCTCTTCAATCATGCCGCAGAAAAAAAATCCTGACTTTGCAGAGCTTATCCGCGGAAGAACAGGAAAGGTTTACGGCGATTTATTTGCACTTTTAACAATGATGAAGGCTCTTCCTTTAGCCTACGACAGAGACATGCAGGAAGATAAGGAAAGTCTTTTTGATGCGTGCGATACAGTTTTATCTTGTGTTCAGGTTTTTACTTACATGATTTCTTCTGCAAAATGGAACAAGGAAAAAATGGCAGCTGCATGCAAGGGCGGATATTTAAACGCTACAGACGTTGCAGACTATCTTGTTAAAAAGGGAATGCCTTTTAGAACTGCACACGGAGTAAGCGCAAAGGCTGTAAGAATTGCAATCGAAAAAAACTGTGAGCTCGATGATTTACCGATGGATGTATGGAAGAGCTGTTCAGATTTAATAGAAGAAGATATTTATTCTGTAATTACACCGGAGGCTTGTATGACTGCAAGAAAAACAACAGGCGGTCCTGCAGCAGAATGTGTAAAAAAACAGATAGATGAATTGAAAAAGATTTCCAGAGCGAAGTAAAAGAGGAAAGGGTTTATGAAAAAAACATTTAAGATTTTTTCGTTTGTATTATTGATTTGTTTAAGTTTAACAGGCTGTAAAAAACAGAGAACAAAGCTTGTAATCGGAATTGATGCAAGCTTCCCGCCAATGAGCTTTATGCAGGACGGAAAAATCACCGGCTTTGATGTAGAGCTTGCAGCAGAAGTTGCCAAAAGATTGAATCTTGAATTTGAAGCAAAGCCAATCGACTGGAAAAATAAAGACAAGGAAATGCAGCAGGGTACAATCGACTGTATCTGGAGCGGTTTTACAATCCTCGAAGAAAGAGAAAAGCAATATGCATTTACAAAACCATATCTTTCCAACGAACAGATTTTAGTTTTAAATGATGATACAGATATTACATCTCTTTCTCAGGTAAAAAATTTTGTTATAGGCTGCCAGTCTTATTCGAGCGCAGAAAATGCAATCAATGCAAGCCCTTCATTTTATTCTTCTGTAAAAAGCATTATTTATTCTGATGATTATCTTAAAGCCCTTGAAGATTTAAAAGACAGAAAGGTAGACGGCATTGTAATGGATTCTGTTGTAGCAAAATATCTCATTACTGTAGCTGATGAACCTTTTGTAATTATAGACGAGCCATTAGCCCACGAAAACTACGGCATAGGCTTTAAAAAAGGCAAAGAAGGCGAAGAACTCCGTAACCAGGTCTGGCAAACCCTCCAGCAGATGCAGCATGACGGTACAGTAACCGCCATCAGCATCAAATGGTTCGGCCAGGATATTTCTAAGATAAATTAAACCTTAGAAACATCTTTGTTGTCTTTTTAAATAAAACATTCGTCTATTCATCTATTGAATAAATCATTTTTTTCTTATATTATTGTAGTTCATTATGCATAATTAGGAATAATTGTGTTTAAAATTATTTACCCTGAAAATCTGGATTCAAATGAATCCTTTGGAGGATATAAATGGTCAAAATCAGACTTAAGAGATTTGGTACTCAGAAACGTCCATGCTACCGTGTAGTTGTTCAGGACTCACAGAAGCCACGTGACGGCGTTTGTATCGAAGAAATTGGAACTTTCCAGCCAATCGCTAAAGAAGACGCTCAGGTTTCAATTGATTTGGATCGCGCTAAGTATTGGATCAGTGTTGGAGCTCAGCCAACAGACATCGTTAAGAAATTAATGAATGTTCAGTCTGCAAAAGCAGGTAAGTAATTTACAGAGAGGCTAGAAAATGGAAAAAGACCTGATTGAATTCATTGCAAAATCATTGGTCGATGATCCGTCAGCTGTATCTGTAAACGAAACTGAAGGCGAAAAGGGCATGGTGCTCCAGCTTAAAGTTGCAGATGGCGATATTGGCAAAGTGATCGGAAAGTATGGTCGTATTGCTAAAGCAATGAGAACTGTCTTGAGTGCTTCATCTGTAAAAGACGGTAAACATTACAGTCTTGATATTCTTGATAACTAAGTTACAGGAATTGTATTGATGGAAAAAGCACAACTTGTAGTCGGCTTCATTCGTGGAACCCACGGGTTTTCGGGTGAATGTAAGGTAGAAAGTACTTCTGGTGAATATGAACATCTTGCGAACTTAAAGGAAGTTACTTTACAACATGGCGATTTGCGCAAAGAAGCAAAGGTTGAATCGGTTTCTTTGGGAAATGCAGTTGCTTATGTTAAATTTGCAGGAATCGATTCCGACGAGGAAATTAAAAAATATAATCGTTGGGAAATACTGGTTCCAAGAAAGTACTGTAAGCCTTTGAAAAAAGACGAATGGTACATTGAGGATTTACGAAATTGTTCCCTTGTTTATAAGGGAGACGATCCGGCAACGTTGAATGCGCCTACAGTGGTAGGAACAATCACAGACGTTTTGGAAGGCGGAGGCGGTTACTTGTTAGAAGTTTCACTCTCCGAGAGTTGTGACCGAAAAGTTCTAGTTCCTTTCCGTAAGGAGTTTATTGGAAAGGTGGACGTGAAGAACGGTACGGTGCAATTGATGCACCTCTGGATTCTGGAGTAATTCCATGAAATTTACTGTGCTGACCTTATTTCCTGATATTGTAAAGGCTTTTTTTGAAAACTCAATCATGGCCAAAGCAGTAGAAAAGGAAATTATTGCTTACGATCTGGTGAACATCAGAGATTTTGCTCTTGATAAACACCATACCTGTGATGACGGAACGTATGGAGGTGGAGCAGGGCAGTTAATGCTTGCAGAACCACTTTCAAAAGCACTTGATAGTGTAAATGCCCGCAAAAAGTATGTTATTTATGTTACACCAAGCGGCAAACAGCTTACACAGCAAGTGGCACAAGATTTAAGTCATAAGGACGAACTTGTTTTTATCTGCGGTCGTTACGAAGGTATAGACCAAAGAATAATTGATTCTTACGTTGACGCAGAAATCTCTATTGGAGATTATGTAATGTCATCCGGAGAAGTTGCAGCAACAGTTGTTATAGACACTGTTTATCGCCTTGTAGACGGAGTAATTTCTCATGAATCATTGGAAGAAGAAAGTTACTGTGACGGACTTTTGGAATATCCGCAGTATACTCATCCTGAAACATGGAAGGGTATGAAGGTTCCTTCTGTATTACTCAGTGGAAATCACGAGGAAATCCGAAAGTGGCGGCTTAAAAAGAGGCTGGAAAAAACTCTGGCAAACAGACCTGATTTAATCAGTCTTGCAAGAATTAAAGGACAGCTTACTCAGGAAGCCGAAAAGATGATTGAGGAAATAACTGAATCTACTTCTTTAAAGAATATTAAAAAGAAAAGAAGTAAGAAAAATTAAAGGAGATCATCATGGATCTTATTAAAACTATCGAAGAAACACAGAAACGCCCTGGAGCTCAGGGATTCAATGTAGGGGACACTGTAAAAGTTTACTTCAAGATTATTGAAGGTAAAACAGAACGTATCCAGGTTTATGAAGGTGTTGTAATTTGTAAAAAGAACGAAGGTGCACGCCAGACTTTCACTGTACGTAAGATTTCTTACGGTGTAGGTGTAGAACGTGTATTCCCTTATAACAGCCCACGTATCGTAAAGGTTGATATCGTTCGTCCTGGTAAAGTACGCCGTGCTAAGCTCTACTACTTACGCGATAAGATCGGTAAGGATTCTAAAGTTAAGACTTTGGTTGGTGGAAAGATTGCTGCAGAAATCGCTGCACGTAACGCTCGTGCCGAAGCAAATGCTGCTGCTACAGAAGCTAAAATCAAGGAAGAAAGAGCAGAAGCTGCTGCTGCAAAAGCTGCAGAGTAATCAATTTATACGATTGACAATAAATAATTGACAATTGATAATAAAGGTGTCTGAAGTTCAGGCACCTTTTTTTTATGAGTAATAATATAATCGTTCAAAATCAGATTCTTTCTCGGGTAGGAATTCCACGTCAGGTTTTAAAAGACGGTTCTCAGGTGTCTGTTCGTATTGTAAACGACAAGGGCGGCGGAAGGTACGAAGGTCTTGTTGCTGGAACAAAGGTGAATATCACTTCGGCTCAAAACTATGCAAAGGGCGACATTTTTACAGGCAATATAAAGGTGCGCGACGGGCAGATTTTTATTGTTCCAAAAAGAGCAGACGGTGTAATTCAAAATCAGGAAGTAAAATTTACACTCATAGAAAGCTCGCAGAATGCACAGAATGTTTTTGAACAGGTAACAGATCCAAAGCTTTTTTCTTTTATCCAGAACCTTGGCCTCATCCCTGATAATCTTTCCTATAACATCATCTTAAATTTTAAGCAGCTTGGAATGAAGTTTATGCCAGAGCTTATGAATAAGATTTACGACATGGCAAAAAAATATCCAGGAAAAGAAAGGCGTGCTTTAGAAATCATTTCAAATCTTTTATCCAAGGGAGTGAGCGTTACAGAAGACGAGGTTGATTCACTTTTATTAAAAATTTATTCAGAAGAAAATTTTTCAACGCCTCAGCAGAATAATAAAGCAGTTCTTCCTTCTCAAACTCAGACAGATTTATTTTTTAAAGAGATGATAAAGGATTTTTTTAAAGACATTTTTTTTACAGAGGGAGAAGAAGAATCAGACTGTGACATCCTTTCAATTTCAAATACACTTGGCTCAAGAAAAGATGCAAGTGGAATCGGCAGCTGGCTTTTATTTCCGTTTGAAATTCAAAATAACAATGAGAAAGAAGGAAAAGGAATTTTTCGGATTTTGTTGTCGAATGAGAAAAAAATTATTAAATTCTGTATAGGGTGTGAATACGGTCAAAGTGACTATAATTTCTGCCTTCTTTTTGAAAATAATAAATGCCATTTAATTAAGGTGAATGTAGAAAAAGACGGGCAGGATATAAAAGATAAAGACAGTTTCATGCTTGAGTTTAATGGAAGAATTGCAAAAAGATATCCGCTTATAAAAACACAGTGGGAAGAAAAACAAAAGATTATTGATAATGCAAGTGCGCTGGAAGAAATTTTTACACTTGGAGGCACCGTATGAACGAAATAAAAGCTGTGGCTCTAAAGTATCCGGAGGGTGCATCTGCTCCGTTTGTTACTGCAAAAGGAAGGGGCGAGCTTGCAAAAAAGATAATCAAAGTGGCAGAAGAAAATAATGTTTTAATAGAAAAGAATGATGAAGTTATAAATGTTCTTTCTGCACAGGATATTGGACAGGCAGTGCCCGAAGAAACGTGGGAAGTTTTAGCAGTGATTTTTTCAACAATTCTTCAAAGGAAGTGATTTATTGAATAAAAAAATATCGGGGAATGAGGGTGAAGAAAAAGCCTGCGAATATTTAAAACAAAACGGATATACAATTTTAACGCGAAACTGGCGGACACAAGGCGGAGAAATTGATATAATAGTAAAAAAAGCAGATACTGTGGTGTTCGTGGAGGTTAAGACCCTTCCAAATGGCACCCCGGATATGCTAAAAAAGGAGTTAAATCACCAGAAACAGCATAGAATTATAAAAACTTCTAAACGTTTTCTAATAAATCATCGAGAATATAGTAACAGTTACATCAGATACGATGTGATTTTGATTGATATGCCCGGGTTTTCTCCGGTGTATCATATTGAAAATGCCTTTACGGAGCTACTATGAATTCGGGTGGAACTTCAACCGCAACAGCAACATTGGTTCTTGAAAAAACAGAGGAAATGGAGCTGTCGCCTCGCATTTTGGAATTGCGAAAAAAAATACACAGTGAGGAATATCTCGACAATGCGATTCAACGAATTGCTCAGGTTATAAGCGGCAAGCTTATTGAGAATCCGGAAGAGTTGAAATTGCAGAATATTCTCGCGCAGTAGGGAAAATTATGAACAGAAATCGTCGCAACAAACACAATTCTAACTGGAACAATCAGAACAAGAATAATAACAACGGTAATCAGCAGAAGAATCAGCAGAAAAAATTTGAGCCTTCACGTCAGTTTGCCAGTCACGAAGATGAATCTGTTCTAAAAGAAAAACAGAAAGCCATTCAGGAATTAAAAAACAAGGAAGTCATCTGTGCAAAGTGTGGTCAGGTAATTACTGAAGTAACAAGCGCTCTTTGCGACAAGGCTACCGGTAATCCTGTTCATTTTGAATGTGCTTTAAGCGAAGTAGAAAAAAACGAAACTCTTGCCCAGAACGAAAAAATTGCATATATCGGGCAGGGTAGATTCGGTGTAATCAGTTACGAAAATCCAAGAGATCAGCGTCATTTTACAATCAAAAAAATCATTGAATGGGAAGACCGCGATACAAAAAGCGAATGGCGCAAAGAAATCAGTGAACTTTACAGCAAAGTAAATTAGTTTTATGAACATTACAGTTCTTTGTAAAGTTGTAGATAATTTTGGTGATATAGGAGTTGTTTACAGATTATGTAAACAGCTTTTATTTATTAACCCCAGTCTTAAAATCAATCTTGTAATAGACGACTTATCCTCCTTCAAAAAAATCAACAGTAGAATTAATCCTGAGTTATATTTTCAAAATGCAGATGGAATGGATATTTATTTCTGGAACGATGCAGAGCTTTGTCATAAAGAATTCATTAAAAACGACGGAGAAAAGCTTTGTGTAATTTTAGAATGCTTTCAGTGTGGCCGCCCCGAATGGATGGAAAAAATTTTATTCCAGGAAAAGCTTAACCGTACCGTTTTGATTATAATGATTGATTATCTTACAGCAGAAAAATACGCAGAAGACTTTCATCGCCTGAAATCTTTAACCCGAAGTGCTAAAGTTCAGAAGGTAAACTTTATGCCGGGCTTTACAGAAAAAACCGGCGGATTAATAATCGATTCAGAATGGGAAAAGCCTGAATACAATAAAGACGGTCCTGTATTATTTTTTACATACGAAAAAAACTGGAGTCCTTTTGTAAAGGCAGTATCAGAGTGGGCAAAGGATAATCCATTCTGGCAAAATAAAGAGTCTTTTCTTCTGGCTCCAGGGCGTGGGAAAAAGTCTTTTTTGGATGCATGGTCATCTCTTTCTCAAAGTCTCCCGCTTACCAATCTTGATTTTATGAATCAGAATGAATGGGATAAGATGATGAAATCTTCTTCTGTTCTTTTTATCCGCGGGGAAGAAAGCTTAAGCCGTGCATGTCTTTCTGGAATTCCTTTTGTGTGGCATGCATATCCTCAAAGCGAGGAATATCAGCTTGTAAAAGTGAATGCCCTTTTGGAACGAATAAAAATCCATTTTTCCGAGGAAGAATATAAACTTATTAAAAATCTCTGGATAGATTTTAATACAAACGATGAAGAGCTTGATAAAGAAAAGTTTTACACTGACACAAAATTATTTTTACAGAATGCGCAAAAGCTTGAAAAAGGTTTTATGGACTTTGCCCTGAGCCTTAGAAAAAACGGCGACCTTGCTTCTAACTTAATGACATTCATCTTAAAAAATGCTATAATTTCATAATTACTTTTTGAAACTATTTTTTAGAGGTTTAATATTATGTTAATGACATCACAGTTGAAAGTTGGAACAGCTTTCATGTATGAAGGAAATCCACTTATCGTTCAGAAGATGCTCGGACAGAGATCTGGACGTGCCGGAATGGTAACAAGTCTTCGTGTAAAGAATCTTGTAACAAACTCAACAATGGATCTTGGTATTGATGCTGGTGAAAAATTTGACGAAGTAGATCTTGAACAGCATGTAACAAAGCTTTCTTATATCGACGGCGAAACATACGTATTCATGGATCAGGATACATACGAACAGTTTGAACTTGCTAAGGAAGACCTTGGCGACTACGCTGGATACATCACACCGGAAGATGATCTTGAAATCAACCTTACATTCTACGAAGGAAAACCAGTAGGTATTGATCTTCCAGTTCGCGTTACACGTTCAATCACATACTGTGAACCAGGTGTAAAAGGTGATACATCAGGAAAGTCAATGAAGCCTGCTACACTCGATACAGGAATCGAAGTTCGCGTTCCATTGTTCATCAACACTGGAGACAAAATCGTTATCGATACTCGCGACGGTTCATTCCTCGAAAGAGCAAAATAATTTACTTCTGCTTTAATACAGTAGTTTAGAAAGAGTACCCCGTTTTTTAAGCGAGGTACTTTTTTTTTGGTTTTTACTTTTTAATCGTAAAATAAAGGGTGTATTTTTCGTCTTTTACTTCATAAAGCGGCTTGAATTCAAAATTCTTAGGCTGATTTTTTGTCCTGTAAGTATTTTGAAGCCATGGATACGAAGTATAGATGTGTTCCAGGTGAGGCGTTAAAATTGACTCCGGAGTTTCAGCGCCCTTTTCAAGATATAAACCTTCGTCTGCGTCGCACATTCCAGCCAGTACAATAGGGCCGTCGCGTAAAGCTGCAAGATTTTTTTCATCATCACAGAATACAAAGCTAACCTTAGACGGAAAGAAAATCGAGATTTCATCATTATCCCATTTTTTAGAAAGCACAATATATCCGTTTTCTTTTTTGAGCGAACTGCAAGGTGCTTCGTTTATTTTTACAACCGGCTCAGAAGAAATCCAGTCCGGGATACGGAATTTTAAAACAGTTTCCTTACTTGAGCTTATATTGAATTTTATAAGCCATCTGGACATAAGACCGTCGCTTGTTTCGTCGAATAAAGCTGCATCATAGTAATATTTCATTCCGCAGGTCTGCTTTAAGCTGACTCCTTTTTCTTCGTCCTTGAGTGTAGAAGGAATATACTGGTTTATAATCACTTCGCCGTTTTCGCCTTCGTAGTAGCAGAGGGAAGGGTAGATAGTCTGCGACTGAACCATTGAGCCGTGACAGCACCAGAAGTCCCTTGTTTTTGTTCCCCAGGTTTTATAGGAACCTGCCTGCATAGGAAGAAAATAAGTAGGCATTCCGCTTTCCTTATTCTGCTGGGCTAAAAATCCGTTATAAAGATTTAATTCAATATAATCACAGTATTTTTTGTCTCCCGTAAACTTATAAAGATAATCTGCAAGGCGCACCATGTTGTAAACCGTACAGAATTCCTGGTTTCTGTCTCCCATAAAGGCCGCTTGTTTTTTTGGTGGAATCCAGTATTCTCCGGCATTCATAGAGCCCGTTGCATAATAATTTCTCTTTGTTACGGCACAATCCCAGAACGCATTCAGTATATCAAGCCACTTTTTATCCTTTGTAATTTCATACATCTTTGCAGCCCCATGAGCATGAGGAATTGTTGCGTTGCAGTGTATGTTTGTTAAAGGATCATTCCCCTTTGTGAGCTTTTCAAAAAGAGCCGGCTCATAATAAGCCTCGAGTATTTTTTTATATTCCTCTTTTTTAGTAATCCCGTAAAGGTTTGCCCATACTTCAAGCATTCCTCCTTCTTCTCCCTTGTGAATCGCCGAAGGGCATTCTTTTTTCATTCTGTCTGTCCACTCTACAAACCAGAGAGCCGCATTATTCAGAATCTCCAGTGCCTTTTGATTTTTTGCATATTCATAGGCGTGCATGAGTCCCAAAAGAGTTTTGTGCATTGTGTACTGTGGCGACCATATGTAGCGGTCTGTTTCCAGAATCTTAAAATATTTTTCCGGGAAAGAACCAATCCATTTTCCGCCGTTCAATTTTTGACATCGTTCAAGTTCATCTACTATATAATCAAGCTTTACCTTTAATTCAGAGTCGTTTGTATTGGCAATCAAAAAGGATGCGGCCGAAAGCCAGTGTCCCAGAAAATGCCCCCTGAGCTGACAGTTTGGTGCTTCCCAACCCCAGTGCAGTTTTGCAGCGCCCGGATCTGTAATAATGTGATAACCGGGTATGATTATCCCCGCTTCAATATAAAAATTTTGAAGAAGGCATACAGAATCAAGTTCCATAAGGTATTTTCTGTTGATTGCAGATCTTTCATTAAAAAGTCCGTTTTCAAGTTTTACACAGTTTAATTCAAAGCTTTGAGGCATTTTGTACTCCATTCAGTTTGTGAAAATATGAAGCATATACTTCTATTGTTTTGTATTTTACAGTGTAAAGCCAAAAATGATATAAGTAAAACATTAATATATAGAATAAATCTCTTTTCCTCCCTGTTCCCGCTTCAAACTGCATTATTTGATTCTAGGAACATCCTTTATTCTTGTGGTCCAGCATGGAGAAAGATACTCACGTTTCATTTCCCAATCCTGACCCGAAGACCATGCCTTAGCAAGAGAAACTGTTGTCCTGCCGTATGAAGCATTAATTTTATCAAGGGCAATCATCAAGTCCCGTTTTTTAATGTCGTTCATAGGGTCAATAAACAGATTCCCCTGCAGACATGCCGGTAACAGTCTTTGCAAAGTAATCATTACAGTTTTGTACCCGTAACCTTGTCTATAAATTTTTTTTAATCCCCAGATCGCACTTTCAGCAATATCAACAGTGTATGAAGTCATTCTGTCCAGCTCCATATAAATACCGTTAGAATATTGTAATTCCGGTTCATCACAATAATAATTACAAGTAGAGATGTATACTCCAACAACTCCGGCTTCGAATTTCTGTTTCCGTAACTTTTCAACAACAAGCTGAGAATACTGAAAAACCGCGCTTTCCAAAGTTTTAAAATCGTAAACCTTTTTGGAAAACTGTTTGCTGGTTGTAATCACATCGTTTTGAGTGCGCACAATCCTGTCTATACTCGGAATACCATTGAGTTCCATAACAGTAGCAACTCCCACCGAAGTAAGAAGCTTTCGTGCAACATCCAGAGAAAGATGTTTTAGTTCCAGAGCGTTTTTCACATTAATCTGTGCAAGACGACCGCTTTTAGCCCTTCCTATACCCCAGATTTTACTGCAGGGAGTCTGTTCCAGCAGCGCATCCACTTGAGAGCCATCGTATATAAAGACTCCGCCATGAAGTTTTGCATTCTTGTTATAAAGTTTTGCCAGTGTTTTTGTAGGTGCTCCTCCAACGCAAATCCTAATCCCAACTTCCTTTAAAATCTTCTGCTTGAGTTCAAACCCAATCTGCTCGAATTCAGCATTAGTCCAGTTGCAGTTATTAAAGAACAAAAACGACTCGTCGATTGAATACTCTTCAATTTCAGGGGCATATTCCATATATATGGATGTAATGCGTCTTGAAATATCAGCATAAAGCGTATAATTGCTCGAAAAAACTTCGATATTATGCTGCTCCACAATCGGTCTAACCTTAAAAAACACATCACCGCGTACAAGCCCGCAATCCTTAGCTTCTTTGTTCAGCGCTATAATAATCCCATCGTTATTGGATAATACAATAACCGGTTTTCCGCGTAAGTCAGGACGATAGATCTGTTCGCACGAAGCATAAAAACTGTTGCCGTCACAATGAAGAATCATAACTATTAAGAGGGAAAAATTAACAACTGTTCTTTACAGTATGAATAACATACGTAATAACACCACAAACCAGAGTTTCAGATTTAATGGAACCAGCCCTCCCAAGATGGAATTCACCAAGATATTCGTACACCACAAAGCTCTCTTTTGAAACACCAAGCGAACGGTCCACTACGATTAAGTCTCCGTTGTAAATGCCCATATGGACATAGCGTGAAGAATCAATCCGCATAAAGACAGTAGCAGCCGGATGCTTTACCATCAGAGTGTTGAGGTCTATACATTTATCTTCGTACCCCTGGGCGGGAGAGGGAAAACCTGTAACCATGTATACATATTAATACTATACATTTGTTAAGTCAATAGATTTTTTTCTAAGAAGTCACTTATTTTTTTCTTAATGAAAATTCATTTTAATCTTACGGAAAATTCATTCTAAATGGACTCGAATGTGGTTTAATTAGTGTAGAAAATGAAATTGAACGCGGGGTTAAAACCTTGCGAACGAATAAGGAGTAAATTATGAAAAAGAAGATTTTATTTGTTGGATTGTTAGTTACAATTATGTGTATGTTCTCAAGCTGTCTTTTTGTCTATGCTGATGGCGAAGGCGGATATGGATCTGGTAGTTCTGGAATTGATAATTCTAAAGATTTAGTGATTAAAAATGATTTGTATAACAAGACTGAAATTGTACGTGTTTATATTAAATTAACAACTCCAGAAATCGGATATTCGAATGACTGGTATGAAGTTTATACAGATGGAAATACTTATACTACTGGTAATACATATTATGATTCACGTTCTGCTTATAGAAATAAAAGTATTTCCAGAGATATTCCATCAAAATTTAAAGGCAAATATTGTGATATTCAGGTACAGGTAGTATATACAAATGAAGGCTCTGTTGGTACAGATGGAGCATATGAAATTGGAGAACTTACTGGTAAATGGATTTCATCAATAGGTACAAATCAGTTTAATCTTAGCGATTTTGCAGGTATTACTGACTAACATACCCTAAAACATTTCCCTTAAGGATACACGGATTATCTGTGTATCCTTTTTTTTTTACCCCGGAGTTTTAAAATAAAAAAACGCTTTCCAAAATGAAAAGCGTTCTTTGTATACATAAATCAGGATTTCAAAAATTAGAAATCTTTCTTTTCTGTCTTACGTCTCTTATTTAAAAGTTTACGTTCCAAAGTTGTTTTCTTCTGGTGAAGTGTAGCAGAAGGTTTTTCAAAGTATTCACGCTTTTTGTATTCGCGGATAATGCCTTCTTTTTCAACCATGCGTTTAAAGCGTTTAATTGCTTTTTCAAGGTTTTCTGAATCATCAACCATGATTGTTGCCATATGTGTTCACCTCCTTGGTCACGGAAATTCCGAAAAACATGTTAAATAATATACAGGAAAATCAAATTATGTTCAAGCCAGGTGCATACCGTTGGATATAATTACTGCATTTTTTGTGCCTGCATCATCCATAATCACAGTTTCGTAAGTGCAGAGGGTTTTACCTTCTTTAATTATACGGCATTCTGCAATCAGTTTTTTTCCTTTAGCCGGAGAAAGATAGCTGATTGAGGCAGAAGTTGTGACGGTTTTTGTATTTTTTGCATCGGTTGCAACTGCAAAGGCAAAATCAGCGAGTGTATAAAAAACTCCACCCATCACCTTGTTGTCCGCATTCATGTGCATCCTTGAAATTTCAAGCTCGCATTTAGAATAATGATCTGAAACCTCTATGATTTTAATATCAGTCTGCTCTGTAGCATAGATGTCGTTTGCAAAAAATTCTCTTGTTTCTTCTAAAGTCATAATCATCCTCTTTTATTAAAGCTGCTCTGCAATATCGTAAATTAATTATTCTGTTTTTTCCCATGAACAGCATCATAGGCAGAGCGGAAATCAGGAAATGAAATTAAATAATCTTTCTGGAAAATTCTAGTGAAAGTGTGAGCTTGTGACAATATGTAATCAGATTAGAACAAAAAATTATATTTTAGGGGCTCAAGGGAATCTGATATGTCATCTCCAAATAAGAATCGGGATCAAAAGTCCTGAGTCGTCTGATTCATTATCCTTTGCATAAAGATTTCCTGCAAATAAAAGAATAAGCGAAATGATTATAAATATACGTGATTTTTTCATAGGTTTTTCCTCAGTCAGTTTTTCTATCTCAAAATATTCATAATGCACATCCAGAGGTCAATTCCTGCATAAAACTTCGGATTTTGATCATAGCCCGATCCTACAAGAAAAATGTTGGTTATAGTATAGGATGAACTTTCTGCGCCAAAATCATAAAGTATTTTGAAGTCGAAAATCCAGAGCCTCAAGATTGCCTCGGCGTAAAAAAACGGCTCATGATTGACTATTCCCGGCACAGAAAACTCGCCTCCAACTCCGATTTTTAATCCCACATAATCATGTTGCAAAGAAAGCCCGCCCGATAATCTTATATTTGTTATATCTAAACCATTGCCAAAACTTCCCATAATATAAAGCCCATAAGAAATAGGAAAATCATATTCTTGAGAAATAAGAATATCCCCACCAAAATCGAACGAAAAATACTCAGGATAACCACCATAAACAGAAAGAATCGGCATAGCAGTAACTGATATTTCTGAATCTTTCGCCTGTGCGTGAACCGTGCCCGAACAAATAAAAATGAGTAAGCTGATTATAATTCGTGATTTTTTCATGGATCTCTCCTTTTTTTTATTTGATTTATTATAGCATGGAATTATTTAATTCAATATGGAGAAGATGCAAATTAAGAAAAGACTTAAAGTTGATTGATTTGTAAAATGGGAATAAAAAATCTGGAGATTTTTTTATGTATGATTACTTTCTCCGTTAAAATTTTTTTTATTAATTTGATTATACTATAAGTTGAAATACTTTTAAAATGATTTTTTGCACAGGCTTAGGTTTTTAATAGGTGGGGTAGGGCATAATCACAAAGGAAATAAATTGGCAATGAAGACTGGAAAGAAGCCGGTGGAAAGGCCAATGTAGATTTTATATGAGCGTCCGTAGTTTGGATCTATAGAAAAATCTTTTATAAACTTTATGTTCAGGATGTAAAGAGTTACCGCAGTCTCGAAAAAAAAGATGCAATCATGTCCTGTAGGAAGTTCAATCCCAAAACCTGATTGAAGGCCATAACCGAAACCGACACCGCCTCTTATTGAATAACCCCCGGAAAATCTGTAATTGAAATGATTAAAATCAGTTCCAAAACTTGAAAGAAGATAAGGCCCATGTGTCCAAAGTTCTTTCTTGTGTGTAAATAAACATTCTGCTCCCAATTCTATGGAAAGATATTCAAAATGGCATGCATGAAAAAGATATTCAAGCGAGCCTGTATAAATAGATGCCTGTGGTAAGACGCAGAAATTAAAGTCGGATTTTTGTTTAGATTTCGCAGGCGCATTTTCTGTTGAGGATGAGGTGTCTGTGATTGAAGATGATGTCACTGACTGTGCATACCCCGTACCCGCGAATAAAAGAAAGAGCATAATGATTAAAAATATGCGTGATTTTTTCATGGATCTCTCCTTTTTTTTTATTTGATTTATTATAGCATGGAATTATTTAATTCAAACAATAATAATTCAAGAAGAGATAATCTCGGGTAAGGGAGATTTGAACCTGCTCTAATCCGAAGCTGCAGTGCAGCTTCAACCGCTTAGCGGGGGGCAATGGGGGCGGCGATGAGCCCCCATTAGTAACAATAATAATTCAAGAAGAGATAATCTCGGGTAAGGCGGATTTGAATCTGCTCTAGTCCGAAGCTGCAGTGCAGCTTCAACCGCTTAGCGGGGGGCAATGG
>JAGCUI010000057.1 GCA_017962965.1 Treponema sp. | reverse complement strand
GAGCCCCCATTAGTAACAATAATAATTCAAGAAGAGATAATCTCGGGTAAGGCGGATTTGAACCGCCGACCCCTAACTCCCGAAGCTAGTGCGCTACCAGCTGCGCTATTACCCGAATCTATAAAAAATAAAAGCCTTCCAAAATGGAAGGCTTAGCGCGAGTGACGGGGCTCGAACCCGTGATCTCCGGCGTGACAGGCCAGCGCGATAACCAGCTTCGCTACACCCGCTTGATGAATGATATATTATAAAATTTACGTATTTGTGTCAATACAAATAAAGTAAAAAATCCAAAATTATTGCTGCCGGTGGGGCAGGGTAAAGACTATTATGCAAAGTAATTAGGATACTTTTTACGGATGTCTTTTTCATCAATGAACAAACGGTTCAGGTGTTTAAGAACAAGCTCCTTTACCTTATCGCTGTCTTTTGCCTTCATCGCTTCCAAAATGCCCTTGTGTTCCTTAATAATAGAAACCGGGTTTGAAGTGTGAAGTCTGAGCTCTCGGAATCTGTCGTAATGGATGTTCATTGTGCGAACCATATAGTGGCACTGCATCTTGTTTGTAATCTTGTACATCTGCTCGTGGAAGGCGTTATCAAGCTCCATAAAGCGGTCAAGATTATCCTTGTTATTATAAAATTCCTGGAGTGTGATATTTTCTTCCAGATTCATTAAATCTTTTTCTGTGGCAATTTTGCAGGCTTCTTCTGTAACTGCCGATTCAATTGTAGCACGCATAAAAACAGATTCTTCTACCAAAGCCATATCAATCAAGCTTACAAGGCTTCCTCTCTGCGGAAGAATTTCGATGATTTTTGTGCTTTCGAGTTCCTGAAGTGCTTCGTGAACCGGTGTTCTTGAAAGATGAAGTTCGTCTGCAATATCCTGCTCGCTGATCATTGTGCCCGGTTGAAGCTCAAGGTTTATGATATTTTGACGGATTACGCGCAGTGCATAATCTCTGTTTGATTCTTTTTTATCTTTTTCAATATTTTTCATGATTTTTTATTTTAGTTGACATAAAAAATGGTGTCAATATAAAAAGTTGGGGATTTTTTTACTTGACAAATGTTTATTATGCTTTAGAATAATTGTTAAACGTTGACTAGTATACAAGTATGCAAGAATACAGCATACTTAAAAAAATGGAGTAAAAAAGTGAAAAAATCTTCCGGCGAAGTTGAATTACTTAAATCTAATAAGCGGACTGCGGGTAAGTACTTAAAAAAATACTGGCAGTACTACCTTCTTATGTTTGTTCCTCTTATTTACTACTTAATCTTTAAATATGTGCCTATGGCAGGAAATGTTATTGCTTTCCGTCGCTACAGGGCAGGTGGTAATATTTTTGGTTCAGAGTGGAGCGGTTTAAAATACTTTAAACAGTTCATTACAGATCAGACCTTCTGGCGTGCATTCAAAAATACTTTAGTATTGAACATTTCTTATCTTCTTGTGCGATTCCCTCTCACTCTTATCTTTGCGCTTTTATTAAATGAAATTCAGAATCTCAAATGGAAAAAATTTGTTCAGACTGTTTCTTATCTTCCACACTTTATTTCCATGGTAATTGTTACCGGTATGATTCGCGAATTGATTTCCATGAGTGGTCCTATTAATGCTTTCATTCAGAAAATCGGCGGACAACCTGTTTCATTTATTGCACAGGCTGAATGGTTCACTCCAATCTTTGTTCTTTCTGGTGTATGGCAGGCTTTGGGTTGGGGAACAATTCTTTATCTTGCAGCTATGGCAGGTATTAATCCTTCATTATACGAAGCAGCAGAAGTTGACGGAGCCAATCACTTCCAGAGAGTATGGCACGTTACAATTCCATGCATCTTACCAACAATTACAACTCTCCTCATCCTTGATATTGGTGGTCTTGTAGGTTCGGGTGCTTCTTTTGAAAAAGTTTATCTTTTGTACAACCCTATGGTTTACGAAACTGCAGATATCATTTCTACCTTTGTTTATCGTATCGGTTTGAACTCCGGTAACTATAGTTATGCTACGGCCGTTGGTCTTTTTGAAGCAATTTTGAATTTGTTCCTGCTTACTTTTGCAAACAAAATTTCTAAGAAAATCACCGGTTCAGGTTTGTGGTAATTGGAGGTTCAGAAAATGGCAGAATTAACAGCAGGCGTAAAAGTTAAGGAATCTACCGGATACTTGGTATTCAAATTTGTAAACACTCTCATAATGATTTTTATTTGTGTGATTACCTTGTATCCGTTTTTATATCTTGTAGCACAGTCTTTCTCTTCGGAAGCAGCTATTGTTCAGGGAAAGGTTTCTTTGCTCCCGGTTGGATTTAATATCGAAACTTATAAATCCGTTCTGGAAAAGGGTGACTTCCTTATCAGCTATAAAAACACAATCATCTATGCAATCCTTGGAACTATTGCTTCTCTGGTTTGTTCAAGCTGTCTTGCTTATCCTCTTTCTAAAAAAGAATTGTGGGGAAACAAGGTTCTTACAAAGATTGTAATTTTCACCATGTATTTTGGCGGTGGTTTGATTCCTAACTACGTTCTTATGGGAAAGCTTCACCTTATTAATACAGTTGGTGGTTTTATTTTACCGTCATTAATCAGTACATATTACGTAATCTTGATGAAATCATTCTTCAGCGAAACTCCTCACGATCTTGAAGAAGCAGGGGAGCTCGACGGTCTTAGTCCAATCGGTATTTTTATCCGCATTGTTCTTCCTCTTTCCATGCCGATTATTGCAACTATGATTTTGTTCAACGCCGTAAATTACTGGAACAACTGGTACAACGCATTCCTTTATCTTGATAAAAAAGAAATGTGGCCTGTTGCTTACTACTTAAAGACAATCATTACCGGTGCTTCTACCTCTGCAGATCCAGGTGAAGTTTCGGCAGAAAAAATGCAGATTTCAGCAAACATCAAATCATGCTCTATGGTTTTAATGGCTTTACCTATTATTTGTATCTATCCGTTCATCTCTAAGTACTACATCAAAGGTATGATGCTTGGCGCTGTAAAAGAATAAAGAAGATATTGCGGGTCTTAAAATCCGGCCTGCTTTATTTATATAGGGATTTATCATAAAGGAGGATAAAACTATGAAAAAAGTTGTAACATTGTTAGTTGCAATTGCAGGTGCTGCACTTTTCTTCTCTTGTGGAGGAAATGGCGGTTCTAACGCTGGTGCTGCTAAAGGTTACCAGTTTGGTGAAGAAAAGACATTCCATTCAGACGAATTAGTTACTTACTCAATGTCTTTCAGTGATGCTTCCTGGTATCCAAAAGTTGATACTTGGGAAAGTGAAGGTGTTTTCAAGAAGATTCAGGACAAAACAAACGTTCATCTTGAACTCACTTCTTACGATAGCGGTGACTACAATCAGAAGGTAAACCTCGCTATTAACTCTGGAAATGCTACTTACATTATTCCAAAGATTTATTCAGAAGATCAGTATGTTGCTGGTGGCGGTGTAATTCCAGTTTCTGATTACACTCAGTACATGCCAAACTTCTCTAAATTCGTAAAAGATTACAATATGGAACCTGATTTGGATACAATCCGTCAGAACGATGGTAAATTCTATCGTCTCCCTGGTATGCATCAGGCTGCTTTACAGGACTATACAATCATGGTACGTGAAGATATTTTCGAAGCAGCTGGAATCAATATCCGTGAAGAAGAAAAGAACTGGACTTGGGAAAGATTACACGACATCCTTCTTCAGGTAAAAGATTACATGGTTTCAAAAGGTATGTGTAAAGCATCTGACTACATCTGGTCTGACCTCTGGTGTGGTACTTCAGGTAAAGGACAGGGTGGTAACCTCTTGAAATTAATGAGTACTTCTTACAACTGTCTTTCTGGATGGGCTATTGAAGGATCAAATGGTGGTATTAAATGGGATGCTTCTAAAAAGCAGTTCTATTCATCATCAATCAGCGATGACTTCAAAAAATTCATCACAGTTGCTAACAGCTTTGTAAAAGACGGACTTCTTGATCCAGAAACATTTACTCAGGAAGATGATGTTGCTAACAACAAATTCTTCAACGGTACAACTGTAATCAAATCTACAAACCGTTCAACAATGTCTAATGATATTGCAAGTACAGAAAAAATCCTTGGAGCAGGTAACTTCAAGATTTACGTAACTGCTTATCCATCTGGAACAACAAAGAACCTCGCAGAAACATCACGTCTTGAATGCGGTGTTATGATTTCTCAGAAAGCTAAGGATGAACTTGGTGAAGACGGATTAATCAAACTTATGCGCTTTGTAGACTGGATGTTCTATTCTAAAGAAGGTTACTCACTCACAAAATGGGGTGTTGAAGGTGAAACATGGCAGTATGTTGATGTAAACGGTATGAAAGTTAAGAAACTTCTTCCTGGCTACAAATGTGGTGGTCTTGGAATTGGTGGTGGTGATGATGATGTTGATATCCGTCTTAAGTGGGGTTACGCTTGTGGTAACTACTTCTACGGTCACTCAACAGCTGAATCAACAGATAACTTTACTCCAGAGGTACAGGATCTTTATGCACGCTATGGAAAATACAAGACAGTTGCTACTGTAGATCCAAAAGCTAAGCCAACAGAAGATCAGAGAGAAACAATGAACCTTATTGCTGTTCCTCTTATAGACAACATCAATACATGGACATTGAACTTTGTTACAGGCAAAAAAGATATCAACAATGACTGGGATGCTTACATTAAATCATGTAAGGATCTTAAGATTGATGAAATCGTTAAAATGACAAACGACATCTACGCTGCTCAGAAATAAATCCTTTTATTGACTTAAGATTGTAGAAAAACTTCAATCGGCGGATTCTTGCAGTTTGCAAGAATCCGCTTTTTTATGTTATAATTGTATGTATGAAGAGATTCTGTTTTGCTTTTACCCGTGCCCAGGAGCAGGAAGATGCGTATAATGAGGTGTCTCAACAGTTGAGCAAGATAAAGGCTTGTCCTAAGCTTATTATTTTTACTACAACAAGCGATTATTTCTGGTTCTTTTCAACAAATCTTAAAAAGCAATTCAATGATGCAACAATTATAGGCTCTTCTTCCAGCGAAAATTTTTCGTCTTTGGGTTTTGCAGATACCGGTGCCAGCGTTATGGCAATTTATTCGGGAATTGATGTTTCAAGCGGAATCCTTTTTGAAATTCACCGTCATCCAAGAAATTATATGGTCCATCTTAAAAGGGCAATGTCTCATTTTGAATCCTTTGAAAATACCTGCTGCCTGGAATTTATGAATTCTTTTTCAAAGGCCGAAGAATTAGTTTTGGATACATTTTCTTATGAATTTGAAAAAAAGAATATTCCTGTTTTCGGAAGCTCTGCCGGTACTACTGATGTTACAAAGCCAACTTTAGTTTCTCTGGATGGAATTGTATATCAGGATTCCTGCGTATTTGTTTTGATTAAAAATTTAAACGGAAAGATTCACACTTACAAAGAAAATATATTTAAGAAAATGGGAATAACTATTGTTCCAACCGACGTAGACTGTGATGAACGCATTATTTATGAGCTTGATGATAAGCCTGCAGCAGATACTCTTTGCGATGTTCTTAATGTAAGTCTTGATGAATTACCTGAGGTCTTAAAAAGTCATCCTGTTGCCCGCGTCTTACCCGATGATTTACTTATTACAGAGCTTGGAGAAGTTCACAAGGACGGTTCAATTTTCTGTTATTCTCAGGTTTATAATCATACAAAGCTTGAAATTCTTGAGTTTGATGATATTCATGCAAAGTGGAACAAAACACAAAAGGATTTAAAAGGCTTTCACAAAAAAGATTCATTTATGATTGCAGTCAATTGTGCTTCCCGTGCCCAGCAGCTAAAACAGCGCGGACTTTACGAAGATTTTTATAAAACACTCACACAGATTTCTTCAAACTTTTTAGGTGTTTCAGGCTTTGGAGAGCAGCTTAATACCGTAAACTTAAACGAAAGCATGCTCTATCTGATTTTTGAATAGTCGCGGTTTTTTATGATAATTAAATCAATTTACGAAACCTCTTATCCCAAAATGTATAAGGTTCAGCCTGATTCAGGAAGTGCTTTTTTTATCCGCCAGGATTATCTTGTAAAAGTAGATTTTGAAAACCTCGAAGCGGGAACTGTTTTATCTGATGAAGAAGCAGCTGAATTACTTGATGCGGCCATTGCGTGTGTGGTTGAATTAAAGGCTGTAGAATATCTGGCTCGATGTGAACAGTCAAGATTCGGCCTTACACAAAAGCTTATAAAAAAAGAATTTGAAAAAAAATATATTGATCAGGCTCTTACTTATCTTGAAAAGGCGGGGTATTTAAGTGATTTAAGATTTTCAAGGGCGTGGCTTCATTCAAGGGCATTAAATCATTATGAAGGAAAAAGCCGTTTAATAAATGAGCTAATGAGCCGTGGAATTTCCAAAGAGGTGAGTGCGGCTGTCGTTGATGAATTTTTTTTAGAAAATGATGAATATGAAATCTGCCGTAAAGCAATAGAAAAACAAAAAAAACGCGGCAAAGAGGATGAAAAACTGATTGCCGCGCTTATTTCAAAAGGTTTTACTTATAAGATGATTAAAGAAATCCTTAGTGAATAAATTGCAAACTCTGGATTAATTATCTTGTCTTTTCAAGATAAATCAGCTTACTCTGGAAGTCTCCCCAGTCTCTGTTAATTTTAATTCCTGCATTCATGATTGTTTTTCCGCTTAATACAATACTTGGGAATTTTGATTTATCTTCGTCCGGATAAGAAATCTTATAATTAAATTTTTCATTTAATCCGCAAAGCTTGATGATTCGGCTTTTTTGTCCCGGTGAATTTAAAACCTGAACAAAGGTTACCAAAGCCTTTTCCTGTTTTTTATCAACGCTCATCCAGCAGTCGTATTCACCGTTTGTCTGGTATCCTGCAACCCTCCAGTAGTCGCCGTTTCTTACAAGGTCTGAATATTTTTTGTACAAGGCAATCTGCACCGGAATCATTTTTCTGTCTTCCTGTGAAAGCTTTGTAATATCAAGCTCGTAGCCAAAGGTTCCGCTTAATGCAACATAACCTCTTGTTTTAAACGGTGTTGTTCTTCCTACTGCATGGTTAGGGCAGACAGAAACATGTGCTCCCATTGTAGAAAGAGGATAAATGAGGGCAGTTCCTTCCTGAATTGCAAGGCGTTCAATTGCATCTGTATCATCAGAACACCAGATTTGAGGACTGTAATAGAACATACCAGGATCAAAGCGGGCACCGCCGGAAGAACAGTTTTCAAGAAGAAGCTTTGGAAAATCCTTGATTAATCTTCCCTGCATTTCGTACAAGGCTAGAACGTAGCGGTGATAGTATTCACCAATCTTATCTTGTGGTAAATCAAGGGAGCCTGTGTCCGTAATATGACGGTTCATATCCCATTTTACGTATTCAATGTTTGCGCTTTTTAAGATTTTATAAATCTGGTCGTAAACACAGTCGCGAACTTCTTTTCTTGTAATATCAAGAACAAGCTGGCATCTTGAAAGGCCCGGTTTTCTTCCCTTAATCTGAATTGCATAGTCGGGGTGTGCCCTATAGAGATCTGAATCAGGAGAAATCATTTCGGGCTCAAACCAGATTCCGAATTTCATTCCAAGCTTATTAACTTCGTCTACAAGGTGCTTTAATCCGCCCTTAATTTTTTCTGTATTTACAAACCAGTCTCCAAGGCTGCAGTTATCGATGTTTCTTTTTCCAAACCAGCCGTCGTCCATTACAAGCATTTCAATTCCGTCTTTAGAAGCTTCCTTTGCAATGTCTAAAAGCTTTTTGGTATTAAAGTCGAAATAAGTTGCTTCCCAGTTATTGATAAGAATAGGGCGCATCTTTTTCTTGAACGGACTTCTGATTAAGTGCTCGCGGTAAAGTTCGTGGAAGGCGTGGCTCATTCCGTTTAAACCTTTGTCTGAATAAACTAAAACTGCCTGTGGTGTGTAAAAGCTTGTGCCACTTTCGAGCTTCCATTTAAAGTATTCAGGATTAATTCCCATTACAACGCGTGCAAAATTAAACTGATTTAATTCTACCTCTGCAAGAAAGTTTCCAGAATAGATGAAATTCAAACCGTATACACGACCGGAATTGTAATCTGCATTGTGGTCCATTAAGGCAATAAAAGGATGCTGCTGATGGCTTGAAACACCTCTGTTAGAAGAAACACTTTGTTTTCCCATGTGAATCTCGTGGCGGTCAAAGTGGCGCTCTCTTGCCCAGCTTCCGTGGAGTGTGAGAACATCAAGCCCTGTGTTATCAAGGTCCAGCGATGCAGAAAGTGCTTTATTTATAAAAAGAGTTTTGTCTTTGTTTTTGTTTGTGATAATTGCGGAGCGTACGATTGCGTCTGTGTCGGAAAAGACTGTGTAGACCAGGGTTACTTCGAGGCCCAGGATTTTATCTTCGGTTTTTATTTCCAGGGTCTGGCTTGATTTTTCGTCGCCAAAAACCGAAGGAAGCCCAGGTAAGTTCTTTGTTCCCTTAGTTATTGTATGGCTCTTATAAAAAAGCTCTACGGCGTTGTTTCCGTTTTCATTAGAGACAGAAAGGGAGGTTTCACGGAAGTCTCCAAGTCCGTCTGTCGGTAATTCCTTTGGAAACATATCCTCGAACGAAAGCTTTTCTCTTTCGATTGCTTCGGCTCCGTATGGAATCTCAGATGCACGGGTTAAATAGAGTACATCGTCGTCTGGGGTAATTTTAGAGCCATAATAAACATGACTAACGATGCCCTTGTAAATCTGAATTAAATAATGAGAATTAATTGTTTCTATAATAAAAAGATTTTTGGACTTGTTAAATTTAATCATAAATACCTCATAAATATTATAACATGAAAAATGTAAATATTAAAAAAATATAAAAATAAAATCTCTACTTAAATCGAAATTAATTGGCGGGCGGGTGGAAGGATATTGACAATATTTTAAAAACTGTCATAATAAAATTATGAAAGCATATAAACACAAAGTAAATTATTATGAAACAGACCGGATGGGGGTTACTCACCATTCTAATTATGTGCGCTTTATGGAAGAGGCGAGAGTAGATTTTTTGGAGCAGATTGGATGGGGATATGACAAGATGGAGGCGGAAGGAATTGTTTCGCCTGTTGTTAATATTTCTGTTGATTATAAAAAGACAACTACCTTTGCTGATGTAATTGAAATCCAGATTACTGTTCAAAAGATTTCGGCATTTAAGCTTATTCTTGATTATAGTATGACCTGTAACGGAGAAGTTGCCTGTACAGCTCACAGTTCTCACTGCTTCCTTGATAAAGAAGGAAGACCTGTTGTAATCGAGAAAAAATATCCTCAGATGTTTGCAAAGCTTCAAGAATTTATTAAATAAATCCGGGGAATCTATTTTAAGATTTTTTCCAGATTTAAATCCTCTTTTTTAATCACAAAGCTTGAGTCAAAGCATTTTTTTGTTTTGTCTTCTATTGTGTTGAATTTGGTGCCGCCCCAGAAGTTGTCGTTATCGTCATTGGTGTCGTCCATGAGGTTATCGTCGTCGTTCCAGATCATAAAGAAAATCCAGTTGCAGCCTGAATCCTTTAATTCGCTTGCATAAGGAACGCAGTCGTTTTCGCTGATGGCTACAAGTTTCTGTCTTTTATCTGCGTCATCGCTCATGCGTACAGTTTTTTCGTAAAGGGAAGAAAGGGCAGAGTGGGAATTTTTGTAAGGGTCCCAGCCGATTATATCAACATATTCATCTCCAGGGTAATACTGCTTGTGCTGGCCGTTCCATACCCAGATTAAATTGTGAAGCTGCTTTTCGTTTGTAAAATAATTGAACATGTATTTATAAAGCTCTTTGAATGGTTCAGGGCCGCTTTGTCCCCACCAGAACCAGGCTTTTCCAAGTCCGCCGTAAAGTCCCCAGTTACCGCTTGCTTCGTGCATCGGTCTCCATAAAACTACAACTCCGTTTTTCTGAAGTTCATCAAGATATTCAGCTACAGTATCAAGATCTTTTTTTATGTATTCAAAATCCTTGGATTGGGTATCAAGAGTTTTTGTTTCTTTATCAAAAGGAATTCTAAAGTCAGTTTTTTCTGTATAAAATTCTGCATAAGGAGCCGGGTTTGAAGGATCGCGCCAGTGCCAGCAGAAAGTTACTAAGCCGCCGCTTTTCCACCATTCTATTGCCTTTTGAACCTGGTCCGGGTTAAATTCTTTTTTTGTTGCTTCCTTTGTAAGGTTCATAAAATCAAAGCCTTTGAGGGCAGGGTGTTTTCCTGTATCCTTTACAACCTTTGCTTCCATATCTATTTTGTCGCTCCAGGCACAATCCATAATTCCGCTTATGATGTGCTTTTCGTAAATCTGGTTTGCAAAATAGTCCATAAGCTTTTGTGCATCCTTTGAGGCATTCTTATCAACTAAAACTGTATCAAGATTTGAATTATTAATAACTGTTTTATTGCATCCCATAATCACTGTTCCTAAAATAAATGTAAGTAAAAGAACGGCTTTGATTTTCATAAAGTCTCCTAGAATTTACCTTCGTCCTTATCCCAGAAGCTCAATTCGTTGTGAGCCTTAATAAAGTTTACTGTTTCATCAATTGTAGTAAAGCAAAGGCCAACAACTGTGTCTGCACAACCGTAGTAGATTGCGATTCTTCCCTTGTCCTTGTCTGTTAAGGCTGCTACAGGGAAACAAACGTTATCTACAAAGCCTGTTGTTTCATAAGGCTGTTCCGGTGTGAGCATGTAGTGACCGCATCTGTATTTTACGATTGAAGGAATGTCGTGGTCTAAGATTGCTGCAGAGAAGGAATAAACAAAGCCGTTACAGGTTGTAGCAACTCCGTGATAGAACATGAGCCAGCCCATTTCTGTTTTTCCTTCATCATTTTCATAAGAGATTTCGATAGGAGCCGGACCACAGCCGATTTTTACTCCCTGCCACCAGCCCTGTCCGCCTTTTTGCATTACGAGTCTGTGTTCGCCCCAGTATTTCATGTCAGGAGATTTTGAAAGAAGAATATCGCCAAAAGGTGTGTGTCCTGAATCAGAAGGGCGGGAAAGCATTATGAATTTATTATCAATCTTTTTTGGAAAAAGAACTGCGTTACGGTTGAACGGAAGGAATGGATTTTCAAGGCGTATAAAGTCTTTAAAGTCCTTTGTTTTTGCAACACCGATAGAAGCTCCGTCAAAGTCGCCGCACCAGAGAATATAATATGTATCATCAACTTTTACACAGCGAGGGTCGTAAGCATAGTACGGATCGTGTGGAGTTCCGTCTTCGTCGTGTATGTGGATTTTTTCTCTCTGGAAGTCCCAGTGAATACCATCGTCTGAATCACCAATATAAAGGAAAGGTCTTGCACTTGTATCTTCCGAACGGAAAACACCCTTGAATTTACCCTGCCATGGAATTACTGCGCTGTTATAAATACGTGCCATACCCGGAAACGGATTACGTCCGATTACAGGGTTTTGTGAATAACGCCAGATAGGAAGCCAGCAGTCTGCCGGTTTATCCTGCCATGGAATGTTTGGTAAGATTTCGCCGCTAATAATAGTTGCCATATTAATCTCCTTATAAGTTTAGATTAATCACAGTTACTTAAATTGTCAAGAAAATTAATTAAAAAATTAAGTAAATTTAGTTAAAAATTATTCACTTTTTTTAATTTTAACTCTTGTTATTTACACAATCTTCTCTTATAGTAAAAATATGAAAGCATATAAATTAAATCAGATTGGTGAAAAAAGAATACTTGGAAGAAACGTTAAGAATGCCGGTAAGGATTCAAAGCCTTTGTCTTTATTCTGGGCGGGCTCTGCTTTGGAAGTAAACATTAAATCAACTGAGCTCTGGGCCCTTATTTCATGCGACTTTGATACTCATGAACCTTATGTAACGGTTTTTGTAAACGGCTTTAAAACAATGCGCTTTATTCCGCCAAAGAAAAAGAGTGAATGGATTTGTCTTGTAAGAAACCTTAATCCTCAAAAAGAAAATCTTATTACAATCATGAAGGATACTCAGCCAATGCCGGGTGATTTTAATCATTCTCTTTTTATTCACCAGCTGGGACTTTCAAAAGAAGGAAAATTCTGTGCACTCAAAAACAGAAGCCTTAAGTTGGAATTTGTTGGAGACAGCATTACAACCGGAGAAGGGATGTGCGGAAATCCTGAGGAACAGGACTGGATTGCCACATGGATGAGTGTTTCAAATAACTATGCAGTTCAGACAGCACATAACCTTAATGCAGATTTTGATATCATCTCTCAGTGCGGCTGGGGCGTTGTCTGGGGCTGGGATGGAAACCGTAATAGTAATATTCCAAAATACTATGAACAAATCTGTGGTGTAATCGGCGGAAAGGTTCAGGAAAAGCTTGGTGCCTTAGAGAAGTTTGATTTTTCAAAAGAAGAAAAAGATTTTGTAATCATCAACCTTGGAACAAACGATAACGGTGCATTTTTTCAACCTGCCTGGAAAGATCCGGAAACCGGAATTGAATATCCTCTGGAGTTAGAAAACGAAAAGCTTTCTAAAAAGGATGCTGATTTTATCAATTCTAAAGTAAAAGACTTTTTAAAAAATGTAAGGCGTCTTAATCCTAAGGCAAAAATTCTTTGGGCGCTTGGAATGATGAATATTCCTTTAGTAACTGAATGTATTTTTAATGCCGTAGAAGAATATAAAAAAGAAAGCGGCGATAAAAAAGCATATACTTTAAAGCTTACTGCTATGGAAGAAGCCGAAAAGTTTGAATGGCAGAAGGGAGCCAGAGGTCATCCCGGAGCTTATGTTCAAAAGCTTGCAGCAGATAAAATTACTGAGTTTATTAAAAACGAACTTTATTACGAAAGAATCAAAACTGTTTTTAAAAAGATTAAGGACGGAAAAAAAGTTACTGTTGCAACTTTGGGCGGTTCAATTACAACAGGTTATGCTTCAAATCCTCTGGAAAAAAACAGCTGGGCAAGTTTAACTTCAAACTGGTTTAAAGAGCTTTGTTCAAAATATAATGCTCCTTTTGATTTTATAAACATGGGAGTTAGCGGAACAGATTCTGCGTTCGGCGCTGTAAGGGTAGACGAGCATATAATTCAGAAAAAGGCAGATCTTGTAATTTTGGAATTTGCGGTAAACGATTTATGGCTTAGTCCTGAGGTAAGAAAAAATTCATACGAAGGAATTTTAAGAAAAATTCTTGCTAATACTGATGCTGCAGTTTTTGCTCTTTTTGTAAACTTAAAAAATTATCCTTACGAAAATAACCAGGTTGAGCAGAAAAAAATCTGTGATTACTATAAAATCCCTTATTTAAGCTGGAAAGACAGTGTATTTACAGAAAATATCAATGCAGATTTTGAAGAATTCTTTGAAGGCCAGGAAAATGTTCATCCTTCTAATGCCGGACACAAAAAGATTTCAGAGCTTTTAGTAAAAGAGTTTGAGCGAATCTGGAAGATGATGGAAGAAGATAAAAATGATTTTTCTATTATAAATAAAGCGCTTCCTGTTCCTCTTACAAAAAATCAGTTTGAAGAATGCTCGTATTTCCATAATAAAAATATTACACCTTTTGAAAATGAAAACTGGGAAGCTGAAAGTCCAGTTCACCCTGAATGGGAAAAAAGAGGCGGAGCTGTAAAGGGCTGGCAGTGTTCTAAAAATACCGGTGTTCTAAGCTTTAATGTAAAAGGCACAAGCATTGGAGTAACATATTCAGAAAGCGATGAGTTTAAAGATGCTCAGGCCTGGTGTGTTTTAAAAGACGGAACTGAAACTTCAAAGGTAACTTTAAACTGTTACAGCGAAATGAGAAAAGGATATCTTGGCTGGGCATATAAAGAGCTTATTAATTTTGAGGAAGAAGAAACTTGTGTTTTAAAAATTGCTCCTCTTGAATCTTTAAAAGAAGCTTACTGTAATATTACAGGAATTATATGCGGCGCAAAGAGTCCCGTTCGATAATTGTTCCGCTTACAATGTGGTGGCCTTTAATATAAGGTTCACCCGAAATCTTTTTGATGATTAAGTCTGAAGTTATAACTGCAATATCTTCTGGCTTAATGCTTACGGTTGTGAGTGGAACTGAATCCTTTGGATTTGCAACATAGTTATCAAAGCCTGTAACAGAAACATCCTCAGGAACCTTTATGCCGCGGCTTTTAAGAAGAGCAATCAGTTGTGCTGCTGTTTCGTCGCAGTTACAGATGTATACCGAAGGAAGCTTGATATTTTCGGGAAGCTTGATTTCGATTTCTGCGCTAAAGTCCTTGCGGTCCATAAGAACATCAGAAGATCCTGTCTTTATTCCTTCTTCCAAAAGTGCTTTTAAAAATCCCATATAGCGGTCGCGGATGGAAGTAGTTGCCTTATAGTTTCCAACAAAGCAAAGATTTTTATGTCCGTTCTGGATTGCTGTTTTTGTGATTAAATATGAGCAGTAAAAATTATCGATTGTAACGCTGTCTAAAGCAGGATTGTCTGTATAAAAATCAAGAAGAATGAAATTATCAAAATGTGAATGAATTGTCTGAACGTAATCATTCTGAACCTGGCCCAAAATAATAAGCCCGTCGATTTTGTTGTCCTGAATCATTCTTGGAAGCGTACAATTTTTTTCATCATTATCTTCTATGAGCTCCATGATTGAATAAAAATTATTGTGCAAGAGTTCTGTAGAAAGATGATTGAATAAATACCAGTAATAGGAATTATTGTTTTTAAAGTAACGAGAAGGAATTATAATACCGATGTTCCCTGTGATTTTTGATTTATCCTGGCCTGAAGTTTTTTTGGTTTTGTAGCCCATCATTTCGGCAAGGTCTTTAATCTGTTTTCTAAGGGATTCTCCAACTCCATCTTTGTTAGTAAGAGCTTTTGAGACAGTTACTGTACTTACATTTAACTGTTCTGCGATGTCTGATAAACGTATTTTTTTCTTCTGCATGGTTTAAATCATATCATAATTTAAGTAAAAAAAGAAGAAAAAAATTAAGTAAAAATTTAATCTTTTTTTCTAAGATTGAGTTTCCATAGGAGGGCAGCAAAAATCCATGTGATTAAAAAGAGCATCGGAACAACAATGTAGATTGTATTAAAGCCGCCTTTTAAGAATGCATATAAATCATATTTTGCTACAACCTTTCCGTTATCAAGATGGATGATAATATTTCCCATGTAGAAAATACCGTAGATTAAAACCGGAAGAACTGCTGTAACTGTGTGGATGAATTTAATTTTTGCATTTGATTCAAACACTGTAAAACTGATTATGCTTAAAAGTGGAATAAAGAAGTGAAGGAAGAAATTGCAGTTTTTGAATAAGTAAAAATATCCCATCTCGGAAAGTGGGGCAAGGTAGAGCATTGTTGTAAGCATTGTTAAGGTTACGCCTGTGGTAGAAGCAAGCTTTATAATCTTGATGTAGGACGGAACCTCTGCAATTTTATCCTTGTAAGCTGAAAGCTGAAAAACTCCCAGAACGAGAGAAACTAAACCGGCAAATACATTGGAGAGCGTTGTAAAATATTTAAAGTAGAATGCGGCGCCTCTTTGGACTCCCGGGCTGAATGTAGCAAAATCAAAGTCGATGAGCATAAGAAATATTGCAAGACACAAAAGTCCAAAAATAATAAAATTCAATATATAAGCTTGTTTAAGTTTTCTCTCTTTCATAGTTTTTTATTTTACAAATTCCTTTTTAAGAAAATCTAAGTCGAGTTCAGGATAAAGAACGTGAGCATTAAGAAGTTTGTTTACTCTTTCTCTTGCCTGTTTCTGAACTTCAGGATCGAGAACGATTTTACCCTTTGCAGGTTTACCTTCTTTTGTAACGCCAGGCTTTGTTCCTTTAAGTACAAAGTCGATAATGTCTGCAACTTCTTTCATGTCGTTTTCGTTCATCCCAAGAGTTGTAAGACCTGGAGTACCAATGCGGATACCGCTTGTCCACCATGCACCGTTCTTGTCGTAAGGAAGTGCATTTGCGTTTGCTGTAACACCGCACTGGAATAAAGCTGCTTCTGCCTGTTTTCCTGTAAGTCCGTATACAGTTACGTCGCAGAGCATAAGGTGATTGTCTGTACCGCCAGTCTGGAGTGGGATACCGTGAGATTTACATCCTTCTGCAAGAGCCTGAGCGTTCTTTACAACCTGTGCAGCCCAGTTCTGATAAGCAGGAGTAGATGCTTCTTTGAGGGCGATTGCCTTCGCAGCCATAACGTGACCAAGAGGACCACCAAGTACCATAGGACATCCCTTGTTTACGTAGTCTGCAAATTCTTTTTTACAGAGAATTAAAGCTCCGCGAGGACCACGAAGTGTTTTATGAGTTGTTGTTGTTACGATATCTGCCCATTTTACAGGATCAAAGTCGCCTGTGAAAACTTTACCTGCAACAAGACCGGCAAAGTGAGCCATATCTACCATTAAAACTGCTCCGCATTTATCTGCAATTTCGCGGAAGCGTTTAAAGTTGATTTTTCTTGGGTAAGCAGAGAAACCTGTTAAAAGAATAAGAGGTTTTACTTCCATTGCCTGCTTTTCGATTGCGTCGTAATCCAAAAGACCTGTTTCTTTATCTACACCGTAAGGATGAGATTCAAACATTCTTGCAGATACGTTCATTCTATATCCGTGAGTAAGGTGACCACCGCATGAATAATCAAGACCCATGAGTTTCTGATTTCCAAAGCGTTTTCTGAGCATGTCGAACTGTTCGTCTGTAAGGTCGTTCAAAGAATTAACACCGAGTTCTTCCAAAGTTGGAGTTTCAACTTTTGCACTCAAGATTGCCCAGTAAGCAACTAAGTTTGTATCTGCTCCAGAGTGTGGCTGAACATAAGCGTATTCTGCGCCAAAAAGCTTTTCTGCTTCGCGTGCAGCAACGTTTTCTACAGCATCGATATTTACACATCCGCCGTAGTAACGGTGTTCTGGATATCCTTCTGCATATTTATCTGTAAGAAGGTTTCCCATAGCAGCCTGTACGTTGAGGGAACAATAGTTTTCAGAAGCTACGAGTTTAAGGTGACTTCGCTGATTTTCAATTTCGTTAACGATTGATGCAGCGATTTCCGGTCCTACCTGTGCAACCTGCTGAAGGTTTGCAACATAAGAACACATTGCAGCTGTAGGTTTTCCACCGCAAGCCGCGAGATAATTTTCCAATGGTGTACCCATATTTTTACTCCAGTTTTTTCTATATATGTTATTGTGTATAATATCATTAATGTAGAATGAAATTCAATGGGACAGGCGGATTAAATATAAAAAGAATTGTTACACGGAAAATAAATATACAAATTTTTAAAGAATGGTTATTAAAAGAAAAAATTTTAAAAGGTTGGTACTAAGAGCAAAAATCGCTCCCAGTTGCCTAGCGGATTTGCAAAACCGCGCACTCGTGCGCTACACACTGGCGTGCCAGGTAATTATAAACCTTGCCGCTCTCGCGGCACACGCCAGAGCGTTTTTGAAATCCGTTAGGCGCCTTCGCGCGATTTTTAATCTTTGTGGAGAGTTTTAAAATGGTTCTTTGTTATCTCTATTCGTGTACCAATTTTTTTTTCATTTATGCTATAATACCCACATGTATCAGATTCCATCATTGTTTAATGATTTTATTTCACTCAACTGTGACCGTATGGGGTTCATCACTTCATATTTGAATGCGCGGGGAATTGATACTGCTATATTTCCTATTAATAATAAAAATCACATATATGTAAAATTCCCAAAGGAGCAGTATGATTCATCCTGCAAAATAAAAACCGTGCTTGCTCATTACGACAGAGTTCAAAGGACGCCTGGGGCCAACGATAATTCTGCAGCCGTTTTTTGTCTTATGGAATGGGCGGCGCAATTGATTAAAATGAATAAGGCTCATAATATCAGGCTTATTTTTACAGACGGGGAAGAGCTTGGGCAGAACGGGGTGAACGAGCAGGGAGCGTTTGAGCTTGCGGCACTTTTTAAAAGATTAAAAATTACAAACGATGATGTTTTTGTTTTTGACTGTACGGGGCGGGGGACTGTGCCTGTAATCTGTGAATCGCATTTTCCAAAAAATATCTCTCCGGTTTTTATGTCAAAATATTCAAACCTTGAAGCAAGACTTCAAAAAATTCTTACTAAGGCAAGCGGTGGAAAATGGTATTCCCTTTTTTGTAATTATTCAGATAACGCTGGCTTTATTGTAAACGGCATTCCTGCAGTGGCTGTTACCTTTCTTCCTTCGGACGAAATTTCTATGGCCGTAAAAGGAGAAGTTCCAAAAACCTGGAGCCTTTTTCACACGATGAATGATAATCTTGAATCATTAATGCCTGAGTCTTTTGAATTAATAAAAAAAATCCTTTTTGAGCTTGCAAAAATGAAAACTTTTTAAAATAGGGGATTTGCATTCTTGAAGTTATAAAAAATACTCTATATGATTGAATTATAAATAAATATATTAAAAAACGGGTGGGGAAATGACAAAAAACAAAAAAGCAAAAAAGAATAACGGTGGAATTAAAATCAAAAAAATCCACTGTACCGCAATGATCTGTTCAAGTCTTCTTTGTATTGCTCTTTTAATAACAGTCTTGTTTACCAGAAAAAATTATTCAAAAATGTTTTCGTCAATGCACGATTATTCAGAATGCAATAAAGCAATCAACGAATTTCGTGATACATCAGATTATCTTTCAAACCAGGCACGTCTTTTTGCAGTAAATCTCGATAAGGTTTTTATGCACAACTATGTAGAAGAATACACCTCTTACTGCAGACGTGAAAAAGCAGTTGAAATTGTTGAGCTTTCTCATGTTGGCGATGAACCTGATATCAAATTGAAAATGGCTTATAAAGAATCACAGGCCTTAGCACAAATCGAGCTTTATGATTTTAAATTGATTGTAACTGCCTTAAAGCTTCCCGATCACGAGGTTCCTGAGGTTATAAGAAACATCACACTCAATCCTTTGGACAAAGCTTTAACTTCGGATCAGATGCTCGAAAAAGCACGCTATTCACTTTTTGATTCACTTTATCTTCATTCAAAAGAAAGAATCATCCGCTTTACTGCAGACTCATTAAACTCACTTGTTTATTCATATCTCAGGGAAGAAAGAAACGGTGATATTCATTTAAGAAATCTTTTCTTTGCTTCTTTTGTTGGTATTGTTATTTTATTTCTTCTTACAATCTTAGTATTCTATCTTATCATCTTCCTTGTTCTTTCTCCTTTGCAGCGCCAGGTTAAAAATGTTGAGCTTGGAAAAAGGATGGATGTCTGCGGCTCTTACGAAACAAGATACATTGCTTCGACCTATAACAGCCTTATCGAAAAAACAGAAATTAAAACTTCAATCTTAAAGCACAAGGCAGAACACGATTCTCTTACAGGTCTTATTAACCGCGATGCATTTGAACAGATTAAAAAGATTTTGAGTGAATCAGCTGAACCTATTGCTTATTTAATTCTGGATATAGACTTCTTTAAAGCAATCAATGATACTCACGGCCACCTTGTTGGAGACGAGGTATTAAAAAAGATTGCCTTCCTTCTTCTGGATAAATTCAGAAACACAGATTATATTGCCAGAATCGGCGGCGATGAATTTGCAATTATCATGACTAAGTTTGGAAATTCACCTGAACAGGTTATCCAGACTAAAATCGATGCACTTAATAAAACACTTCAGAATGTTTCGGACGGATTACCATCTGTTTCTTTAAGCGTTGGTGTTTCGTTCTCTTCTTGCGGATTCCTAAAAGAAATGGAAGCACAGGCAGATAAAGCCCTTTATAAAGTAAAAAAAGGCGGAAGATGTAACTGTTCCTTCTATAATTTTCAGGATAATGATGATATAATCTAGTTAGAATAAACTAACAGGAAGTATTGATATGACTAAATTCTCAGTTACCGGTATGGGGTGTGCAGCCTGCTCTGCAAAAGTTGAAAAATCTGTAAGCGGACTTTCAGGGGTTTCTGCATGTAGCGTAAATCTTTTAACAAACAGCATGACAGTTGAAGGCACTGCTTCTAATTCAGAAATTATTAAGGCGGTGGAAAAGGCGGGTTATGGAGCCAGCGTGATAGAGGGTGGTGCAAAAAATCAGGTCGTAAAAGAGACGGAGGAAAATGCAAAAAGGGCAAGAATACGGCTGATTGCTTCCTGCGTTTTTCTGGGGGTGCTCATGTATCTTGCGATGTTCGGCACCATGTTCAATCTTAAAGGCCCTGCTTTTTTGCGCGAGAAAGGACTTTTGGCTTATGTACAAGCGGTTCTTGCTTTAATCGTAATGTTCATAAACAGACATTTTTTTATTTCGGGCTTTAAAAGTTTATTTCATTTAAGTCCTAATATGGACACTCTTGTAGCACTCGGCTCTTCTGCTTCTTTTTTATTCAGCGTGTATGTAATGTTTTTTATGCCTCATGAGCATCTTTATTTTGAAGGCGCTGCAATGATTGTAACCCTTATTTCAATCGGAAAAACACTTGAAGCAAGAGCAAAGGGAAAAACTACAAATGCAATCAACTCTCTTTTGGAATTAAGCCCAAAGACTGCAACTGTTTTAAAAGACGGAAAGGAAATCACAATCCCTGTAGAAGAATTAAAAAAGGATGATCTTTTTATTGTAAGACCCGGAGAAAATATCCCTGCCGATGCTGTAATAATTGAAGGAGCAACCTCTGTAAACGAAGCCGCCATCACAGGAGAAAGTATTCCTGTTGATAAAAAAGAAGGCGACTCTCTTATAAGTGCAACTTCGAATATAAACGGCTTTATAAAATGTAAGGCTGTAAAGGTTGGAGAAGATACAACTTTTTCTCAGATTATAAACCTCGTTACAGATTCAGCTGCTTCTAAGGCTCCAGTTCAAAAAATTGCAGATAAGGTAAGTTCAGTTTTTGTTCCGGCAGTAATTTTAATTGCAGTTTTAACCTTTGCTCTCTGGAAGATTTTTTACGGTGATTTAGAGTTTTCTATTCTTAAAGGAATTTCTGTTTTAGTAATAAGCTGTCCTTGTGCCCTTGGACTTGCAACTCCTGTAGCTATAATGGTTGGAAACGGAGTAGGGGCAGTAAGAGGCGTTCTTTTTAAAAACTCTCAGGTTCTTGAGCAGGCCGGAAAAACTCAGATTGTTGTTTTAGATAAAACAGGAACTTTAACAAAGGGACAGCCTAAGGTAGAAGGAGTTTATCCTGAAGGTGATCTTTCAAAAGAAGAAGTAATTCAGATTGCAGCTAGTATAGAAAAAGGAAGCCGCCATCCGCTTGCAAAGGCCTTGCTTGATGAAGCTGCAAGATTAAATTTAAAACTTAGCCAGGTGCAGAACTTTCTTGAGCTTCCCGGAATTGGTGTTCAGGGCTTTTTAAATGGCCAGAAGTATGAATGCGGAAGACTCGAAGATTCTGCAAAAATCGGTTTAAAAAAAGACGGAAAGCTTTTGGGTTCAATTTTATTTAAAGACGAAATAAAAGAAGATTCCCTTGAAGCTGTAAATACATTAAAATCTCTTGGAATTAAGGTTGCTATGCTCACAGGAGACAGCGACGCTACGGCAAAGGAAGTTGGCAAAGCTTTGGGAATAGAAAAAATATATTCAAGGGTAAGGCCTCAGGATAAGGCGCAGGTTGTAAAGGAGCTTAAAAACCAAGGCTTTGTTATGATGGTTGGAGACGGAATAAACGATGCTCCGGCTTTAACCGAAAGTGATACAGGGGTTGCAATAGGAGCTGGCTCTGATGTTGCAATAGACAGCGCGCAGATTGTTCTTGTAAAAAATTCGATTATGGATGTTGTGTTTGCAATCAAATTAAGCCGGGCTGTTAAGAAAAACATCATGCAAAATCTTTTCTGGGCATTTATTTATAATATAATCGGTATTCCTCTTGCTGCCGGTGCTTTTTCGCTCACACTCGGATTAAACTTAAATCCAATGATTTGTTCTTTGGCAATGAGTCTTTCAAGCTTCTGTGTAGTTTCAAATTCACTCAGGCTCAATAAGCTTAAAAAGAAGGCTTAGAATATAAGCTTAATTATAAAGGCAACAATCCAGGCAACGGTACACTGACCTATTACCATCGCAGCCGCCCATCTCTTCCCCAATTCCCTCCGTACCGCTGCGATGGCCGCAACGCATGGTGTGTACAAAAGGCAGAACGTTAGAAAAGCCAGTGCCGAAGAATTAGAAAGAATAGATACGAGGCTTCCCTCTGTGGAGAAGAGCACAAGAAGAGTCGATACAACGCTTTCTTTTGCCATAAAGCCTGTAATAAGCGCTGTAGAGAATTTCCAGTCGCCAAAGCCAAGCGGTGCAAACAAAGGAGAAATAAAGCCTGCAATTGTTGCTAAAATACTATCCTTGGAATCCTGAACCACATTCAATTTAAAATCAAAGGTCTGTAAAAACCAGATAACGATTGTGGCAATAAAAATTACAGTAAACGCACGCTGTAAAAAGTCCTTTGCCTTTTCCCATAAAAGTAAGGCTACGTTTTTAGCACCCGGCATTCTGTAATTCGGTAACTCCATTACAAAAGGAACGGCTTCTCCTTTAAACACTGTGTTCTTGGAAAGAAGCGCAATAATTATGGCAGTTATAATTCCAAGAAAATAAAGGCCTGTCATTAAAAGTCCTGAATACTTTGGAAAGAAAACAGAGGTTATAAAGCCGTAAATCGGAAGCTTTGCAGTACAGCTCATAAAAGGTGTTAAAAGAATTGTCATCTTTCGGTCGCGTTCAGAAGGAAGTGTTCTGCTTGCCATAACGCCCGGAACCATACAGCCAAAGCTTATAAGCATAGGAACAATACTTCTGCCTGAAAGACCAATCTTTCTTAAAAGCTTATCCATTACAAAGGCAACGCGCGCCATGTAGCCTGAATCTTCTAGTAAGGACAAAAAGAAAAACAAAGTAACAATTACAGGGACAAAGCTTATTACAGAGCCCACACCCGTAAATACACCGTCTATTATAAGCGAATGAAGGGTAGGGTTTACGCTTGTTTTTTGCATCAATAAATCTACACAGGCTGTAAGCTTATCTATTCCAAGCTCAAGAATATCCTGCAAAAAGGCGCCTATTACATTAAAGGTCAAAAAGAAAATCAAAGCCATAATTGCAACAAAGGCCGGAATTGCTGTGTATTTTCCTGTAAGGAATTTATCGATTTTTGTAGAACGGATGTGTTCCTTACTTTCTGTTGGTTTTATTACAGTTTTTTTACAGAGTTTTTTAATAAAATTAAATCTCATGTCTGCAATTGCTGCCGAACGATCAAGCTTTCTTTCTTCTTCCATCTGGATGATGATGTGCTCAATCATTTCAAGCTCGTTTTTAGAAAGATTTAATGCCTTTGTTATGCTTTCGTCTCCTTCTATGAGCTTGGTTGCAGCAAATCTTAAAGGAATGCCTGCATATTCTGCGTGGTCAAAAATAAGGTGCATGATAGCGTGAATACATCGGTGAACGGCTCCTCCATCCTTTGCATCCTTATCGCAGAAGTCTGTACGTCCCGGTTTTTCCTGATATGTTGCAATATGAATTGCGTGGTTTATAAGCTCTTCTATACCCTGATTTTTTGAAGCAGAAATGGGAACTACAGGAATTCCTAAAATCTCTTCCATCTCGTTAATCAAAATTGAACCGCCATTGTTGTGCATTTCGTCCATCATATTCAAGGCAAGAACAACAGGTACTTCAAGCTCCATAAGCTGTAATGTAAGGTAGAGATTTCTTTCTATATTTGTAGCATCTACAATGTTGATAATTGCAGTTGGCTTTTGCTTTAAAATAAATTCACGGGAAACTATTTCTTCGTTTGTATATGGAGAAAGAGAATAAATGCCCGGTAAGTCAGTAATTTCTGTTAATGGATTTCCTATTATGGTTCCGCTTTTTTGATCTACAGTTACGCCCGGAAAATTTCCTACATGCTGATTAGAACCTGTAAGGCGGTTAAAGAGGGTAGTTTTTCCGCAGTTCTGATTTCCGGCTAAGGCAAAGGTTAATTTTGCATCGGGTGGGAGAGGATCTTCGTGTGCATTGTGATAGATATGGAATAAACCGCCTTCTCCAAGACCCGGGTGGCTGATTTTTGCATTTGAATAATTTATGTTTATAACTTTTTTGAGCTCAGTTTCGTCTGTTTCTTCTTTTAAATCTTTACTGATTTCAATCTTTTTTGCATCTGCAATTCTTAAGGTTAATTCATAGCCATGGATATTTAATTCCATAGGGTCGCCCATAGGAGCAAGCTTCATAAGCTTAATCTCTGCTCCGGGTATAACGCCCATATCAAGAAAATGCTGGCGAAGTTCACCCTTTCCTCCTACCTTTGTAATTACAGCACTTTCTCCGGTTTTAAGATTGTCCAATGTCATGTTTAGCCTCATAAGTTAGTTTAGAGTAAAAAGGAGTTAAGTCAATATGAAATTAAAAAAGATTTGGAAAATTAATCAAGGGCCTGAAGCTCTAAGGCAATTTCTTCCATTTCGCGGTCTGTCATGGCAATTGTTTCTGCAACACGGAATAATTCCCTTCGAACTGAATCCGGAACTGTGGCAGTGTTTTTATAATGAAGCTCGTGTTCAAGACTTGCCCAGAAATCCATGGCGATTGTACGAAGCTGAATTTCAACCCTTACATTGTGTTCTGTTTTGGAAAGATAAACAGGGATTTCAATTACAAGGTGAAGGCTTCTGTAGCCGCTTTCTTTCGGCTGCTCGATATAATCATTTTGTGCAATGAGGGTAATATCAGGCTGTTTTAAAAGCATGTCGCGAACAGCATAGATGTCCGAAATATAAGGACAGATTACACGCACGCCTGCAATGTCGTTTAAGTTTTTAATCATTGAATCAAAGGTAACCGGAAGATTCTTTTTTTCAAGCTTGGCTGCAATACTGTCCGGGCTTTTGATTCTTGATTTTACGGTTTCTATAGGATTTCTTTTTCTATTAACCTTGCTTTCTTTATTGAGGATATCTAATTTTGTTTCAATCTGTTTAACTGCGCTTTCATAAACCATCATCAAACGCTGATACTGAAATGCGAGCTTATAAAAATCGTTTGTTGTTGTAAGTTCATCTGCGTTTACTGCAGGAAGGTTTGGTATATCAAATTCCTCGCTGATGTATTCTTCTGACTGACTCATATTCATATTAATCAAATTTAATAAAAAAAGTTACAATCGGCAAGGAGGAAGTTAAAATTTTCAATAAAACTGAATAAAACTAGAGGCTGGTCTTATATCCAACTTCAAAAGTAATTCCGTTGTACCAGTTGTTTCTCAGGAATTCCATAATTCTGATTGTAGACTGGAAGTGAATTTCTCCTGAAAGAAGGTTTGTAGAAAGATATGGAGTAATATCAACGTTAAAGTCTCTATTTACGAATAACTGCAATGGGGATGCAAGGTCCAGGAAGGTTTTATTCGGGAATGAAAGACTAAAGATTGTTCCAAGATTAATCTGATGGCTTCCCCATGAAAGTGTATCGTTATAAACTACAACGCTTGCACCAAGGGTATCAGAAACATAGATGAAATTATCTACGCATTCTTTTGGAATACTCCAGGCTGAAATATTCATATGTGTGTTCTTGAATCTAAAGCGTGGTTCAACAAGGAAATAAATGTGATCAGGATCTGTGATGAGGGCATCGTTATCCTTTGTGAATGAAGCATTAAAGATTCCTGCCTGAAGATAAAGGCTCTGAGTATAATTATTTCCGATGAGGATTGTTGTTCCGGCATGCCAGTAAAGCTTGTCTACTACAACGATTACACCTTCACCGTTATATTTATCAGAAAGAGGAGCACCAAGACCGCCTGCAATATCAATTGCAAAATAACGGTAAACTGCGCCGAATCTTAAGTCTGCATTAAATACATAATATTTTTCATCTTCATTATTAACGTAAGCATAAAGACCAAAGGCCAAAGGATAATTATGAAGCTTTACTACATCTGCAATACCGATTCCAAAGTGAGGGTAGAGGATTGAACCTGCCTGACCAAGCCAGCTTTTTGTAAGTACAGAAGAAGTCGGCAAAAGTCCAAAGTAGCGCTGGAAGAATAAATCTGAACCGATAGGATCATAAGCACCCATGTAAACGCCGAAATAGTTTGTACTTGCTTCAATAGGAGATTTAATGATTACAGAGATTTCATCAATTCTGAATTTAGAATCTGTTTCGCTGAATAAATCCACGCTCAAAAAGTCATCTGTCTTTAAAGAAAAATTAAAGTGCGACCAGATGTTGTCTGCAAAGTTAAACTGACTTTCGATATAAGCGTTGAGCTTTAAGTTAGGGTCGTATTCAGTTTGTGCAACATCAGGATTATAGCTGAGCATTCCTCCTACATTTGCACTGAAAAAAGAGCCTGCAAAAAGTGAGCCGGTTGAAAATACAAATAAAAGCGATAAGGCCAAAAAGATTTTTTTCATATTCTTCATAACAAAACCTCTATATATAGAATAATACCACTAATTTAAAGTTTTACATTAAAATTTCGGCAGAATTCGGGGGTTTCTTTAATTCTTTATTGTTTAAAAAATTGAATGTTTTCCCTTGAAAACTATGGTTTTCGGTATATAATAGAGGTTATGAGTGATTATCTTGACCCTAACAACGAGGAACTCTTAAAAGACTTTTTCGCAGAAGCTGAGCAGCAGGTTGAACAGTTGGAAAGTAACATTCTTGTTATTGAAAACGATCCGACTAATCATGAAGCTATTGATGAAATCTTCCGTGCAGCCCACACTCTTAAAGGTGGATCAGCTACTGTAGAAATGAACGAACTTTCTCACTTTACGCATACTGTAGAAGATGTACTTGATGAAATAAGATCGGATCGTCTTTCTGTAGATGAAAAAGTCGTAGATATTTTGCTTACATCGATTGATGTTATTAAGGCAATGCTGGAATCACGTCAGAACGGACAGGTTTATTCAGAAAATATTGATGACTTATTAAATACACTTCATTCATATATACCGGAAAAGGGCAGCGGAAAGAAGGCACCTGTAATTACTGTTACAAAAGCACCTGTTGCTCCGGAACCAACTCCAAGCGGACAAAAGCGCAAGCAGAAAGGAGAAATGAAGGTTCCTCCATTAACAGAATCAGAATATCAGGAACTCAAGAGCGCATGCGAAGGAAATCAGAAGCTCTGGTGTGTTGCTGTTCAGTTTGATGAAAGTAACCCTATGAATACTGTTGGTGGTATCCAGGTTTATGCCGCTTTAAAGAATGTAGGAAATATCTTAAAGACTGTTCCGGATTTTGATGAATTATACGAAGATCAGTTCTTTGAAGATGTATACTATTATATTTCTTCTGCATCGGATGGTGCTGCAATCGAAAACGCTTCTTATTTAAGTGACGTTACTCTTTTAACAGATGCCACAGAAATTACAGAAGATAATTACAATGCAAATCCGGATGCTGTATTACCTGTTGCAAAGGTAGAAGCACATACAGACGAAGTTGATGCAGAAGAAGCAGAAGCCGAGGCAGAGGCAGCAGCAGAAGCCGCAGTTGAAAGCGAAGCAACAGAATCAGGACAGCCTGCAGAAGTTGAAAAGCTTAATAAATCAATTGCCGCTAAAAACGAAGCTGCAAAAGAAGCACCTAAGAAGGATACCCAGGTTCATGTACAGCAGGGCTCAATCCTCCGTGTTGATTCAAAGCGTATCGATAATCTTTTGAATCTCGTTTCAGAAGCAGTAATCATCAAGGCTTCTTTCAACCAGTTAACACTTCAGGCTTCTTCTCAGCTTACTCAGTTGCAGTCAATCGAAAGTCAGTATAAGGATAAGCTTCATTCTCTGTTCGACAAAATGCCTGATTACTGGCACCGCTTGAGCAAGGGTGAATCATTCAACGATGTTAAAAAATCTATGCTCGAAGAATACGGTTCAATGAACACAATCTTTGATGCATACGAATCAGATATTAAGGGAATTACAAACCGCTTCCGTTCATACACACAGCAGCTTGGAACAATTTCGGGCGAGCTTCAGGAAGGCGTAATGAAAATCCGAATGGTTCCAATCAACCAGATTTTCTCAAGATTCCCACGTGTTGTCCGCGACTTACAGAAGGACTTAAACAAAAAAATCAACCTCGAAATTGAAGGTGAAGATACAGAACTCGACAAGTCGGTAGTAGAAGATTTGCTCGACCCGATCATGCACTGTGTAAGAAACTCTGTAGACCATGGTATTGAAACTCCGGAAGTTCGTAAGGCTGCCGGAAAGGATGAAACAGGTACAGTTCTCTTAAAGGCATCTAACGAAGGTAACATGATTGTTATCGAAATCAAGGATGACGGTGCCGGTATTGATGTCCAGAAAATCCGCCAGAAGGCTATTGATAAAGGTCTTATCCATCCTGATAAAACTCTTACAGATCAGGAAGCATACAACCTTATTATGCAGCCGGGCTTCTCTACAGCAGACAAGATTTCGAACATTTCGGGACGTGGAGTTGGACTTGATGTAGTTAAGACAATGATTAACAACCTCAAGGGAAATATTTCCATCAGTTCTGTAAAAGGGGAAGGAACAACATTCACAATCAAGCTTCCTCTCACTCTTGCAATTATCCAGGGACTTTTGGTTCGCGTTGGAAAAGAAATCTACTCAATTCCAATTGCAAACGTTATTGAAAGTCAGTGTATTAATATTAAGGATCTCCAGCACATTGATAACTACGAAATCCTTAATGTTCGTAATGAAGTAATCAGTATTCTTCGTCTTTCAAGACTGTTCAATATTGAATCAAATATGAATGATGAAGAATGTTATATTGTAATTGTTGGTACACAGGAAAAGAAAATCGGTGTTATGGTAGATTCACTTATTGGTGAGGAAGATGTTGTAATCAAGCCTTTACGCGATAAGTTCACAGTTTCTCCTGGAATTGCCGGTGCTTCTATTCTTGGTGATGGTTCTGTTTCATTAATTATTGATGTGAGTCAGCTTCTTGATTTAGGTGTACGTCAGGAAATCTTAGCTCAGCAGAAAGAACAGTTTGAGGCATAAAGAGGTTTGGTATGGATTCAGAGAACATAATTGACGAAGCACAGAAAGTACTCGAACAGACAGAAGAAAAGAAAGAAGCAGCCTCATTCATCGATTTTAAAATGGTTACCTTTACCTTGTCCGACAAAGACTATGCAATTGATATTATGCACGTAAAGGAAATTGCAAAGGCAGGTCGTTTTACTTATGTACCAAATACACTCCCGTTCGTTTTGGGTGTATATAACCTTCGTGGTGAAATTATTCCAATTCTTGACTTGAGAATCTTCTTTAATATCGAAGTAAAACAGGAATCAAACGGCAAGAACCTTCGTAACCTTCTTATTCTTTCTGTAGAAGATCAGATTTTTGGTCTTGTAGTAGATAAGATTGATAAGGTAGTTGGTGTTCAGAAAAGTACAATTCAGCCGCCACATCCTTTGTTTGGTGATATTAATATTAAATACATCAGTGGTGTTGTAGAGAATAATAAAAGACTTTACGTTCTTCTTGATGTTCTTCGTATCTTTACAAATAAGGATACACCTCAGGAAGCTCAGATTAAGCCTGCATTCCCTTCAGAAGCATTGAATGCACCGTCTCCTATGGGTGCACCAATGGGAGGTTCACAGCCACAGGGCTTTCCGATCCGTCAGCAGAAGGCAGAAGCAGTTTCTGAACCTGTTGCAGAAGCACCAAAGGCTGCAGAAGCACAGGCACCACAAGCTCCAAAGGTTGATGCTGCTAAGGCCGAAACAGACCTTAAGTTTATTGCAGAAAGCCTTGTAAATTATAAGAGCTTCTTTGTTTCAGATTTGAATAACCAGTGGGTTAAGAGAAGATATAATGCATGGGTAGATGAAAGAGGAGCAGGTAATACTCAATTACAGAGTACAATCGATGCTGATTCTTTCTTAAAAGGCTTTTCTTCGGTATTTACAGGCGAATGGTGGTCAGAAGAATATGCTAACACAATCAAGAATATACTTCCTGATAATTCTGCAAAACAGATTGTTGTTTGGAACCCAGGCTGTGGAAAAGGTATTGAAGCTTACTCACTTGCATGTATACTTAAAGAGAAATACCCGGATGCAAAGATTAAAATATTTGCCCAGGATATAGATTTGCTTAATGTTTCAAATGCCAGTCTTATGAGTGTTCCTCAGGACCTTGCAAAAGAGTGGTACGGCTCATATTTGATTCAGAAAGCAAATAGTGAATATACATTCAATGCTGATATTAAAGACAGCATCATGTTTGAATATCACGACTGCAAAAATACAAATGTTCTGCCAATGGTAGATATTATTTTTGCAAGGGATGTTTTATCGTTCTGCGATCAGGCATCTCAGGAAGTCATTATCAATGATTTCCAGGAAAAATTAAAAGGAAACGGAATTGTAATTATCGGTGATAATGAAATCCTTCCTTCTAAATTTGGATTTGGTGAAAAAAGTTTTGGTGCCGTAACGGCATATACAAAAGATTAAAAAGGGGAATGATATGAGAGTAGAATATATTAACCCGTTTGTAGAAACTTCATTCCGAGTTCTCCAGGAAGTTCTCGGAGGTGCAGAAGTAAAACGTGGTGATTTGTACTTGAAATCTACTGCAATGCCTGTTATGGGTGTTGCTGCATTAGTTGGTCTTGCCGGAGACGTTGAAGGACGTGTTTTGTTTGACATGACCATGGAAACAGCTTTGAATGTTGCATCTGCAATGAATGGTGAAACACTTCCGGAATTTGACGACCTTGCAAAAGCAACAATCAGTGAATTGGCAAACCTTATTACTGCTCAGGCTGTTACTAAATTACACGAATTAGGATTTAGATTCGATTTAACACCACCAACACTTTTCGTTGGTCAGAAGATGGAAATTGCTGCTTTAGGTGGTGCAACAGAAAATGTTGAGGCACTTATTGTTCCTCTTATTTCTCACTGTGGTAAAATCGAAGTAAATGTCGCAATTAGAGAGCGTACATAAATTTTAGATAGGAGTGATGGAGACTATGCAGGATTTTCCAAATATTAATGAACGTGCACCAGAAGGTGTAAAAACTGATGGAACAGCTTTTAAAGTATTGGTAGTAGATGACTCGATGTTCGTTGCAAAACAGTTGGGTCAGATTCTGGCAAGCGAAGGATATGATGTAGTAGCCACAGCCATTGATGGTGCCGAAGGGGTAGAAAAGTACAAGGAATTGTGCCCTCAGGTAGACATTGTTACAATGGATATCACAATGCCTAAAATGGATGGTATTACAGCGCTCGAACAGATTATGGCTTTTGATAAGAATGCAAAGGTTGTAATGGTAAGTGCTCTTGGTAAGGAAGAACTTGTAAAGAAATCCCTTATGCTTGGAGCTAAGAGCTACATCGTAAAACCATTGGATAGAAAAAAGGTTTTGGAACGCATCTCTAAAGTTTTAGGTTCGTAATTAAAACCTTCTTAAAAAAATATTTTTTTCGCAAAAATATACAAGAGAACTGTCTGCTCAATACCTTTTAGTAAGAGTGTATCCGGACAGTTTTTTTGTTTTGTAAGTTTGCATTTTCAAAAAATTTTTCCATGATTTTTTACTGGAGTTCAAAATGAATTTTACAAGAAAAAGCGGAGTTTTACTTCATCCAACATCTTTGCCGGGAACAGACGGAATTGGCACAATAGGAAAGGCTGCATTTGAATTTATAGACTGGCTTAAAAAAGCAGGGCAGTCTTTGTGGCAGATTCTTCCGCTTGGTCCTACAGGCTACGGCGATTCTCCATACGCATCTTTTTCAACCTTTGCCGGAAACCCGCTTTTAATAGATCTGGATTTGCTTTGCCAGAGAGGATGGGCATTAAAAAAAGACATTAAGGCTCCGTCCTATATTTCTAAAACAGGTAATGTTGATTTTGGCTCTGTTGTATGGTGGAAGATTCCGGTTTTAAAAGCCTGCGCAAAATATTTTTTACAGAATGCTTCCCAGGATGACCTTTTGTTATATAAAACTTTCTGTAAGGAAAAATCCTTCTGGCTTGAGCCTTATGCAGTTTTTATGAGCATTAAGGAATTTTATGATAAAAAAGCACAGGAAGAAAAACCTCTTGATTCAAGATGGTGCTATTACTGGCCAAAGGAACTTGCTTCTTGTCAAAAAGAGGCTCTTTTAAAATGGGAAAAAGAAAACAAAGAAGAGATTGAAGTTTTAAAAGTAATCCAGTTCTTTTTTGATGTTCAGTGGAATGCTTTAAAAGAATATGCAAATCAAAACGGAATTAAAATAATCGGTGATATTCCGATCTTTGTTGCTCCTGACAGTGCCGATGTTTGGGCAAATCAGAAGCTTTTTATGCTTGATGAAAACGGAAGACCTTTGTGCGTTGCAGGAGTTCCGCCTGATTATTTTAGTGCAGAGGGCCAGCTCTGGGGTAATCCTTTGTACGACTGGCAAGCCATGAAAAACGACGGATATTCCTGGTGGGTAAAACGAATCAAACGTATTTTTGAATTAACTGATGTTTTAAGAATAGATCACTTCCGCGGTTTTGAAGCCTTCTGGTCTGTACCTGCAAATGAAAAAACAGCCATCAACGGAAAATGGATAAAAGGACCGGGAGTAGATTTATTTAAAACAATCAAAAAAAAGTGCGGAGATCTTCCTGTAATTGCAGAAGATCTTGGTGTTATTACAGACGAAGTAAAAGCCTTGCGTGATGAATGTGGTTTCCCAGGTATGAAGGTTTTGCAGTTTGCATTCAGTGTGGAAGAAGCAAAGGAACACGGTATGGTAAATTATTTTCTTCCTCATATGTACGATACAAGTAACTGCATTGTTTATACAGGAACACATGATAACGACACATTACAGGGCTGGCTTATGAACTTAAAGGAAGAACAGCTTGTTTTAGTTGCTTCATATATAACAGGAAAAACTTTGAGTGCAGAGAAAGCCCTCTCTCTTGTAAAAACAGGCGAGCTTAGAAAGCTTATGATTAAAACTGTAATGGCAAGTAATGCGGTGTTTGCAGTAATTCCTTTCCAGGATGTAGCGGGGGTTGGAAACGAAGGCAGAATGAATACACCTTCTACAACAGGAACAAACTGGACCTGGAGGGCTGAGAAAAAAGCATTTACTGATTTACGTGCAAAAGAATTGTCTGAACTTTCTTACTTATACGGACGAAACCTTGGTTAATTTATTTAGCCTTGTTTGTCCACTCAATAGCCATCTGTCTTAATTCGCCGCTTGAAGCACAGTGAAGTTTTGCCTTGATGTTTTCTTTATGTGTGTCTATTGTCTTAATGCTCAAATTTAATTTAGCTGCAATATCCACAGTTCCAAGACCTCGGCCGATTAAAACAAAAATCTGAAGCTGTCTGTCCGAAAGGGTATTGATTGTATCAAAATTATCTTTGGCAATTCCTGTTCCTCTTGTTGCTTCCAGAAGTCTCTTTTTTTCATTCTGGCTTAAATATATTTCACCGTTAATTACAGTCTGGATGGCATTTATAACCTGAGTTTCAGCTTCTTCCTTCATGATGTAGCCGCGGGCACCTGCTTTTAATGCTCTTTCTGCATAAAAGCGTTCGTCGTGCATGGAAAGAACCAGTACCTTTGTTTTTGGCTGAAGTGATATTAAATCTTTAATTAATTCAAGACCATCTTCCTGTCCAAGATTCAAATCTACAATGGCAAGGTTTGGAGTAACGTTGTTCAATAAAGATAAGGCTTCCATTCTGTCTTTGGCAGTTCCAATTACCTTGTATGATTTCTGAGTTTCAATCAGCTGAGTAAGACCCCTGCTGAAAAGTGGATGATCGTCTATAATAATTACTGTATATTCCATACGAATATATTATCATAATTTTCAAAATAATTGTATAATAAAATAATGAGAATTGGTCTTGTATTAAATATTCTTAATGAAGAGTATCAGATTTCCATATATAAGAGCGTAAAAAAGAAGGCAGAAGAGCTTGGTCTTGAGCTTGTGTGCTTTCAGCTTGAAAATATTAACTTTTCTTCACTTTCGTTTGCTTCTCACTTTCCGGCAGAATCCTTTTTTAATATAGACGGAATTCTTTTTGTTACTTCGGTAATTGTAGACGGATATAAGATTAATTTAAAAGCTGAGGTTGAACGTCTTTGGGGAAAGATTCCTGTTGTTTCAATCGGACAGGAAGTAAAGGGATTGCCTTCTTTATTAATCCAGAGTGATGCTTCCATGAAACAGCTTGTAGAACACCTTATCCTTGAACACGGCTACAGAAACTTTCTTTATATCAGCGGTTCGGAAAATCACCACGATGCAGATATGCGCGAGGATATTTTTAAAAAGACAATCGAAGTTTATAAGCCCTGGTATCCTGAATTAAATTATTTTGTAAGACGAGGATGGTTTTCGGAGCATGTTGCTTCCATTGCGCTTGCAGACTTTTATGCAGAAAATCCTGATGCAAAAATTGATGCGATTGTTTGTGCCAGCGATAACATGGCAATCGGTTCATATAAATTTTTCCAGATGAATCAGAATAATCAGATTAAAGAATGCGCGGTTACAGGCTTTGATGATATTCCTCAGAGTGCCTATGTAATTCCTTCTTTAACAACAGTTCATCAGCCTTTGTCGGAAATAGGCGAAAAAGCAGTAACTACTTTATTCAAGCTTTTAAATCACGAAAAGGTTCCAAAAAAATCATTTGTTGAATCAACCTTAATCATAAGAAATTCCTGCGGCTGTAAAATTAATACGGATGAGATTCAAAGAGATCAGAATTATCTTGTGGAAATGCAGAATAAATATATTCAGAGTGAACAGTTTCTGCGCCTTGTAAGCCACTTTGCCCAGGATATTAATTACTGCGAGGATGTAAGAAGTTTTAAAAATGTTATAGACACCTATGTTGAACAGCTTGGCATTCAGAACTTTTGTGTATTGAGTTTTCCGATTATTATAAACGAAGCATCTCCTTTTGATTTCCACGACTTTATTATTAATCCGCTTTATATAAAAAGAAACGGCAGGGTTTTCTACGAGTTCAACGGAAATCAGCCGATGACGATTGCAAACTTTTTTAATAAATACCGCGACTATGATGCAGAAACTCCGGATAATCTTATTTTTAAATTCCTTAATATGGGTAATTCATTTTCGGGGCTTATTTTTTATGATGCAAACGACCAGCTTCTTCCGTACCTTTGTACAATCTCAATTTCTATTACTCAGGCTATCGAAAGAATCAACTCATTTGAATTAAATAAACGCCGTTCTGAATTTTTGGAAAGCGAAATCAATAAAAGAACCCGTGAGCTTGTAGAAGCAAACAACAAACGAATGGAAGTAGAAGGCGAAGTTCTGCGTATTTCTGAAATTGAACGCCAGAGATTCAGTACGGATTTACATGATGATATCTGTCAGCGTCTTGCAGGAATTTCCATGCTTTGCAGAAGTTATTCAAAAAACGAAGAGGGTGCAAAAAAAGAAGAGATGGAAGAGCTTGCCCAATTAATCAGCCAGACGCTTCAGACAACAAGACAGTATGCGCATAACTCTTATCCTGTAGAACTCGAAAGCCTTGGTTTAAATAAAAGTATAAATAATCTTTGTAATTCATTTGAAAATACTACGGGAATAAACTGTAAGTATGAATTTAAAATTAAAAATGATGCAGATTTAAATAACGTTCAAAAACTGAATATATTCAGAATTGTACAGGAAGCGCTTCATAACGTTGCCAAGCATTCAAAGGCACAGAACGCGTGTGTTTCCATAGTAGAAAATTCTCAGAATATATGCATTAATATTACAGACGATGGAATTGGAATTAATTCAACCAGAAAAAACAAGGCAGGGTTGGGATTAAATTCCATGCAATACAGGGCAAATCAGATTGGCGCAACTTTTAAGATAAGGCCTAATAAAACCGGTGGCACCTGTGTTGAAGTAAGAATATAGAATTATTTTTTGACGGCGGAATAATATGGGTTTTAAAGAAAAACTAAAGACAATTTTGGATCTTTACGGCATTTTTGCCCGCATCGGAACTTTTACAATCGGCGGCGGACTTGCCATGATGCCTATGATGCAGCGTGAATTGATTGAAAAACGCAAATGGATTACAGAGGAAGAGCTGATTGATTATTATGCTGTAGGGCAGAGTACTCCGGGAATTGTTGCAGTAAATGTTTCTACCTTTGTAGGTTATAAGCAGGCCGGAATAATCGGAGGAATTGTTTCTACTTTGGGAATGATTACTCCTTCTTTACTTATCATCATGATTCTGGCAACCTTTATTAATTCCATTTCAGATTATCCTTATGTACAAAAAGCGTTGCGTGGAATTAATGTTGCTGTTGCCGCTTTAATGACTTATGTAATCATCAACTTTGCGCGTAAGACAATAAAGAATTTTGAAAATGCAATATTCATGCTCATAGCTTTTGTGCTGGTCTTTTTCTTTAAAGTTCCTTCCTTCTGGATTATTTTGAGCGCGCTTTTAATAGGTATAATATTAACTCTTGCAACAAGGTCGCAGGTGAAAAATCAGAACGATAAGGACGGTAACCAGTAATGAGTTTGTTTGCACTTTTTTATACATTTTTGTACATCGGTTTTTTCACAATAGGCGGCGGAATTGTTTCTCTTACACTCATGCAGCAGACAATTGTAGCAAAGGGAATAATTACGGAAGAGATGTTCTACAATATGGTTGCTATTTCGGAAAGTACACCCGGCCCTTTGGGTACAAACATGGCAACTTATATCGGTTACTCCCAGCATGGTGTTATTGGCGGAATTGTTGCTACCCTTGCAGAAGTTTTACCTTCAATCATAATCATTGTGATTGTTGCACACTTTATTCAGAAATTTAATTCAAATCCTCTTTTAAAAGGTGCCCTTGATTTTTTAAGACCTGTTACAACCGGATTGATTTTAGTTCCTGCAGTTAATATGTTTGTATTCAGCTGTTTGAATCTGCCTTCGAATTTAGAAGCGTTGAAATATATTTATACCTGGAAAAGTTTATTTGAATGGATTAATTTGGCCGCTTACGGTGTTTTTGTATTTCTTCTTTTTAAATTTAAACCGCACCCAATCATTATAATACTCTTGGGTGCAGTTTTTGGAATAATCTTCTGCTGATTATGATTTTTCAGTGATTATTTTTTTGCAGGGGCATTACCGCTCTTGGCAATTTCAGAAATGCTTGAAACAACTCCGGCAAGACTCTGCATGTCTGAAGGCACGATAATCTTTGTTGCCTGACCATGGCTTGCAACTTCAAATGCTTCGATACTTCTGAGTTTAAGAACCTTGTCGTCCATACCTGCATCCTTAAGCATTTTAAGACCTGCTGCCTTAGCCTGCTGAACTTCACGGATAGCTTCTGCTTCACCCTTTGCCTTTTGGATTGCAGCTTCTTTTGCAGCTTCTGCTTCAAGAATCAAAGACTGTTTTTTACCTTCGGCTTCGAGGATTGCAGACTGCTTGTGTCCTTCTGCAATAAGAATCTGTTCACGGCGTTCACGTTCAGCCTTCATCTGTTTTTCCATTGCTTCGCGGATTGCCTGTGGAGGTTCAATATTCTTAACTTCTACACGGTTTACCTTGATACCCCAAGGGTCTGTTGCTTCATCCAGGATTGAGCGCATCTTTGTATTAATAACGTCACGGCTTGTTAAAGATTCATCAAGTTCAAGTTCACCAATGATGTTACGCAGGGTTGTAGCACTAAGATTTTCCAAAGCGTTAATAGGGCGTTCTACACCGTATGTATACAATTTAGGATCTGTAATCTGGAAATAAACTACAGTATCAATCATCATTGTTACGTTATCTTTGGTAATAACCGGCTGTGGTGGAAAGTCGAATACTTTTTCCTTTAAAGAAACCCTGTTTGCAATTCTGTCGATAAAAGGCATCTTTACATGAAGTCCAACGTTCCAAGTTTTCTGATATCCACCAAGTCTTTCGATTACTGCTGCCGAAGACTGTGGAATAATTCTGATGTTTGTAGCAATAAGAATGATTACTACAACTGCAAGTGCAATGGTTAAATATACACCCATTTTTCTTCTCCTTTTTTATTGAGTTACGAATATTGTATTTCCCTTTACGGCTGTGATTTTACACACAGTTCCTTCCGGGATTTCGTTTTCCTGATTTTCACTGGCTGCAGCCCATATTACTCCGTTTTTGGCCTTAGCTTCACCTTTTGTAAATTTTGAAACAGTTTTTGTAATTATAACCTCCTCACCGATCATTGAATCTACATTCGTTTTCTCTTTTCCTATTTTAAGCTTTTTTACTGCAAACGGACGCGTAAAAATGATTAAAACAAGAGTTAGAATAACAAAAATCAGAAACTGCCACTGAAACGGCATACCCGTTCGGGCGATGAAAATTAATGGAATTGCAGCAATTGCACTCCAAATTGTCGTTAGTCCCAGTGTAAATGCTTCTATAACGCATGATACAACCAGAACGCCTACCCAAATCCATGGGGAAATGTCTGATAAATAAACTAACATACTATAATTATAATATAAAAAAACTCGTAAGTGGAAAAAATTTTCAATTTATTTTTTTAGTTTTTCATCTTATACTTAAGGTATGAGTACACATATTAACGCACCAGAGGGTGCAATTGCTCCATTGGTTCTTCTTCCGGGGGATCCGCTCAGGGCAAAGTTTATTGCAGAGAATTTTTTAAAGGACGCTGTTTGTTACAACGAGGTTCGCGGAATGCTTGGATTTACAGGCACTTATAACGGAAAGAAAGTTTCTGTTCAGGGAACCGGCATGGGACAACCGTCTTTATCTATTTATGTTCAGGAGCTGTTCCAGTTTTATGATGTTCAGAAGGCGATTAGAATTGGGACTGCGGGCGGAGTTAGCGAGGATGTGCCTTGCCGCAGTGTGATTCTGGCAAACGGAGCCTGTACGGATTCAAATCTTCAGACACAGAGATTCGGCTTTAATCATTATGCTCCTGTTCCTGATTTTGAGCTTTTAAATACTGCTTATAATAAGTCAAAGGAGCTTGGAATTAAAACCTATGTAGGACAGTGTTTTTCGGGCGATCGTTTTTATGATGAAAATGAAACCTGGAAATTCTGGAAAAAGTACGGAGTTATAGGAATTGAAATGGAAGCAGCAGAGTTGTATACTCTAGCAGCAGAGTTTAAACGAAAGGCTCTGGCAATTTTAACAGTGAGTAATAATTTTGTTACAGGCGAAGAAACAACCAGTCAGGAAAGACAGGAAAGCTTTACAAATATGATGAAGCTTGCGCTTGAAACAATAACACAATAAACAAGAGGTATAAAATGAAACCAACATTATTAGTATTGGCAGCCGGAATGGGAAGCCGTTATGGTGGAGTAAAACAGATTGACGGAGTTGGATTACATGATGAATGTCTTTTGGATTTTGCAACTTATGATGCAATGAAAAGCGGATTTGGAAAGGTAGTTTTTATTATCCGTAAAGATATTGAACAGCCGTTCAGAGAAAGATTGTTTGACCGTATTGCAAGAAACTGCGATGCTGAATATGTTTTCCAGAATCACGATTCTTTATTAACACCACAGCAGATTAAGGACAGCGAAGGAAGAACAAAGCCTTGGGGAACAACTCATGCCGTTTTGTGTGCAGAAAGTGCAATCAAAACTCCTTTTGCAGTTATTAACTCAGATGACTATTACGGAAGACAGGCATTTGAAGTGCTTGGAAAATATCTTTCTTCAATAGAAAACGACTGCACTGAACATGCAATGGTTGGTTATGTTCTTGGTAACACAATGAGCCGCAGTGGTTCTGTAAGCCGCGGTGTATGTACAGTTAAAGACGACAAGCTTGCTACAATCGAAGAAAACCTTAAGATTTATTACGGCGAAAACGATCAGGTAATCAGCGAAATGCCTGACGGAGAAAAGAAGCTCTTTACTGGAAAAGAATGGGTTAGTATGAACCTCTTTGGATTTACACCAAAAGCTTTTGAAGAATTCCACGTATACTGGGATAACTTTATCAAGGAAAATTCAACAGCTCCAAAAGCAGAAGCACTTTTACCTGTATCTGCCGGCGAAATCATTTCTAAGGGAAAGGGCTCGATTAAGTTCTTCTCTTCTCAGGAAACATGGTTTGGAATGACTTATCCTGAAGACCGTCAGATTGTAAAGGACGAAATCGCCAAAAAAATCCAGTCCGGTTATTACCCTGAAAAACTCTGGGAAAAATAGATTGCCGCGTCACTTCGTTCCTCGCAATGACGTAATAAGAATCGAAACTCCGTCATTGCGAGCAAAGCGAAGCAATCCACGATAAATACACTGTAACAATGGAACTATTATGCTTAAACTTGAATCTATAAAATCGGAGAAAATCTGGGGATATGAACTCTGGATTGCATCCACACATCCAAACGACTGCCAGAAGGAATTTCTAAAAGCTTGCGGAGGTGACTATCCTCTTTTAGTTAAGGTTATACAGGCAAACGATACTCTTTCCATCCAGGTGCATCCCGACGACGATTGGGCTGTTAAGCTTGAAGGAGAGGGTAACCGCGGAAAAACTGAATGCTGGTATGTTTTGGATGCCAAGCCTGATGCGAAAATTGTATACGGAATTAAAGAAGGTTATTCAAACCAGGTGCTTTCCGATGCAATTACCCAAAACAAGCTCGAAGATTATCTTGAATTTGTAAACGTTCAGAAAGGGGATTTTATCTTTATTCCTGCAGGAACTGTACATGCAATAGGTGCGGGGCTCAGGCTTATGGAAGTTCAGCAGTCCTGTGATTTAACCTACAGACTTTACGACTGGGGCAGGGGACGCGAGGTTCATATCCAGAAGGGACTTTCCGTAATTAAAAGAGAGGGTATGATTCCGGTTGCAAAGTTTCCGGGCAAGTTTGAATGTGAATACTTTAGCCTTGAACAGATAAACATCAAAGGTGGATGGAGCATGTTCAATTCAGGCGAAAAGTGCGCAAAGAATGTTCAGCTTATTTATATACTTAGCGAAAGTAACGCGGTAATCAGAACTTCTGAAGAAAAGATTGGTAAAAAAATCCTTTCGGAAGAAATCTACGCCGTATTACCCGGAGAAAAAATCACTATAGAAGGAACTGCACAGATAATTAGGATTAAGGCAAAAGCCGACTAACATCTTGATTAATAAATCTGTACATAGTATTTTATTCATATGTTATTATTTTTACTTTTATTATTTCCAGTTTCACTGGTGCTTTATTTTTTGTTTGCAAGAGAAAAGAAATTCTCTTTAGTTGTTTTTATCGGATTTTTCACAGGAATCTTAGTTTGTGCAATTCATTTTATTGTTTCTTATGCACACAGACTTATTCCTGATTCATTCTTTCAGAATTATTTTTATTATTTTATAAAGCTTTCCTTTTTACCAATGCTTTTGGTTCCTGCAGGCTTTTGTGTTCTTTCTAAAAACACATGGGAATATAAGGCAAAGGCTATTTTCCCTTTAATGGCATCTTTTTATGCAGTTTATTTACCATATTATATTATGAGTATGACAGATTCACGTTATTCACTTTATGATATTTCACTTCGTCCGCTCATTTACCTTGCAATGATTATTCAGATTTCTTATTCTGCAAAAAGACTTGTTTACTGTATTCAGGAAGATAACAAGAGCCAGAAGCTCAAGAATATTATTCTGATTATTGTTTACATGCTTTTCCCGGCTTTTGCAGACACATGTTTTGCAGCACTCAAGATGATTTATATTGCGTGCGTTCTTTCGCTTGGATATCTTGCATATTCGGGATTGTGCCTTAAAAAAGAATATAAGCTTTTGAAGAATGAATAGTAATATAGATTGAAATTATGATGAGATAAAAAAAGACTTTCGTAAAAACGAAAGTCTTTTTTTACGCCCTTACATTCTGCGAGGAATAGTGGATTGCTTCGTCGCAAGGCTCCTCGCAATGACGGGGTATTAGTTTATTAGTCTAATGCGTGAGTCGCACGCTTGCGCGTGCTTACCTGGTTTTGCTTACGCAAAACCAGCACAATGTATTAGTCTAATGCATGTGCCGCACGCTTGCGCGTGCTTACCTAGTTTTGCTTGCGCAAAACTAGCATATCTTATTAGTCTAATGCGTGAGTCGCACAACAAGTTGTGCTTACCTGGTTTTGCTTTCGCAAAACCAGCGGCTTTATTAGTCTAATGCATGTCCAGCTGAGCCTAATACTTCGATGTTCTTGTGCATGTACATTTTCTTTGCTTCGTCGCGGGCAGCTGAGAGGAACTGACGTGGGTCAAATGCTTCTGGGTTTTCTGCGAGGAATTTACGTACAGCTGCTGTGATAGCAAGGCGTCCATCAGAGTCGATGTTGATCTTACATACTGCAGATTTAGCTGCTTTTCTGAGCTGTTCTTCTGGAATACCAACTGAATCAGGGATTTTTCCACCGAACTGTTCAATAATCTTTACATATTCAACAGGAACAGAAGAAGAACCGTGAAGTACGATTGGGAAACCTGGAAGCTGCTTTTCAATTTCTTCAAGAACGTTGAAAGCCAGTGGAGGAGGAATAAGAACACCGTCAGCAGTGCGTGTACACTGAGCTGGAGTGAACTTACATCTTCCGTGTGAAGTTCCGATAGAAATTGCAAGTGAGTCACATCCTGTTTTAGAAGTGAAGTCTACAACTTCTTCAGGTTTTGTGTATTTTGATTCTTCAGCAGCAACATCATCTTCTACACCACCAAGAACACCAAGTTCTGCTTCAACTGTTACGTCGAACTGGTGAGCGTAGTCTACAACCTGTTTTGTAAGAGCAACGTTTTCGTCGTATGGAAGTGCAGAACCGTCAATCATAACAGAAGAGAATCCGTTATCGATACAGTCTTTTGCAACTTCGAAGTTTGGACCGTGGTCTAGGTGAAGAACGATAGGAATATCACATCCAAGTTCGTGTGCGTATTCTACAGCACCGCGAGCCATGTTGCGCAGAATGTATTTATCTGCATAAGCACGTGCACCTTTAGATACCTGAAGAATAACTGGAGATTTTGTTTCAACACAAGCCTGAATAATAGCCTGCATCTGTTCCATGTTGTTAAAGTTATATGCTGGAATAGCATATCCGCCTTTAATAGCCTTTGCAAACATATCGCGTGTGTTTACAAGACCGAGTTCTTTATAACTTAAAATAGCCATTAAATCATCCTTTTGACGCTTGTTAGGTCGTCCTATATTTTTCTATATAATAGAATAATTAAGAATTTTATTCAATTAGTGAACTTATTCTTATTATTTTTCTCTTTCCTGTTTCTGTTTGACAAACATACCTATAGGAAATATAATTATTTTTAAACTAAACATTTATAGAAGTAATGCCGATAAAATAATATAGAAATCTTTTTTTTGTTCTTTTATCGGGATATTAAAAAAGGTTTAAGGAGTTTTGCATGAAAAGGGGACTTAAAGTTCTTACAGGTCTTATAGTTCTTTGTTTTGCAGGTTTGCCTTTGTTTGCGCAGCCTAATTCAAAGAGTGTAGAGACTTTTGTTATCGACAATTTTGATTCTGTAGGCGAACAGAATTATATGTACAACGGTGTAACATACAGCTGGGATTGGGCTGTTAATTCAAGCCGTTTTGTTGCAGAAGGATATCCAAGACAGGGATATTATGAAGGAATTCCAAATTCACTTAAATTGCTTCGTCGTGGAAATGACACACCGGCAAAAGTATTGGGAGTTCAGACAGCATTCAACAGAAAAGGTGATAACTGGTTCGAAGTATATCCTGTTGTTGACGGAAAACCTTTTGAAGTTCCTTTTGTAGGTACAGTTACTCAGGTTGATTTCTGGGTATGGGGTGCAAACTATAAATACTATCTTGAATTGTTAGTACGCGATGCTACAGGACGTGTTCACGTTTTGCAGTGCGGTTCTCTTGCATTCAACGGATGGAAAAATATCATTGTAAATGTTCCGGGATGGCTCCAGCAGCATTCACACTTAAGAAGTGGTCCTGAGAATATGACATTTGTAGGCTTTAGAGTCCGTACAGATGCAGAAGAATATGTAGATAATTTCGTAATCTTCTTTGATCAGATTAAATACACAACTAATTCACTCTCATTCATTTATGATGGTTATGAATTAAAGGATGTTGAATTTGATGATTCAACTTCTTCAGGCAGCAACACAGGAGACGGAAAATGAAAAAACTTTTAGCTTTAGCAGCTGTTCTTTTGACAGCCTCAATGATGTTTGCTCAGAGTCTTAGTGAACCAAATCCTGAAACTGTAGGTGCTGACTCAGCAATGCTCGCTTTACGTGAAGTATCAATCGATAAATTCGAACGTGAAGGTTCATGGTATGTTCATATTTCTCCGGATGATGGTGTAATTGCAGCTCGTCTTTTTGATGGTAGCCCTGCAATGAAAGAACCACTTCCAGGTGATGAAGATAAAGCAGACGAAGATACACAGGTACTTGGTGTACGTGTAGACTTCTTTAGACGCGGTAGAGATTCATTCACAATTACTGCCGGACGTCCATTACCAATCGAAGGAACTGTAAAAACAATTTCTGTTTGGGTTTGCGGACGTAATCAGAATCACGAAATGTATGTATTAGTTCAGGACTACTTTGGTAGAAACTTTGAACTTTACATGGGTACACTCGCATTCAGCGGATGGAAAAAACTTACTTGTGTAGTTCCACCTAGTCCTGATGGAGAACATGGAATTGTACAGAGCAGTGCATATTACGGAGACAAGCCTGGTCTTAGAATCGTAGGATTCAGAGTAGACTGTAACCCAATGCAGGCTCGCGGTCAGTTCTATATGTATCTTGATGATCTTCGTGCAGTAACAGACCTTTATGATCTTGAAAACCACGATGAAGATGATATGAACGATAACTGGTAATAAGAATATTAAGTAATGCAAAATCAAGGACGTCTCAAAAGGACGTCCTTTTTTTTATTTAACGCTGTAATAGTGGCTTCTGTTCTGCACTCTTGTAAAGATAAGTAAATCCATTCTGAATAAAACCCAGATAATTAAATGAGAAAGTGTGGCCGCTCTTGAAGGAATTGTTTTATCAGCCTGTAATGCTTTTTTTAATTCTTTTGCAGAAAATTCCTGGGGCAGAGCTTTTGGAAGAAGGGTAAGGTAATCTTTTTTTGTTTTAAAAGTTATAGTTTGAATTATATTTTCTAAGCGCTTATTTACTTTGAGCCAGTTTTTTTTATAGCGTCTTCTTTGGTTTTTAGATTGAACCTCGTTACTTGTGCGGATTCTGTGTTCAATCATATCAATCAAAACTACTTCGAGCGAAAAATATTTATTTAATAAAACAGGATAGATTTTTGTAAGCTCATTGAATAAATCGTATATGCAGCCTTTTTTAGGACTCTTTCTTTTGGAAATCAATTCTCCGTTTTCATCAGTTAAATAAATTTTATTTGTAATTATTAAAGGATGAACGATTGTAATTTTATTTTTTCTCTTTATTGTGTCCTGGATTTTTGGAAGCAGGGCAGAGAGGTTTTTTGTCTGAATCTCGTAAATATGTCCATTAGAAGCAATTACATCATAAATATGTCCGTCTTTCTGGACCTCCGTAAGCCCGTTGAACTTATTTGCGTAATAAAGCTTGAGTGAATTATGAAGACTGCTTTCGTTTTGAATATTTATCATTTTTATAGTGATTATATTGATTTTACTATAATTATGTACAGAACTTTTGGGATTTTTTGAACATTTTTTTAATTATTGGTTAAAAAACCCGTTGACTTTAGAATTTTTTGCTATAAAATGGGAGATAAGTGGGAAATAGTGGTAAAAAGTGGTAATAAGTGGGTATGAATCTATTAACTGGTGAATACAATAATACAATTGACGAAAAAGGTCGCGTCTCATTTCCTGCAAAGCTGAGGACGGCTATTAATCAAAATGTACTTATGATTACCAAGGGTTCAGGACACTGCTTATGGCTTTTTACTCTAGATGAATGGGAACAGTTCCAGTCCAAGATTACGTGCAGTGCTTCTTTATTAAAAGAAAAGAGCATGATGGTTGTACGACGTTTTATTGCACCGGCTCAGGATGTGGAATTTGATAAAAATGGACGTTTGTCTATCCCGCAGAGTCTGCGAGATTATGCAGGGCTCACCAAGGATTGTACTATTCTTGGAATGGCAAAGTATGTGGAATTGTGGGATTCTGCAGCCTATAACGAGTACCTTGAATCGAGTGAAGACTCCTTCCGTGATGCTGCGGAAGATTTTGATGATATTAGTTTTTAATATTATAGAAAATATGGGTGGAAGGGGAACTGTCAGAACCAGGCTTTTTAATTAAGGCCTGATTCTGGCAGTTTTAAAGCGAAATGGAAATAGTACATACTCCTGTACTTTTAAATGAATGTCTCGAATGGCTTTCTCCGGTTGGAGAACCTTACGAAAAGAATGCCCTCATGGTTGATTCAACTCTGGGTGAAGGCGGACATACGTTCAACTTCCTTTCTAAGTATAAAAATCTTTCGGTTATTGGTCTTGATGCAGATCCTGTTATTCAGGCTAAAGCTAAGGAACGATTGAGCAGCTTTGGAGAAAGAGTTCATTTTTATAACGGCTGGTTCAACGATTTTTATAAAAACTATCCTTCAGAATATAACAAACCTGATTTAATCCTTTTTGATTTAGGAATCTCTGTATTTCATTACGAAAAGTCTCAGAGAGGTTTTTCTTTCAGATATGACGAAAGCCTTGATATGAGATTAAGTCCTTTAAGTGAAAATTCTGCTTCTGATTTAGTAAATGAACTTTCAGAAGGAAAACTTGCAGATTTAATTTATCTTTATGGAGAAGAAAAATTAAGCCGCAGAATTGCAAAAGCAATTGTAGAAGCAAGAGCAGGTGGAAAAATTGAATCTTCAAAGGCATTGGCAGAAATTATCTGGAATGCTGTTCCTGCAAATTACCGCTACGGTTCAATTCATCCTGCTACAAGAACCTTCCAGGCTTTACGCATTGCAGTAAACAGTGAGTTAAAAAGATTGCCACAGGCTTTATTCGACGCCTTCCAGGATTTAAATGCAGGCGGAAAAATGGGAGTAATCACCTTCCATTCACTTGAAGACAGAATCGTAAAAAACTTTTTTAAAAATCTTGGTAAACAGTGTGTTTGTCCTCCTGAAGTTGCTGTATGCCGCTGTGGTGGTAAACAGTGTGCAGAAATTTTAACCAGAAAGCCTGTTTGTCCAACAGAACAGGAAGTAAAGGTTAATTCACCTTCAAGAAGTGCAAAGCTTAGAGTAATAAGAAAAATCTGTGATGCTACAAAATATCATTTGGATGGAGTTGTGGGGTACTGATATGAATAAACAGAATAAACTTAAAGTAAAAGATTTTATCAAGGCTATTTTAATCTGTATCTTAACTGCTTCTGTTTCAGTGCTTTTATTTTTGTATGCAGTTCAGGCTAAAAAATATACAGATTTATCAAACGAAATTGAAGATCTTGAATTAAAGCAGGAAAAATTAATCGAAGAAAATAAAAGATTAATCAGCGATATAAGTATTTTGACCAGTGCAGAAAGAATTGAAAAAATTGCAACAGAAGAGCTTGGAATGCACAAGGCCGAAAGTGATGATATTATCCGTGTAGAAATGACAGGGGAGAAAAAGCAATGATTTCTTTACTCACAATTGATGAGCTTGTAAAAGCAGTAAAAGGAAAATGCCTCTCTTGTAATAAAGACTACGGCTTTGAAAGTGTAGTAACAGACAGCCGAAACGTTGTAAAGAATTCTTTGTTTGTGCCTTTAATCGGTGAATTCCAGAACGGTCATAAATATATTCCTGGTGCAATCGAAAAGGGTGCTTCGGTTATTTTTGTAAATAAGGATGAAGTAAAAAAAGATAAGGCTTTGTACCAGAAACTTGCAGCAGAAAATAATGTATGCTTTGTTGCAGTAAAAAATACACTTCATGCACTTCAGGATGCAGCAGAAGCTTATGTAAATAAATTTCCACGCCTTGTAAAAATCAGTATTACGGGCTCATGCGGAAAAACTACAACAAAAGAAATGCTTGTTTCTGTATTCAAGGCAAAGTTTGGTGATAAAGTTATTTATACTCAGGGAAACTTTAATTCAGAAACAGGACTTCCTCTTTCAGTATTTAATATCAGAGAAAATCATGAATATGGAATCTTTGAAATGGGTATGAACCGCGTAAACGAAATCGGAGAAATTTCAAAGGTTTTAAAATCAAAATACGGAATTATTACAAACATCGGAACTGCTCACATAGGAATTCTTGGAAGCCGTAAAAACATTGCAATCGAAAAAAGAAAGTCTTTTAACTATATTCCAAAGGATGGAGCTGCTTTTGTTCCATTCGAAGATGATTTTGCTTCTTTCTGCCTTAAGTGTGTTAAGGGTAAAAAGGTTTTGTTCGGAAAATCAGTTGATGAAAAAACAAGCGGTGTAAAATTCATTAAAAATAACGGATTAAAGGGAATTACATTCAGCGTAGACGGTCTTGAAGTAAATCTTCCTTTGAGCGGAGATCATAATTTTGTAAATGCACTTGGAGTTGTTGCCCTTGCAAAAGAATGCGGAATTGAAAAAGAGTTCATTAAAAAAGGACTTGAAGGAATGGCAAAGCTCAGTGGAAGAATGGAAATTGAAGATTCTGTTCTTAAATCAGGTGCAAAGATAACTTTAGTAAAGGATTGTTATAACGCAAATCCTGACTCAATGACTAAGGTAATTGAATTTGTTTCTGACGTAAAGGAAACAGGTAAAAAATATTTTGTTCTGGCTGATATGCTCGAGCTTGGAGAAAAAAGCAAAGAAGCACATGCCGGAATTGGAAGCGTACTTTTAAATAGCGATTTTACAAAGGTTATTCTTGTTGGAAAAGAAATGAATGCATGCGTTCAGGTTCTTAAAGAAAATAATATTACAGCTTATGAATATTACGAAACAAACAGCAAGGAAAACTTTACTCAGATTGCTCAGAATCTTACAAAGCTTTGCCAGAATGGTGATGTAATTGTGTTTAAAGGTTCTCACAGTATGGCTTTGGAAAATATTATCGGGGAGGTAACAAAGTAATGAATAATCAGTTTACTTTTTATGCTCATAAGCCTTTAGAAAAATATCACAAGAGCGATATTGGATTTTTAGTAAGCGTTGTTCTTTTGTGGGGCTTTGGATTATTCACTCTCTTTGTTTGCTCTCAAAACTATGCAGCACGCTTTTTCGGAAACGATTCATTTTATTTTGTAAAAAGACAGCTTGTATGTTCTTTGGCAGGATTTTTCCTCTTTGGAATATTCATGATTCTTGATATGAAGACAATCAAAAAGCTTGTAATGCTTATGGTTATTGCAAGTGTTGTTCTTTGTATCCTCACTTTTATAAAGCCTTTCTCAATCGAAAAAAATGGTGCACGACGCTGGATCCGTCTTCCTTTTAATTTTACTTTCCAGCCTTCGGAAGTTGTAAAGCTCACAGTGGTTTTGTACCTTGCTTCTTATTTTGACAAACAGTATGAGCTTAAAGAAGAGAGCCAGAGGGATGTGCTTCCTTGTGTAGGAATTTTCCTTTTAATGGTTGTTCTTGTTCTTGCTCAGAAAGACTTTTCTACAAGCCTCTTTATCACAATAATCGGGCTTTTAATGTTTTATGTAACAGGTTCAAAACTTAAATGGTTCTGGCCTTTCTTAATCCTTTCGGTTCCAATCCTTATCATTATGATTACCTCGGAGCAGTATCGTGTAGAACGAATTATTGGTTATTTAAATCCGAACGAAGGAACTTCTTCTTTTAACTATCAGGTAATTGCTTCTAAGAGTGCAGTAAGTGCAGGTGGTTTCTGGGGACAGGGAATTGGTAGAGGACTTTCTAAACTGGATTCAATTCCTGAAGTTCAGGCAGACTACATTTTTGCAGGCTGGGCTGAATCAATGGGATTTTTTGGAGTAGTTGGATATCTCCTTTTACTCTGCTTTTTTGCATGGCGCGGATATAAAACAGCATTCAGATGTCCTTCAAGATTTGCGTCATACGGAAGCTTTGGATGTGTAACGGTAATCTTTTTGCAGTCAATCATCAACTGTATGATTGTTTGCGGAGTTTTGCCTTCCACAGGTATTGCTTTGCCTTTCTTTTCTGCCGGTGGTTCTTCTGTAATCATAATTCTTGGAATGTGCGGCTTTATTTTGAATGCTTCCAGGTGCGAAGAAAAAGAAAGTGATGAAATAAAGTACGAAGAAGTAAATGTTGATACATTAACTGTATTATAAATTCAATAAAAGGGAAATGAGAGAAAAATGAGTGATGTAGGAATGTTATTAAATCAGACTTACAATTTTAATCAGAAGGAGGACAGAGCAGTGGAAGAGTTCGTAGAGCCAAAATCCTCTTCGGGCGACAAAAAGCTTAAGGCCATTAAAATCATCTTTGTGATTTTGTGTGTTCTGCTTGTAGGCGAGCTTATTGCTTACAGATATGTGCTTCCAAGTTTTGCTTCTCCAAAGGTTACTATCAGAGGAAACCAGGTATATTCGGCAGAAGAAATTGCAAGTAAATTTGTGCCGATGAACTGTTCTTCATGGTTTGATTTTGACGTAGAAGAAGGTGTTGCAATCCTTACTTCTGATGCCGGAATCGACAGTGCAATCATTGAAAAGAAATTTCCTAATAGAATTTATGTAGATGTTGTTGAACGCATCCCTGTTGCAGTTACATTTGTTGTAGAAAACGGATTTACATATCCAATGCAGATCGACAGAAGCGGTGTATTATTCCCTGTAAAAAATGCCGCAGTATTGGATTCAAAATATATTCCGATCATTTCAGGACTTCCAATTGAACATATGTCGGGCGGAATGAAGGTTCCTATGAAGTATCGTCCTTTAATCGACCAGATTGCAGAAATTGGTATCCGCCAGAATAATTACTTTGCAAGCATCAGCGAAATCTGTGTTTTACCAAAAGAATCGGGAAACTATGAGCTTTCTTTGATTCCTGCACAGTCAAAAGTTAAAGTTCTTACCGACCGGTCATTGAATGAAGACGCATTAAAGTATATGATGGTAGTATTAGACGTAGTAAACTTACTGGATACAGAAGTTTCAGAAATTGATTTGCGTTATGGTTCAGTTTCATGTAAAATGAAATGATATAGGGGTTTGGGGAATGAACGACGATAGAACTATAGTTGGACTTGATATAGGTTCCAATGTAATTAAAGCGGCAATCGGAAAAATCAATGAAGAGGGTAAACTTGAAATAGTTGCCACATCTTCAAGAAAATCTGCCGGTTTAAGAAACGGTGTTATCGTTAATATCGAAGAAGCAAAAGATGCAATCAAAGAGACAATCGAAGATGTAGAACAGGCTGCAGGTACCTTAGTTGATTATGTAATCTGTGCTATAGGCGGCTCTCTTGTAGAAAGCGAAAGTGCCAGAGGCGTTGTCCCAATCCACGTTAATTCCAAAAACAACAGAAGGGAAGTTACAAGACAGGATATTGATAAGGTAATCGAAATTGCCACTGCCATGAACTTTCCTGCAGACCGCGAAAAAATCCACGTTATTCCACAGAATTATCTTGTAGACGGTGTTTCAGTTGGTATTCAGGCTCCATTGAACCGTCTCGGCTATAAACTCGAAGCAGATGTATTAATCGTTACAGCTTCTAAAACAATCATTCAGAATATGAGATCGTGCATGCTCCGTGCAGATTATATTTTAGGCGGAGTAATGCTTAAAACTCTTGCACAGACACAGTCGGTTTGTCACGATGACGAGCTTGAGCTTGGTTCAATTATTATTGACCTTGGAGCCGGAACAACAGACGTAATTGTTTTGATACACGGAGCTCCTGTAAGCACAGCAAGTATTCCGGTTGGAGGAAACTTTGTTACAAACGACATCGGTATTGTAACAGGAATCCCTTTTGCAAATGCAGAAAAAATCAAGATTGAATCGGGCTGCTGCTGGCTTCCAAGTGTGAGCGAAGATGACGAGGATGTTATTCTTCCTGGCATTGGCGGACGTGCTCCTGAACTTTTGGCAAGATCTCAGCTTTGTCAGATTATTCAGGCAAGAATGGAACAGATTTTCTCAATGGTAAAAACAGCCATTATTAATAATACAGACGATAAAATCAAACAGCTTTCCGGAAACATCATCCTTACTGGTGGAGGCGCAATGCTTCCTGGTGTTGTAGAGCTTGCACAGGCTAAGTTTAAAACATCTGCAGTAAGAATCGGTATTCCGGACAATCTTGGCGGTAAGCAGTCAGATTATCGTCGTCCTGATTTTGCCACAGTAATTGGATTAATCGAAGCAAACAAGCTTATGCCGCAGATGAACGATCCAAAAACAAGACAGAAAAAACAAAGCTCTTCTGGAAAAGAAAAGGATAGTATCTTAAAAAGGATGCGCGATTTCTTTTTTTAGTTTAGAATAGTAAATATAGTTTAAGGTGATTCATAAACGGGAGGAAATATGGATTTATCTATAGTCGAAGAAGAAGGTAATGTTGATTCTTCACAAATCATCAGTTCGGATAGCCCTACTGTAATCAAGGTTGTTGGATGTGGCGGCGGCGGTTCAAACGCTGTAAACCGAATGATTGATACAAATATTTCTAATGTAGATTTCATAGTTATAAATACAGATAGACAGGCACTCGGAAATTCTAAAGCACCTGTAAAGCTTGCAATCGGACAGAAGGTAACAAAGGGTCTTGGAGCAGGCGGACACCCTGAAATTGGTGAACAGGCAGCTCAGGAAGACAAGGAAATGATTAAAAACGTTCTTGCCGGTGCAGACATGGTTTTTGTTACAGCAGGAATGGGTGGAGGAACAGGTACAGGTTCAGCTCCAATCGTTGCAGAAATTGCACGCGAAATCGGCGCCCTTACAGTTGGTGTTGTAACAACTCCTTTTGAATTTGAAGGTCCTGTAAGAATGCAGAGGGCCAGAGCCGGTCTTGAAAAACTCCACGGAAAAGTAGACTCACTTATCGTAATTCCTAACGAGCAGCTTTTAAAAGTTGTAGATAAAGATACCCCGGTCCCACAAGCCTTCCTTATTGCAGACGATGTTTTAAGACAGGGCGTTCAGGGTATTTCTGATATCATTACAAAACCTGGTGTTGTAAATATCGACTTTGCAGATGTTAAAAATACAATGGAAGGTCAGGGAAATGCCATTATGGGTGTTGGTGTTTCTTCGGGCGAAAATAAAGCAGTTGAAGCTGCCACAAGAGCAATTTCAAGTCCAATGCTCGAAAACTCACACATCGACGGTGCAAAGAACATCCTCATTAATATCTGTGCTTCGGAACAGGTTTCTATGAGCGAAATTGGTGAAATCTGTAAGATTGTTACTGCTTCTGCTTCTAAAAATCTTAATCTCTGCTGGGGTCAGGTTATTTCTCCGGACATGGAAGATAAAATCAGCGTAACAGTAATTGCAACAGGTTTTGACGACAGCAACAGTAATTACGAAAAATCAATTGCAGACCCAGACCAGGATTCGGGCTCAGATTATGATCCAAGCGTAATGAATCCAAATGAATTCAAGGATATTTTGAACAATGTTTCTCCATCTCCACGTCAGGATTCACTTTTTTCTTCACCGGACCAGCCATCAGAATTAACACAGGATAATTTTGTTCCTGATTTTAATTCGTTTATGAATAAGAATGCTCCAAAAGAAGATAGAAAAGATGATGAAGAGGGAAGCCTTGGAAAAAGCTTTGCAGATAACTCGGATGATTCATCCTTCTTACATCAGGCACAGTCAAGAAGACCTTTAACTCCTCCTTCGGGCTACAAGGCTGCTCCTGATGATTACACAAAGCCTGCAATCTGGAATAACCCTGATTTTGGACGCACAATTAACTTAACAGACGACTGATAACCGGAGATTGAAAAGATTTGACGATTGACGGTTTATTGGAACTCTTTTATACGGATTTAATCTTAGTTAAAAGAGTTGCAGAACAGACTTCGCTTACTTATAAAATCTCGGCCGGTGAATTTTTAAACTGGCTTAAACAGACGCAGAAAAAATTAGGCGAAGTTACTTCCAAAGATCTTATGTACTATCTTGTACAGAGGCAGACAGAGGGTGCGGGGGAAATGACTCTTGCAAAGGATATTTCTGCCCTGCGTGCTTTTGGCGACTATCTTGTAAGAAAAAATTACTGGACACAAAATATTGCGCTTTTATTAGACAGACCAAAGGCAAACCGTGCATTACCAAAGGTTCTTTCAATCGAACAGGTAGATTCTCTTCTTGGTTCAATAGATACCTCCACTCTAAACGGCCAGAGAGATGATACTCTTTTTGAATTGATATATTCATGTGGGCTTAGAATCAGCGAGGCCTGCGATTTAAAAACAGCAAACGTCCATCTGAACGAAAAATTAATTTTGGTTCATGGAAAGGGCGACAAGGAAAGATTGATTCCGTTTGGTTCAAGGGCAGAAGAAAAGCTCGTTCATTATATAAACGAGGTTAGGCCGAAGCTTACCAAGGGAAAAGATGTTCCAAACCTTTTTGTAAATTACAGGGGAGAGCCGATTTCCCGAAAGGGAGTGTGGAAAAGATTTAAACAGCTCGAAACACTAAGCGGAATTGAATCCAAGGTTCATACGCTCAGACATTCTTTTGCAACCCATCTTTTGTCGGGTGGTGCAGATCTTCGTTCTGTTCAGGAGCTTTTAGGGCATTCGGATTTGTCTACAACTCAGATTTATACCCATGTTACGGACAATCAGCTTAAAAAAGTTCATGAAAAATATTTTCCCGGTCACGAAAAAAAGTAGTATATTAAATTAAGGAATTAATATGAAAAAGATTGCAATTGTTTTGTTAGGATTATTCTGTATTTCTCTTTTTACCGGCTGTAAGGATTCTGGAAAGAAAATCTTAAAAAAGCGTATAGAAAATATGGAAAAAAGCAGCGGAAAGCCTATGAGCGAAGAAGAAATCAAAGCTGCAATAGACCAGTATTACGACGACATAGAAGAAATCCAGAAGAAAAACATGCAGATTGCAATCTGGTATAAAATGCTTGGAACAAGAATGCTCGACAAAAAAGAATATGGTACAGCATTGCAGTATTTTCAGAAGGCTTTAGAAATCACACCGGACAATTCAGTTTTGTATTTTTATGCCGGTGAATGTGCTGCTTTTTTGGGAAACGCTTCTTTAGATATTGATGCTTCGGGTAACCTCCAGAAAAGAATTAATTATTATCAGATGGCAGAAGACGCATATTTAAAAGCCCTTGCCATAGACGATAAATATGTTTATGCGCTTTTGGGAATAGGAATTCTTTATTCATACCAGATGGATAATTCACAGGCAGCAATTCCTTATCTTGAACGTCTTTTAGCAATTGATAAGAAAAATATAGATGCCATGTTCGTGCTTGCAAGATGCTATTACTTAACAAAACAGTATGATATGGCACTTCAATACTATGATTTAATCATAGATACATCCAAAGTTAAGGCCACAATAGAAACTGCAGAGGAGAACAAACAAAAAGTTTTGAGTCAAGCCTACGAAAACTAATGAACCCGATTTAACACAAAATAAGTTACTCTTACATATTTTTTTAGCGGGAATCACTTTTTTAACCGTTAAAGAGAAAATTTATTTATCAAATAATCTTGACAGTGCTCGCTCTCTTGCATTACTTTCTATAAATGACATTGAAAAACTGATTAACAGGAGTCTTAATCTTAAAAAAAACTGGGATGCTAAAGAAGCGTTCAGACTGGCTCAGGCTTCGCTTTACATATGTGATACTCTTAAAATAAGGGTAATACTTTGTACAGATTCTGAGTATCCTGAGCTTTTAAAACAGATTCCGGATTATCCGTACCTTCTTTTTTGCAGGGGCGATATAAAGCTTCTTAGCGGAAAAAATGTTTCGGTAGTTGGAACCAGAAGATTAAGTCCTGAAGGAAAGCAGGCAGCGCTGGACTTTGCGTACGAGGCTGTAAACGACGGCTGTAACGTAGTGAGCGGGCTTGCATGGGGTGCCGATACTTATGCACATAGGGGAGCATTGAATGCTTATTATGATGCAGTAGAAAAAGGCGATGCAGCTGTAAAAGGTAAAACAGTTGCAGTTCTTCCTTCCAGTGTGGACGAAATAGTTCCTTATCAGAATAAAAAGCTTGCAGCTCAGATTATCGAAAGCGGCGGACTTCTGGTAAGTGAATATGCTCCCGGGGTGCCGGTTGAAAAATGGCATTTTGTGGGCAGAAACAGAATTATAGCAGGATTATCTATGGCAACTTTAGTTGTAGAAGCTCCTGTTGGAAGCGGTGCACTCATTACTGCAGATTTTGCAGTGGAATATAACCGCGATTTAATGTTTCACACAGCATGTTTTTCAGACAATGCAGACTTTATTTCAGGTATTATAAAAAATAAACTTGATAAAGATTTTGCTTGTGGTAAAGTAAATAAATATAAGATTGAAAATACTCCGGAAAAATTCTGCCTGCAGGGTGCTCCGGTAGTAAACGGGTATAAAGAGTTTTGCCAGGCTGTGGCAGAGGCTCCGGGCTTTCAGAACTCTCCCGTTCAAGGCAATCTGTTTGAATAAAAGGAATGGCTTATGGCTGAAAAGAAGACAACTAAGAAAAAAGCAAAAACTCCTCAGACTCTGGTAATTGTAGAGTCTCCTACAAAGGCACACACAATCGAAAAATATCTTGGTCCGGGCTATGTTGTACGCGCTTCTGTGGGACACTTAATAGATCTTCCAAAATCAAGAATGGCAATCGACATTGAGAATGGATTTCAGCCGGAATATATTACAGTTCGCGGTAAGGCAAAGTTATTAAAGGAACTTCAGAAGGAAGCAAAAAAATCAGAAGCTGTCCTTCTTGCATCGGATAACGACCGTGAAGGAGAAGCAATTGCATGGCATTTGAACAATGCTTTAAAAGATAAAACAGATGCAAAAATCAGCCGAATTGTTTTCAACGAAATTACACCGGTTGCAATTACAGAAGCAGTAAAGCATCCTGGCGAAATTGTAGAAGCAAAGGTAAATGCTCAGAAGGCACGCCGTGTTTTAGACCGTCTTGTAGGTTATAATCTGAGCCCTCTTTTGTGGGTAAAAGTAAAAAATGGTCTTTCTGCCGGACGCGTTCAGTCTGTAGCACTTCGTCTTATCTGCGAAAGAGAAAAGGAAGTAGAAGACTTTTTACCGGAAGAATACTGGTCGCTCGATGCAGACTTTACAAAGGGAAAATCTTCTTTCACAGCACAGCTTGTAAAATATCTTGGAGAAGCTCCTGAATTAAAGAGCGAAAAAGCAGTTCAGGAAATCATGGAAAAAATTAAAAACTCTCCATGCACCGTTTCTTCAATCAAAAAGACTGAAAAGACCGTCCGCCCAAAACCACCTTTCACAACTTCAAAATTGCAGCAGGCGGCCGCTAACAGATTAGGTTTTACCTCAAGAAAAACAATGCAGATTGCACAGCAGCTTTACGAAGGTATTCAGATTGGTCAGAGCCACGTGGGTTTGATTACATATATGCGTACAGACTCTGTTCGTATTTCAGAAACAGCCCTTGCAGATGTTCGCGACTTCCTTCAGAAAAATTATCCTGATGAACTTCCGGCAGAAGCAATCCACTATGCCGTTGGAAAATCTGCACAGGACGCACACGAAGGTATCCGTCCTACATACGTTACATATACACCGGAAAGCATTAAAGAATATCTTTCTCACGATCAGTTCCGTCTTTACTCAATCATCTGGGAACGCTTTGTTTCTTCACAGATGAACAATGCAAAGATGGTAACAACTTCTGTAGAAATTACTGCAGGAGACGCTGTATTCCGTGTAGCAGCAAGTAAGATTGCAGAAAAGGGATTCTATCAGGTAATCAAGCTCCTTTCTTCAAAAGAGGATAAATCAACATCACTTCCGTCTATGAAAGAAGGAGAAGAATTAAAGGTAAATAACTTCCACCCTGAACAGCACTTTACTCAGGGACCTGCACGTTACACAGATGCTTCAATCGTACGCATGCTCGAAGAAAAGGGAATAGGACGCCCTTCAACTTATGCAACAATTATTTCCGTTCTTCTGGACCGCTATTATGTAACACGCTCAAATAAACAGCTTGTTCCAACTCAACTTGGAAGAATGATTAATAAAATCTTAGTTGAATCTTTCCCTGCAGTTATTAACGAAGAATTTACAGCTCAGGTAGAAAATGAACTTGACCAGATCGAAGAAGATAAGCTTGTGTGGAACGACATCATCGGCGACTTTTACACAGGATTTAAAAAGCGCGTAGACGAGGTTATGGAAAATCAGGAAAGCATTAAGGGCTTCCTCGACGAAGAAACAGACAAGGTTTGCGAGCTTTGTGGAAAACCAATGGTTAAAAAACTTGGACGCTTCGGCTTCTTCCTTGCATGTTCGGGCTTCCCTGAGTGTCATAATACAAAATCAATTCCTCTTGCAAAATGTCCATGCAAAGACTGCGGCGGAGAAATTGTTGAAAGAAAAACAAAGGGAAGGGGAAAATCGTTCTACGGTTGTACAAATTACCCTACCTGTACATTCATTTCTCACTTTAAACCGATTGACCAGTACTGTCCAAAATGCGGCTGGTTCATGGTAGAAAAGTTCGACAAAAAGAACGGAAGCTACAAGGCTTGTATCAATCCGGACTGCGACTACTTACATTCAACCACAGAAGAAGAAGCACAGGATGTAAGAGCAGAAAGTGATGAATAAATAACTAACTGCCGATAAATATAATATGATTCTGAATGCTTTATGTGATGAATTTTTATTATATCTTTCGGCAGTGAGGGGCCTTTCTCAAAACACAGTAGAAGGTTATAAAAACGACCTTCTGGAATTTCAGAATTTTTTAACTCCTTCAATCGACGTAAATTCAGTTACAAAAGAAAATATTTTATTGTGCATAGGTCAGCTTTCAAAGCAGAAAAAATCAAGTGCAACAGTTAATCGCTTTATTTCTGCAGTTCGTTCTTTATTTTCATATGCCCTTAAATTTAATTATGTTGATGTAAATCCTGCCTTAGAAGTAAAAACCGTAAAGCTTCCAAAAAAGATTCCAAATTTTATGACAAGCGCAGAGGTTGATGAATTATGCTCGGAGCCTGTAAAAAAAGAGCTTTTATGGCAGAAAAGGGACAGATGCTTATTTGAATTTTTATATTCTTCGGGCTGCCGTGTAAGTGAAATTGCAGGACTTAAGCTTTGTGATTTTATGGATAACTACCACTGTGCAATTGTAACTGGAAAGGGTAACAAGCAGAGAAGGGTATTTTTCGAAGATGATGCAAGAATAGCTTTGGCACAGTATTTAAGCGACAGACAGAATGTTTTAAGAAACGTAAAAAAAGATACTCCTTATTTATTTATAAATCAAAAGGGAACTGAATTAACAACAGGCGGAATCCGTTATATTTTGAGCCGATACTCAGGCGTGGAAGGAACAAATCATCATATTAATCCTCATGCATTCCGTCACACCTTTGCCACACAGATGCTTTCTAACGGGGCTGATGTTCGCCTTGTTCAGGAAATGCTTGGCCACAGTTCAATTTCTACAACACAAAGATATACTCACATCACCACAGAAAAACTCATAGAAGTTTATAAAAACGCACATCCCCACGGTTAATTGAAATTTCTTTCTCTTTTTTGTTGTCGACTTAATTTATATTTATTATATTTATTATAGTTTATTAATTTTGGGGGCTCTATGTCTAAAACTAAAATCAGAAGCACAACAATCCTGGCTGTAAAACGTGATGGAAAGGTTGCAATGGCCGGAGACGGACAGTGTACTTTGGGCGATACAGTTTGCAAGGGAAATTCACGCAAGGTTCGTAAGATTTACGACGGAAAAATTTTAACAGGATTTGCAGGTTCTGTCGCAGATGCATTTACACTTTTAGACCGTTTTGAAGAAAAGGTAAAGGAATACTCCGGAGACATCATGAGATCTGCAGTTGAACTTGCCAAGGCATGGAGAACAGAAAGAAACTTACAGAAACTCGAAGCAATGCTTTTAGTTGCAGACAAAAATAAGATTTTGTTAATCAGCGGAGACGGAAACGTAATTGAACCGGAAAAGGATGCAATTGCAATCGGCTCTGGCGGAAATTACGCTTATTCTGCAGCCCTTGCATATTTAGACTGCTCTAATTTGTGTGCAAAAGAGATTGTAGAAAAATCACTTCACATTGCAGGAAATATCTGTATTTATACAAACGAAAATATTACTGTAGAAACTCTCGAATAGACTTAGATTTAGATTTAGACTTTGAATAGATTTTAGATGGAAAAACTTATGGAAAACGAAACACTTACACCAAAACAGATTGTAGAAAGACTTGATCAGTACATTATCGGGCAGAAGGAAGCAAAAAAAGCCGTTGCGGTTGCTTTAAGAAACAGATTCAGAAGATTAAAGCTTGATGAAAATATCCGCGATGAAGTTGCTCCAAAAAATATTTTGATGATTGGACCAACAGGCTGTGGTAAAACTGAAATTGCCCGCCGTCTTGCAAAGCTCTGTGGTGCTCCGTTTTTAAAAGTTGAAGCTACAAAATATACAGAAGTTGGATACGTTGGCCGCGATGTAGAAAGCATGGTTCGTGACCTTATGTCTGTTGGAATTAAGGACGTAAAGGCAGAAATGGAAGATAAGCTTCGAGATAAGCCTCTTGCTAGCGTAGAAGAAAAGCTTTTGGATCTTTTGTTGCCGGGTTCACGCGAAGACAAATCAAAGGCTAAAAAAGAAGAAAAATCAGACTCAATGCCTCAGGGATTTTTAACTCAGAGCGGTCCGAACGAAATTACCTTTGATTTAAATAAAATTGCAGCAGAAGTTCAAAAAGAAAACGAACAGGCTTCTCAGAATAATGAAGCTCCAAAAGAAGAAAATTCTACAAGAGAAAAATTCCGCCAGATGCTCCGCGAAGGAAAGCTCGAAGACCGCGAAGTAGAGATGGTAGTTCATAAAGCCGCTCCAATGCCAAGCATGGAAATTATTACAGGCTCCCTCGACGATATTCAAAGCGGTGTTCAGGGAATTATGAACATGATTAACGGCGGTTCAAAAAGCAAAAAACGCTCGGTAACAGTTCGTGAAGCAAGAAAAATCTTAACCGAAGAAACCCTCGAAAACATGATAGACCAGGACAAGGTTATTGATGAAGCTAAAAAGAGGGTAGAACAGAGCGGAATCATCTTTATAGACGAAATTGACAAAATTGCCGTACGCGGAGATTCTCATGGTCAGGATGTAAGCCGTGAAGGTGTTCAAAGAGATATTCTTCCGATTGTTGAAGGAAGTAACGTTAATACAAAATGGGGTGTAATCGATACAACTCACATTCTCTTTATTGCAGCCGGTGCATTCTCTGTTGCCGCTCCAAGCGATTTGATTCCGGAGCTTCAGGGACGTTTCCCGCTCAGAGTAGAGCTTGATTCACTTCACAAAGAAGATTTTATCCGCATTTTACAGGAACCAAAAAACAGCCTTATTATGCAGTATTCTTCTTTGCTTTCTACAGAAGGCGTTACTCTTGATATTACAAAAGACGCAATCGAAAAGATGGGTTCAATAGCAGAAGAAGTAAATAAAACTGCAGAAAACATCGGTGCACGCCGTCTCCATACAATCATGGAAAAGGTTTTGTCGGACATCAACTTTGAAGCAGACGAGCACAAGGGCGAAACAATCAAGGTAGATGCGGCTTACGTAGAAGAAAAGCTTTCTGACATTACAAAGAGCCAGGATTTATCAAGATATATTCTTTAAAAAAATTCCTAATCTTTATTTTTAAAACTCCGAAGATGAAAGTAGATGTAAACTTTTATTTTTTGGAGGATTAGGAAAATGAATTCTTTTACCAGGTCTGTAGATTTACTGCAGCGGGAAATGGATGTTCTTACCTTAAGGCATCAGGTTTCTGCAAATAACCTTGCCATGAGCGAAGTGCCGGGTTATAAACGCCAGTATGTAAATTTTGAAAATGAATTAAAACGAGCTTTGGATTCCGAAGAAATCGCTAAAAATTCATTCCACCTTGCTACAAAAGACGACCGTCACTTTCAGATTAATGTACCTTATGACTACACAAAAGTTGAACCTCGCAGAGTAACAGATTACGCAAGTACAGAAAATGCCAACGGAAACAACGTTGATGTTGAAGTTGAAGCACACGAAATCCTTCAGATTCAGATGCAGTATCGTCTTCTCACACTTTTGACAAGCTTTGAGTTTGATCAGGTAAACACAGCAATGAGAAAATAACAGGTAAGTGAGGTAAATTATGGGACTTTTTAACAGTATTAATATAGCAACAACAGGATTAAGCGCAGAACGTCTTAGAACAGATGTAATTTCAAACAATATCGCCAACGCTTCTACAACTCGTACACAGGACGGCGGACCTTTTAAAAAATCAAATGTAATTTTTGGAGCAGTAGCTGATGATAATCCTCAGTGGAACTTTCCTTTTGCACCAAAACATCTTGATAATGGTCCGGGCCAGGGTGTAAAGGTTTTGGAAATTGTAAAAGATACAACACAGGGAAGATTGGTTTATGATCCAACCCATCCTGATGCAATTCAGAGTGGTCCAAACCAGGGTTATGTTGAATATCCAAACGTAAATATTGTTGATGAAATGGTAAACCTTATTTCGGCAAGCCGTGCTTACGAAGCAAATGCAACAGTAATTGAAGGCGCAAAGGATATGTTTAATTACGCGCTCAACATAGGAAAGTAAGTTAAATATTGACAGTTCATAAAATAATGTTAATATTTAGATAGTTTTTGGTTTTAATTTAGATACAAAAACGGGTGGGGAATAAAAATATGAAAGTACCAGATTTTGGAACATTTGGAACATTAAAGCTTGATCCGGCACCAGGAACAGGTTTTGGTTCATTAAAAATATCACGTAAGGCAGAAGGTCATTTTGGAACAGGACCTGTACAGGGTTATTCTGCAATCAAACCGGACCTTCCTCCAATTCATTCAGAAAAGGTTGAGTCTAAGGCTTCTTTCCAGGATTATCTTTTGGAAGCAATGAAGTCTGTAAATGCACAGCAGCTCGAAGTAAGCGACCTTACACAAAAGGTTATTACAGATCCTGATGACATCAATGTTGCTCAGGTTACAACTGCAATGGCAAAAGCCAGAATGAGTCTTAACCTTGCACAGAATGTAATCGACCGTTTGCTTTCCGGCTGGAACGAAATTACAACTACACGCTAGTTTTTCTTAAAAATACATTAAAATTCTCTGCTTAATATATTTTATTGCCAAAATTTACCGGTTATGTTATAATAATATAAATTTAGGGAAACTATTCCACAAATTCGTTCAAGGGAGGGGAACTGATGAACGAATGGCTTAAAAAGGTAACCGCTAAGGCTAAGGAAATGTGGTCTAAGTGGAAGCCGATCCAAAAAGTCATATTATTTGGCATTATCATTGTTGTAATTGTTGTTATTGTTGCAACAGCAAAGGTGTCTTCAAAACCAAGTATGGTCAGACTCTTTCCGTCGCCGGTAACAAACGAAACAAATCTCGCAAAAATCCTTGACAGAATTAATCAGGAAAATGTTGATGTAGAAGAATCCGAAGGATATATCTATGTTGCAGATAAACGTACTAAAACACGTTTAACCGCTATCCTCAACGACGAAGGTCTTATTCCTTCAAACGTAGATATCTGGGCAGATTACTTTGACCGCTCATGGTCTACTACAGATGCAGATCAGAACGTAAAGCTTCAGGTTAAAAAGCAGGAAGAATTAAGAAAGTTCATTGAATCTTATTCAGATGTTCAGTTTGCAAACGTTTCCATCGAATTACCTCCAGATAAGCTTTTCCAGGAAGACCAGACTCCGGTAAAATGTTCGGTAATCATTGGTGTAAAGGGAAACAGCGACTTACTTACAAATACAAAACGTATCCGTGGTATTCACAATGCAATTATTGCCTGTGTAGACGGACTTAAAGACGAAAACCTTATTATTACAGATACAGACGGTATTCAGAAAAACGACTTTGCCGGAATGGAAGCAAGCGAAGCAGTTGATATTGTTGCAAAGCAGCAGAAGTTGATTGTAAAGCGCGAAAACGAAATCCGTGCAAAAGTACTCCAGGGGCTTACAAGAACATACGGTTCGGACAGATGCCGCGACATCTTTGTTTCTGTAGACATGGATATGTCAAACAAAAAGATTGATTCTACAGAATACTCTCCAATCATCATCACACCGGATAATAAAGATACCCCTTATGATGACTCAGAAAAAAGAGACTATCTTCCTTATAGCCAGCAGACAGTTACAAATGAATATACAGCACAGGGATGGTCGCCACAGGGCCCTCCGGGAACTGCAGGACAGAATACACCTCAGTACTCGGATTTGAGTAACGTTGTAGGACATTCTGTTCAGACTGGTGTTACACAGAACAACGTAATCAACACAACACAGACTTCTCAGATTGCTTCTCCAAAAATCGACCGTGTAACAGTTTCTGTAAACATCGACGGTACATGGAAGTTAAAGGTAGATCCAGAGAAAAAGACTTACATGCTCGACGACGAAGGCTTTAGAATCCGTGAATATACACCTCTTACTCCTGCACAGATTAAAAATGCCGAAGATCAGATTAAGGGTGCAATTGGTTACAGCGAAGACAGAGGAGACAGAGTTTGGGTTACAAACGAAGCCTTTGACCGTGCACAGCAGTTTAGAGACGAAGACCTTGAATATTTTGCTAAACAGAACAGAACAAAGACAATCGTTTTGATTCTTATTGCAGTAGTTGTTGTACTTGTTGGCTTTATTCTGTTTAGAATTATCAGTAAAGAAATTGAACGTCGTAGACGTGAAAGAGAAGCCCGTCTTCTTGCAGAACAGCAGGCAGCCCGCGAAAGAGCACTTTGGGATGCAAAAGAAGATGGAATGGAAGTTACAATGTCTGTCGAAGAGACACGACGTATGGAACTTCAGGAAAATGCTATTACTATGGCAAAAGAACATCCGGAAGATGTTGCTATGCTCATACGTACTTGGTTGATGGAGGAATAATTAAATGGCAGATGAAACAACCACAGAAGCCGGCAAAGCTTCATCTAATCCTAAACCAGTTCCAAAACCAGGCCAGTTAAAGCCAGCTGGTTCCAGTTCTTCTAAAAAGAGCGGAAAAGATTACAAGAGTTTAACCGGTCGCCAGAAGGCCGCCATCTTCCTTATTTCTCTTGGCCCTGATGTTTCTGCAGAAATCATGAAGCATTTAAGGGAAGATGAAGTAGAAACATTAACATTTGAAATTGCACGTCAGGAAAAGGTTAATCCTGAATTTAAGGACGCCGTACTTGAAGAGTTCCAGGAGCTCATGAATGCCCAGAACTTTATTACAACCGGTGGTATCGACTATGCCCGCGAACTTCTCGAAAAATCTTTAGGAAGCCAGAAGGCCATCGATATTATCAACCGTCTTACAAGCTCGCTTCAGGTTCGTCCGTTCGACTTTATCCGCCGTACAGACCCGGCACATCTTTTGAACTTTATTCAGCAGGAATATCCGCAGACAATTGCCTTGATTCTTGCTTATCTTGAACCGGGAAAAGCTGCTGTTATTCTTCAGAACTTACCGGAAGACATGCAGGCCGAAGTTTCAAAACGTCTTGCAACAATGGACCGTACATCACCAGATGTATTGCGTGAAGTAGAACGCGTATTGGAAAAGAAGCTTTCAACCCTTTCCAGCGAAGACTATACTGCTGCCGGTGGTGTTGAAGCAATCGTAGAAATCTTGAACCTTGTAGACCGTTCTTCAGAAAAGTCAATCATCGAATCTTTGGAAGAAGACGATCCGGATCTGGCAGAAGAGATCAAAAAGCGAATGTTCGTATTCGAAGATATCGTTATGCTCGACAACCGTGCTATCCAGAAAGTACTTCGCGATGTCGACCAGCAGGAATTGGCAAAAGCGCTTAAATCTGTCGATACTGAAGTACAGGATAAAATCTTTGGAAATATGTCTAAACGTGCCGCATCTATGCTTAAAGAGGATATGGAATTTATGGGACCTGTCCGCTTGAAGGATGTAGAAGAAGCACAGCAGAAGATTGTATCTATTATCCGTCGTCTTGAAGACAGTGGTGATATCGTTATTGCCCGCTCTGGCGAAGATGAATTGGTAACCTGATGTATAAAGGTTTTATGTGCGTGATTTAGGAGTTATAGAAGTCTATGGCAAAATCAGTTTTCAGACCAGGTGAAGCTACTGTAAAAGAAGGAACAGTTTTACTTCCCTTAGTTCATGAATTTATTCCTCAGGAGCAGGAAGTCGAAGAAGTTGTAGAAGAGTATAAAGGTCCTACAGCAGACGATTTGCGTCGTGAGGCAGAAAATTTTAAAACTCAGTGGGAATCTGAAAAACAGCAGATGATTACACAGGCACAGGCTAGTGCAGATGATATTGTTAAAAAAGCAGAAGAAGCAGCCTTTGCCGAAGTAAAAAGACAGACAGATCAGGCACAGATAATTAAGACAGATGCAGAAGCAGAAGCAAATCAGATTATAGAAAATGCCAAGGCAGAAGCAGCACAGATTATTGCAAATGCTCAGGCAGAAAGAGACAGACTTGAACGCGATGCCCATAAAGAAGGTTTTGACCAGGGCCACGAAGAAGGATATGCAAAGGGGGTTGGAGAAGTAGAACGTCTTATTGAACGTATGCACAAAATGCTCGAAGCTGTTATGCTCCGCCGTGAAGAAATCCTTTCCGACACAGAAAGCCAGATTGTTGAGCTTGTTATCCTTATGGCAAGAAAAGTAATCAAGATCCTTTCGGAAAACCAGAAGAATGTTGTTATGGCAAATACACTTGCAGCGCTCAAAAAGGTTAAAACCCGTGGTAATGTTACACTCCGTGTAAATCTTGAAGACGTAAAACTCACTACAGAAAATGTTTCGGAATTTATCAAGCACGTAGAAAATGTAAAGGGTATTACAGTACTCGAAGATTCTTCTGTAGAAAAAGGCGGCTGTATTGTTGAAACAGACTTTGGTGCAATCGACGCCCGCATTTCAAGCCAGCTCCAGGAACTTGAAAATAAGATTCTCGAAGTTTCTCCTGTTAAAAATATCAAACGTTCCGATTCCCTTGCTGCTTCCGAGTAAGCAAATTAAGAGGTTTTGATGAGATCTTCTTATACAGGCGATTTTAATTTTTCCAAATATCTCGAACAGGTATGCGACGCAGAAACCATTCATTATATCGGACAGGTTGTTGGCGTAAGAGGACTCGAAATTGAAAGTGAAGGACCACGCTCTGTAATCGGCGAAATCTGTACAATCAAGCTGGGAGACGGTTCTTCCATGATTGCAGAAGTTGTAGGTCTTAACGGTAAAATTGTAAAGCTTTCTCCTTTTGGTGATACAAAGGGAATTGAAATAGGATGTGAAGTAATTGCCACCGGTTCAGTTTTAAAAGTACCGGTTGGAAAATCACTTTTGGGCCGTGTTTTAGATGCAACAGGCCATCCTTACGACGATCTTGGAGAAATTGTTCCGGACACATATTATCCTGCAGTAGCAAATGCTCCTAACGCAATGACTCGTCTTCCAATTACAAAAAGAATTCAGACAGGTATTCGTGCAGTTGATTCTCTTTTGACTGTTGGTAAAGGTCAGCGTGTTGGTATTTTTGCAGGAACTGGTATTGGAAAATCAACCTTGCTCAGTATGGTAGCAAGAAATACAAACGCAGATATAAATGTTATAGGCCTGATTGGAGAACGTGGAAGAGAGTTATTAGACTTTATTAACCGCGATTTGGGGGAAGAAGGATTAAAGAGATCTGTACTGGTTGTTGCAACAAGTGACCAGCCTGCAATCTGTAGGGTTAGAGCAGCCTATGTTTGTACAGCCATTGCAGAATACTTCCGCGACCAGGGAAAAGATGTAATGCTCATGTTCGATAACCTTACACGCTTTTCTTTGGCACAGAGAGAAATTGGTCTTTCAAACGGAGAACCTCCAACAGAAAGCGGTTTTACACCAAGCGTATTCAACATGCTTCCAAAGCTTTTAGAGCGCACTGGTACAAACGACAAAGGTTCAATTACTGCTTTATATGCGGTTTTAGTAGAAGGTGATGATTTAAATAACCCTATTGCCGATGCAGTTCGCGGTATCTTAGACGGTCACATTGTTTTGGATAGAAAGCTTGCAAATGCAAATCACTATCCTGCAATTGATGTTTTACAGTCTATCAGCCGTCTATCAAAAAGACTCATAGGCTCTGAAACAAAAAAAGCCGTTACAAAAATCAGAAGACTTATGTCGGTTTATGCAGATAACGAAACAATGATTACAGCAGGTATTTATCAGAAAGGAACTTCTCCTCAGATAGACGAAGCAATCCAGATGCATGAACCAATTTTTGAATTCCTTGAGCAGGAAGAAGAAGAGCTTTGTAAAATGGAAGACACACTCAAAAAACTTTCTGCTTTGTCGGGCATAGAAATTCCGGAAAGTGAATATGCAGAAAATGCTGGTCTTTTAAAAGCTGATATTGATGAAAATCCGGAAGACGAAGATTCAGAATCTCAGGTTCATTTGAATGAATCAATCTTATAAAAGAGTTTTTTATGAAAAAGTTTTCTTTTGAATTACAGAAGGTACTTGAGTATAGAGAATTCGAACAAAAACAGGCAGAAACTGAGCTTGCCAAGGTGCTTGCCCAGGAAGCACAAATCAATCAGGATTTACAAACAATAGCAGAACAAAAGGTTGCAAATAATTCACAGATAAAAGGTCATGTTGAATTTGATGCGATGATGGCTCACAGTCAGTATACAAATCTTTTGGATTATCAGAAGGAAGTTTTATTAAAACAGCTTGCAGAGCTCCAGCTGGTAATCGAAGAAAAAAGAGCCGTGCTTACAGAATGCATGGAAAAAACACTTGCACTGCAGAAGTTAAAAGAAAAGCAGCTGAATGAATGGAAATCAGCTGCCCGTCATGAATCAAATAAATTCTTAAATGAAGTGGGTTCTCAGGGTTACTACAGAAAGAACTTCAATTAAAAAATCTTAATTAATATTTAAATGCACTTCCACCAATGAACTCGCGGATAATCGAACGAGGAGGTACTGCTGTAGGTGCGATTGTTGCAAAGTTTTCGAGGAAGTTTAAAAGTCTCTGTGCTTCCGAATACTGCGGCATTGTAGGCATTACACGGCGCAAAAGTGGTGCTGCATATACACGCAAAACAGAAAGCTCATAATCAAGTGCTGTATTCAAAATTGCATCTGCGTTGTCGTGGAACGGGAAGATATGAAGCTCTTCTCCCTTTTGAACGCTAGGCCACATTTCGATTGTTCCTTCTGCAGGTTTTCCGCGGAAATTATTATCACGAACTATACGGCGGATTAAACGGTTGTCGCTTGTAGAAACTCTGTTGTGGTCATCAAGGTTGAGCTGAGTGAGAGCCGAAAGATAAATCTTGAATTTCAAATCGTTTGGAATTTTTGGAGTGAGCTTTGGATTAAGGCCGTGAATTCCTTCCATAATTAAAATCTCATTTTCCTTTAAAGTCATCTTATTTTTTTCGTCAAAATAACTTGTTCCTGTATGGAAGTCGTAGCTTGGAATATTTACTTCTTTTCCGGCAAAGAGGTCCACAAGGTTCTGGTTCAAAAGATCGATGTTCAAGGCTTCAAGACATTCAAAGTCTGGCTGTCCGTTTTCATCTAAAGGAGTTTTATCTCTTCCGGCATAATAGCAGTCCAGACTGATTACCTTTGGCTGATATCCCATTGCCTGGAGCTCAAGACCAAGTTTTTTTGCAGAGGTTGTTTTTCCCGAAGAAGAAGGACCAGCAATTAAAACAACGCGAACCTTCTTGCTTTTTACAATCTGAGAAGCAATGTCTGCAATACATTTTTCCTGGTGAGTTTCTGCAATATCAATAAAGTCGTTGATTTTTCTTGAAGCAATCATGTCGTTTAAAGAAGCGGCAGTTGTTACGTTTACTTTTTTACCCCAGTCCTTGTACTGCTTAAAGATGCTGAAGAGCTTTGATTCATCCTTGAATTTTGGAAGAAGGGAAGGAGCCTTTGTTTTTGGAAAGCGCAAAAGTAATCCGTCCTGATATTTAATCAAATCAAAAACACGCAAAGCACCTGTAGAAAGAACTAAAGGTCCAAAGTAGAGGTCCGAAAAATCTTCTATTGTATTAATGTGAACGCGTGATTTACATGTGTGGAAAAGCTGCTTTCTTGTTTCTACAAGGTTTAATTTTTCAAAAAGGTTTACTGCATTTTCCCACGAAACATATTCAGATTTGATTTTGATATCCTTATTCACAAGATTCTGCATTTCTTTTTTTAATTTTTCTGCGTCGATTGCAGGTCCGTCAAAAGTGTAATAATAGCCGTAGCAGATGCTGTTTCCTACAAGGATTCTTGTTTTAGGATTTATTTTATGTGCACAGGCTGCAAGTAAAAGACAAAGTGAGCGGCGGTAAACTGCCATTCCTTCGCGTGTATTATTGTAAACAGGTTCTACCTTGCAGTCGTATTCAAGTTCAGTATCAAGAGAGCTTAATTCATTATTGATTTTTGCCGCAACAAGTTGACTTCCATTTAAAGAAGGTGCGGGCATAAAGCTGAATACCCCAGTTCCTTTCTCAGTTTCAGTTGTAACTTCTTTTCCGTCTCTCATGTAAGTAATTTTAATAGTTTTAGCCATAACGGGGCCTCCAAAAGTAATATTCTTTAGTATAATAGCAGATTCCAAAATTGTAAAATGCATTATTTTCTATAAAAATGGGGAAATTTTGGGGAAAAATTAGAAGTTGTTTTTATTAAGAGAATTTTCTGAAATGCACATAAAAAACTAGACAGTACGCCTTTATTAATTTAGAATAGAAGTATTATGAAAAGATTTAAATTCTTATTAAGTTTATTTATTATTGGTTTGGTTAGTTGGGGAGCTTATGCTTCGGGGATGAGAGATTATGTATGTATCGTAAGATCTAACTTTTCTGAAAAGAATAAAGAATTTCTTACATCATACAAGAACACAATGGTTTCTCACGGATATAATTCATTCGGTAAATACATCGATGAATATCTTAAAGGAACATTTGGTTCTGGGTTTGTTTATGCAGCTTCAAATGGAAAATTCTACGTTATCACCAACAGACATGTAATCTCTTCTGCAGAAACTGCAACTGTACAGTTTGAAAAAGATGATGGTACTTATACTGAGTATGAAAAATTAAAGATACTCGGTGTAGACGATGATCTTGACATTGCAGTTATTGAATTGCCGTCTTCTTTTAAAGGCCGCGGATTATCGTTCAGAACAAAGAAAGTACAAGATGGTGATGAAGTATATACAGCAGGATTCCCAGGCTTGGGAGAAAATCCTGTATGGCAGCTCGGAAAGGGATCTGTAACTAACTCATCTGCACGTATTAAGGAATTGATTGATCCTTCAATTTCTACTTTAATTCAGCATTCAGGACAGGTAGACGGGGGTAATTCAGGAGGACCTCTTTTAGTTTCTGATTCGAATTATAAGGCAGGATATTCTGTAGTTGGTGTTAATACCTGGAAAGCTATTTCAAGAGAAAATACTAACTTTGCAATTCCAGGTGGAGTTGTAAAAACAAGTGTAGATAAAATTATTTCTTCAAAAGGAAATTCAATCACACTTGCTCAGAAACTCGAAAAGTTTAATGCTTCAATCAAAAACGAAGAAGAATTGTTCTCTAATATGTCAAGATACATTTCAAATGATATGACTGCTAACTTAAAGGGTACAGTATTCATGAATATCCTTAAAACAGCTAAGGGTAAATCATACGATGCAATTCTTGTTACTTTTGCAAATGACCCTATCGAAGGTGTAAAATACGCTCTTGCATATTACATCTACTATAAGTTCAGAAAGAGCAACAATCTTCTTGAATACCAGATGTCAGAAGCAGAAAAAGTTGAAAACGGTTACAAGGTAACTTTCACAATTGGTGAAAAAACTTTTGATGCAATCTGGTTCAATGAAAACGGTTCATGGGTTATCAAGGACTTTGATAATGTAATCGCTAACGGTGCTCTTGGTGCTTCAAATGGAACTCAGAACTTAATTTACAATCCTTATAGTGTAGGTTTGGATGTAGGTTATTCATTTAGCGAAAAGAAAGGTGTTTACATCAATGGATTTATGGGAATGGAAAAATTCAATTTCCGTATTTTCTATAGAAACGATGTTCCAGATTATGATTCATTATTCGGATTTGGATATAAATTCCTTCTTCCATTCAACTTTGGTCCTATAATTGTTGAGCCATCTATAGCAATCGATCTTTGTTTCGGTAAGAGTAATTCTTATATCAATTCCTTTGATTCTTCTTTCTTTAGAACAACAACTTTGATTGGTGCTACAATAGTTGCTAATGTATCTGATTCAATGGGTATTGCGGTAGGAGCTGACTACGTATTGTTCAACTTCCCTCAATTCGCATCAGATGAAAGCCAGATGAATTTCTGGAAAATCTCTGCCGGTATCTATTTTGGAAACGGTAGTACTTCAAGTTTGTGGTAATTTTTTACTGCTAATTGATACTTTTTCTTCTTTATGATAAATTATTACTATTAATCTAGTAATTTAATTAAATAAGGAGTTCCTAATGTCAGGACATAGTAAATGGGCCACCATTAAACATGCAAAGGGTTTGGCCGATGCAAAACGTGGTAAGATTTTTACAAAATTTATTAAGGAAATTTCTATCGCTGCACGTATGGGTGGTGGAGATCCTAACTCAAACCCACGTCTTAGAACTGTAATCATCAAAGCTCGTGCTGCTAACATGCCTAAAGATAACATCGAACGTGCTATCAAAAAGGGTACTGGTGAAGACGGTGGAGCAGCATACGAAGAATACTTGTACGAAGGATATGCTCCTGGCGGTGTAGCAGTAATGGTTGAAGTTCTTTCTGATAATAAGAACCGTGCTGCTGCTGATGTAAAGAATATCTTTGCAAAGAACGGTGGAAACCTTGGTACATCTGGTTCTGTATCACGTATGTTCCAGAGAAAAGGTACAATCGAAATTGATGCTGAAAAAGCTTCAGAAGATACTGTAATGGAAATTGCTTTGGAAGCTGGTGCAGATGATATCGTAAACGAAGACGGAATCATCACTGTAACAACAACTCCAGATGCATTCACAACTGTTGCAGAAGCTTTACAGGAAAATGGAATCGAAACACTTTCTGCTGATGTAGGAATGGTTCCGGATGCTTACACTCCTGTAGACAAAGATACAGCTGCTAAAGTTCAGCGCCTTATCGACCGTCTCGAAGACAACGACGATGTTCAGAACGTATACCACACAGCTGAATATCCAGACGATTTCGAACCTGAGGAGTAATAATAGCAACTTCGTTAAAAAAAAATGCGAAAACTTGGAGCATTTTTTTAGAAGTTACCTAATTTAATAGCAAAAGCGTTAAAAAAAATAGCGAAGACTTGGAGCGATTTTTTAGCTTTTACCTTTATTAAGACTTTTCATTATTCAAAAACTCGTTCATAATAATATGGACGAGTTTATTTTTTTAAAAAGAAGAATAATGCTTAATACTGATGCGTCTTTTCAAACTTTACCGGGGTCTCAAACATTAAACAGCGATGTGAAAAAAAATCAGACTGTGCGCGTGCTTGGAATAGACCCTGGGCTTGCAAATACAGGCTTTGGCGTTATCGATTTTTGTAATGGAAGATACCGCATGGTAAGCTACGGATGCATCACAACAAAGGCAGAGGATTCTCATTCCCAGCGGCTTTTAACAATTTACAACAGACTGGTAGCAGTAATAGATGAATTTAAACCGACTAAGGCCGGAATGGAAACTCTGTATTTTGCAAAAAACGCAAGCTCTGCAATGAGTGTAAGTGAGGCACGCGGGGTAGTAACCTTGTGTCTGGCTCAGCATTGTATCGAGCTTGGTGAATACACTCCAAATCAAATTAAAAAAGCCGTTAGCGGAAATACAAACGCTACAAAAGAAATTGTTCAGGAATATGTAAAGCTTTTGCTTGGCTTAAAGGAAGTTCCAAAACCGGATCACGCTGCCGATGCATTAGCCGGAGCAATCACTCATATTCATTATTCTGAATCAGGATTAAATCTTAAACTTAGATAATTCTTCTATATAAAGTTTTGCATAATGAGAAAGATTTGTCTGTTCGTTTGTAATATAGCCTACAGTCATATCCTCATTGGAATCTGTTTTTAAAGGCAGAGAAAGAATCTGTGTGTCGTTTAAGTCGCTTGTAATAATTCCCGAGCAGAGTGTGTATCCATTCAAACCGATTAAAAGATTAAAAAGAGTTCCTCGGTCCGAAACATGAATTACTTTTTTTCTTGAAATTGTACTTAAAATTTCTTCGGAAAAATAAAATGAATTATAGTCTCCCTGCTCAAAGCATAAAAATGGATATTCTTCTAAATCTTTTAGTGTAACAAATTTCTTTTTGCTGAGCGGATTATTCTTACTTATAAAAACGTGGGGGCTTGCAGTAAAAACAGGCGTAAATTTTAAATGATTTTCTTTAAGGATTTTTTCTATTACTTTTTTATTAAAATCATTTATGTATAAAACTCCCACCTCGCTTTTTAAGTTTCTTACATCTTCTATAATTTCGTAGGTTCTTGTTTCCCGCAGTGTAAAATCATATTCTCTGGCACCGGTTTTTTTTACAAGATTTACAAAGGCGTTTACTGCAAAAGCGTAGTGCTGGGTAGAGACTGAACAAATCTGGCGCAGGGGTTCTTTATTAATATAGCGTTTTTCCAGAAGGTCTGACTGTTCTACAACCTGTCTTGCATACGAAAGAAATTCAGCTCCCTCTGGTGTTAAAGAAATGCCCTTTGTGTTTCTTGAAAAGATTTCTATTCCAAGTTCTTTTTCAAGATCGTTTACTGAGTTGGAAAGGGCAGGCTGTGAAATGTAAATATTTTTGGCTGCCTGAGAAATGCTTCTGTATTCTACAATTTTTAATACGTATTTAAGCTGCTGTAAGGTCATAAAATCTCCTTAAAATTCTCTGCACGTATGATAAATAAAAGTTTCATCATCATTTTACCTATAACCAAAAGTTATGACAATAGATAAAAATAAAGATTTTGATTATATATTAAGATTTTGCTATCATCTTTGTAGGTAAATAAAAAAAAACTCATAAGGAGAAAAAATATGAAAACATCGGTAATAGGATTTCCAAGAATCGGAGCAAAAAGAGAATTAAAATTTGCAAGTGAAAAATATTTTGCAGGGACAATTTCTTTAGAAGAGCTTAATCAGACTGCAAGTGATATTCGTCGTAGTAACTGGAAAAAACAAAAGGACGCAGGAATTGATTTTATAAGCTCAAATGATTTTTCTTTTTACGATAACATGCTCGACCTTTGTTTTATGCTTGGAGTAATTCCAAAAAGATACAAGGATTTATGTCTTAGTTCATTGGATACATATTTTGCCATGGCAAGAGGGTATCAGAAAAACAGTGCCGATGTTACAGCGCTCCCTATGAAAAAATGGTTTAATACAAATTATCACTATATTGTTCCGGAATTTGACGACAGTGTAATTATCAGCCTGGACGATTCAAAAATTAAAGAAGAATTTAGTCAGGCTCTTAATAGCGGTGTAAAGACAAAAATCTGCGTGCCGGGCCCTTATACTTTTTTAAAGCTCAGTCATTTTAAAGGAACAAAGCAGGCTGTAGATTTTACAAAAGATATTATTAATGCTTATAAGCTTTTGCTTTCTCAGTGTGCGTCTTATGGTGCAGAATGGATTGAGCTTGATGAACCGGCTTTAGTTTTAGATATGAGTGCTGATGATAAAAAACTTTTCCAGACTCTTTATAAAGACGCCATCCTTGCAGATAAAAAAATCAAGGTTCTTCTTCAGACATATTTTGGCGATGTGCGTGATTATTTTGATGAGCTTTTGGGTTTTGATTTTGATGCATACGGTCTTGATTTTGTAGAAGGAAAGGAAACTTTAAATCTTATTCAAAGCTTAAAAAATAAAGATCAGAATCTTACAAAAAATAAAGTTTTATTTGCAGGTGTTTTGTGCGGAAAAAATATCTGGAAAAATGATTATGAAAAAACAAACGCTTTATTAAATAAAATCAAGGAAGCATGGCAGGGAGAAATTGTAATCTCTACTTCATGTTCGCTTCTTCACGTTCCGTATACAACAAAGAACGAAGAAAAGCTTGGCTCAGAAATCTTAGAGCATTTTGCATTTGCAGAAGAAAAGCTTACAGAATTAAAAGAACTTTCGGATGCAGAAAATTTTAAAGGCGGAAACAGCGAATGCTATAAAAAGAACCGCGAGCTTTTTGCAAAGGAACGTATTCAGAAAAATAAGGATGTACAGAACAGAATAAACGCTCTTACAAAAGAGGATTTTATCCGTAAGCCTTTGTTTGCCCAAAGAGAAGCTGTTCAGAAAAAAGCATTGAATCTTCCATTGTTTCCTACAACTACAATCGGTTCTTTCCCGCAGACACAGGAAGTTCGTGCAAATCGTGCGGCATTCAAAAAAGGAAATATCAGTGCAGAAGAATACAAGGCCTTTAATAAAAAGATGATTGAAAAATGTATTCGTTTTCAGGAAGAGATTGGGCTTGATGTTTTAGTTCACGGTGAATACGAAAGAAACGACATGGTTGAATACTTTGGCGAAAATCTTGAAGGCTATATTTTTACTCAGAATGCATGGGTTCAGTCTTATGGAACACGCTGTGTAAAGCCACCTGTAATCTGGGGTGATGTATGCCGTAAAAATGCAATCACTGTAGAATGGTCCAGATTTGCCCAGGATGCAGCAGACAAAAACAGCAAAAAGCCTGTAAAAGGAATGCTCACAGGTCCTGTTACAATTTTGAACTGGTCGTTCCCTCGCGAGGATATCACTCTTAAAGAAAGTGCAATGCAGATAGCTCTTGCAATCCGTGATGAAGTTCTGGATCTTGAAGCAAATGGAATCAGAATCATCCAGATAGACGAAGCTGCATTAAAAGAAAAGCTTCCTTTAAGAAAAGAAGACTGGCATTCAGAGTATTTGGATTGGGCAATTAAGGCATTTAATCTTGTTCATTCAGGCTGCAGGGCAGAAACACAGATTCACACTCACATGTGCTATTCGGAATTTATTCCAATCATCAAGGATATTGATAACATGGATGCCGATGTAATTTCTTTTGAAGCAAGCCGCTCGAACTTAGAGATTTTACAGGCACTCAAGGATAATAATTTTAGAACAGAAGTAGGGCCTGGTGTTTACGATATCCATTCACCACGCGTTCCACCTGTAGAAGAAATTGTAAATGCAGTAGAAAAAATGAAAAAGTTTATTCAGGTAGAAAAGCTTTGGATAAATCCGGACTGCGGATTAAAAACAAGGGGAACTGTTGAAACAGAAGCTTCTTTAAGAAATCTGGTTCAGGCCGCTTTAATCATCAGAGAGAAATAAAAGAATACATGCCGGCAGGATATTAAAAAACACGGATGCGATTAAACCTTTCTTATGCTATAATGAATAAGAGAGGTGAAAAATGAATTTTTTATCAAGATATGATTTAATCAAAGATTATGTAACTCTTGCTTTGTGTTTAATTCCTGTTGGGTGTATTTTACAGGCTTCTTTTATTACAGTTGAGCATAAGGGCAAAATGGTTTTGGCTGATGTTTTAAAAGGTCTTGCATCTGTTGTTTTTTGTATCATTGGTTTTGTGGCTTATTCAACTCTGTTTTACAGAAAATCTGCTCGTGTGGATGCAAGTGAATTTAAAGCGGCTAAGCTGATTATTGCAGGTTTAATGGCTGGTGCTTTAGGTGATATTCTTTTGAATCTTCGCTTTGTTCTTAAAAACGCAGGAAAGAAAATCTTTCTGGCAGGGATTGCAGTATTTTTAGCAGGACATATTTTATATCTTATTGCAATCATCCCAGAATCAAAATCACTTCTTTTGTGTACAATAATCGGAATTGTTGTTGCAGCAGTTATCCTTGTAATTGTCCTTAATAAATTTACAGTTTCGTTAGCATTTAAAATTTTTGGAATTATTTATGTTGGAAGCGTTGTGATTATGACTTCTATTGCTATTGGAAATGCCGTAACAAGCATTCTTACTTACAAGGTGTTCTTTACAAATCCTTATGTGATTTTTGCTTTGGGTGCATTTCTTTTTATGGTAAGTGATGTAATCCTTATTTTTAATACCTTTGGTTCAAAAACAATTTTTCCTCTTCGTGTATTAAATCTTTCTCTTTATTACATAGGTCAGGTTTTAATTGCAATGAGTATCTTTTTCTTCTGGTAAGGTTTTATGAAAAAAGTTTTAGTAGCCCCAGACTCGTTTAAAGGAAGCCTTAGCGCAAGTGATTTTTGTGATGTATTTACTTCGGCTTTAAAAGAAGTTCAGCCTGAGACGGACGTTAGTTCTTTACCCATTGCAGACGGCGGGGAAGGAACTTTGGAATGCATCAAAAATGCCATCGATTGTAAAATAAGTTATTGTGTTGTCCAGAATTCTTTATACGAAGAAGTTGAAGTTCCTGTTGCTTTTATAGACGGCGGAAGAACAGCAATTATAGAGAGTGCTCTTTCAAACGGACTTCCTTTAATCAAGGGAAGAGAAAATCCTCTTATAACCAGTACTTATGGTGTGGGGCAGATGATTGGCTATGCCGTAGACATGGGTGCAAAAAAAATAATTTTAACTTTGGGCGGAAGCTCTACAAACGACTGCGGTATGGGACTTTTAGCTGCTTTGGGTGCCTGCTTTTATGATAAGGATGGAGTTGCCTTTGTACCAACCGGCGGAACTTTGAGCAATATAAAGGATTTTGATTTAAGCATGATGTATCCTCGTTTAATCGGGGCAAGCTTTGAAGCAATGTGCGATGTAAAAAATCCTTTGTGCGGAGAGCAGGGCTGTTCAAAAATATTTGCGCCTCAAAAGGGTGCTGATGAAAAAATGGTACAGGTTTTAGAAGAAGGCTGTATGCATGTGGCACAGATGTTTAAAGGCATGAGAGACCAGGATTTTTCTTTGTGCGAAGGTGCTGGGGCTGCAGGCGGTCTTGGTTTTGCAGTTCTTGCAGGTTTAATGGGAAAGCTTAAAAGCGGAATTGATTCAGTTTTAGAAATCTGTAAGTTTAGTGAACGTGCAGAAGATTCTGATATAATCGTAACTGGCGAAGGCTCACTTGATGCACAAAGCTTAATGGGAAAAGCCATTGGCGGAATCATCAAAAAAAGTATGGGAAAACCTGTTTATATTTTTGCAGGACGTGTAAAAGAAAACATAAGTTTACCTTCTAATGTAAAGGTTTTTGAAATAAGTAAGGGGCAGGAGCTTGAATACGCTTTGAGCCATGCAAAAGAAAATTTAAAAGAGGCTGTAAAAAAGGCTTTTAAATAGTTTTCACTTTGGAGTTTTAACTTTATAATTAAGATATGTTTAATTCAATCACTGGAATAATTACTGCAAAGCTTCCCAAACAGGTTTTTTTGGATAATAACGGTGTGGAATGGGATTTATGTGTTCCCGACAGTAACCTTGATCTTCTTCCGCCTGTTGGAAGTGAAGCAAAAATCTATACATGGCTTTGCCACACAGATATGCTCATGTGCCTCTACGGTTTTGCAAGTGCAGAAGAACGCTCGCTTTTTTTAGATCTTTTAAAAGTAGACGGGGTTGGTCCTAAGGGAGCTGTAAAAATCATGTCTTCTGTGAGTACAAGCCGCCTTACAGAGGTTTTGGAAAACGGTGATATTGAAATGCTTGAAGCAATCCCGGGTATTGGTAAAAAGACAGCTGGAAAGATGATGCTTACATTAAAGGGCAAATTAAAGCTTTCGGAAAATTCTTCAACTGTGCGCATAAACATTCCTTCTCCTTATGTTGATGTTATTAATTCTCTGGCAAGCATGGGCTATGACAAAAAGATGGTAGAACAGAAGGTTTCAACTTTAGTAGAAGCGCTTTCGGCAGACAGTGATTTTTCTGGAAAGAGTCAGAAGGAAAAAGAGGATATTATTTTCCGCCGTGCAATTGTGGAGCTTGCATAAACTTTATAAAAAAGGTTTGGTTTGATATAATAAAAATATGGGTGACATGGAAAAAAAAGACGAAGATTTCAGTTCAATCGTAAGGGCAGATTTAAAAGATTCCTTTGATGATCAGGATAATAAATTAAGACCTCAGCTTTTAAAAGATTTTTTAGGACAGGAATCGGTAAAAAATAATCTTTCTACTTTTATACAGGCTGCAAAACAAACACAGGAGCCCGTGGATCACCTTTTATTAATTGGTCCACCATGTCTT
>JAGCUI010000056.1 GCA_017962965.1 Treponema sp. | reverse complement strand
TGGGGGACACCCCCGCAACGCCCCCGTATTGCCACACGGATTCGATTTTGCTAACGCAAAATCCGGAGGAATGAATGAGTAAACTTGATGATTTGATAAGTACGTTGTGTCCTGACGGAGTAGAGTGGAAAAAAATAGGAGATATTGCAGATATTACTCGTGGTGTTGTTATGTCAAAGGATTACATAAACGAACATCTAGGCGAATATCCAGTTTATTCTTCTCAAACTATTAATAATGGTGAAATTGGTAAAATTGACACTTACAATTTTGAAGGTGAATATCTAACATGGACTACTGATGGTGCTTATGCCGGTGCAGTTTTTTATCGTAACGGTAAATTTAGTGTTACTAATGTATGTGGCTTAATAAACATAAAAGATAAAGAACATATAAGCACAAAGTATATTAAATATATTTTAAGTATAAATACTCAATCTCATGTAACTCGTGGAATGGGAAATGCAAAACTTATGAGTAATGTAATGGCTTCAATTCAAATCCCTGTACCACCTCTCGAAGTACAGAATGAAATTGTCAGCATTCTCGACAAATTTACATCGCTAGAAACGGAGCTAGAAACGGAGCTAGAAACGGAGCTAGAAGCTCGTCGCAAACAGTACGAATACTATCGCGACTCGCTTCTTACTTTTGGTGATGAAGTGGAATGGAAGACATTGGGAGAAATTGCAAAAATAAAAAATGGTAGTGATTATAAACATCTCGCAGAAGGAAGCATACCTGTTTATGGAAGTGGTGGCATAATGACATATGTTGATACATATTCATATAATAAACCATCTGTTTTAATTCCAAGAAAAGGTTCTTTGAAAAATCTTTTTTATGTAGAAACACCATTTTGGAATGTTGACACAATTTTTAGTACAGATATAAACACAAATATTATTTGTCCAAAATTTTTATTTTATTATTTGCAAACTCAACATCTTGAAGAATTAAACATGGCAGGTGGTGTTCCAAGCCTTACTCAGACAATCTTAAACAAAGTAAAAGTACCTTTACCTTCGCAAATTAAACAACAACAAATAATTTCAATCCTCGACCGCTTTGAATCCCTCTGTAACGATATTACCTCTGGTCTTCCTGCAGAAATCGAAGCACGTCATAAGCAGTACGAATATTACCGCGACAAACTTCTTACATTTACACAGAAAAATTAAAATCATTGACAGATAATAAGGATGTATTTATAATTTTACTAAACCTAGGTAATAATTATAAAATTACCTAGGTTTAGTAAAAACATGCTTATAACGTATCAGGATTGTAAAAGAAAATATTTGTCTCAATATGGCATTACAAAAGCGGTAAAGGCGGCAGAAATTTATAAACTGGAAAAAGGTATATATTCAACCGTACCACATGAACCGGAAATAGCTATCATTACTTTAAAGTATCCGGATGCAGTATTTACACTTAACAGTGCATTTTATTATCACAATCTTACCGATACAATTCCAGATTATTATTATCTTGCCACAGAGAAAAATGCATATCAGATTACAGATAAAAGGGTTGTACAAAAATACGAAAACAGTAATGCGCTGCATCTTGGTGAAATTCCTATGGACCAAGACGGATGCCAGATAAAAATCTACAATAAAGAAAGAATGCTTTTAGAGTTAATCAGAAATAAAAACAGTTTTCCCTTTGACTATTACAAGGAGATCCTTAACAACTATAGACAAATCATTCATACTTTAAATATTCAGGATATTCAGGACTATGCAGACGCACTGCCAAAAAGCAAGATGATAATGGAAACTCTCAGACTGGAGGTGTTTTAATGATAAACCTCGAAGAACTTGTTGATAATGAAATTGAAAAAGGCTACGGAGACGTAAACGCACGTGCAAAAGTTTGTCAGGACGTTATATTAAAGGCGATAGCAAGTGGAGATTTAAGCCGGAATGTAACTATAAAAGGTGGAGTAGTAATGCGCAGCAAGACAGGAAATATTCGTCGGGCTACTCAAGATTTAGATATAGATTTTGTACGCTATTCACTTTCGGATGATTCAATAGACAGGTTTATAAATAAACTCAACAGCATAGATGGGATCACAATAAAACGCAAAGGTAATATTGAGGAATTAAAACAGCAGGACTATCACGGAAAAAGAGTTTATATTACAATTTCTGATACCTTTAATCATACAATTACAAGCAAGCTTGATTTGGGTGTGCATAACAAACTTTCAATAGAGCAGGAAGAATACTGTTTTGATATTGCCTTTGATGATGATGGTGCAAGTCTTCTTATAAATTCAAATGAACAGATGTTTACAGAAAAATTACGGGCCCTTCTTAGATTGGGAACTGTTTCAACACGCTATAAAGATATCTTTGATATGTATTATCTTTGTAATAAAATTGACAAAAAGAAATTTAAGATTTGCCTTGATGCATATATATTTGATGATGAAGAAATGCGTGAGAATGATTTGGATGGAATTGTAAAACGAGTAAAAAGAGTCTTCTCCGATAATTTCTACAAACGCAGCCTTGCAGAAACAGATAAAAAATGGGTTGATGAACCGGTAGATAAAATACTAGGTGATATAACAGATTTTCTTGAATCAATATAAAAGGAATAAGATATGTATAATATTGTCTTAGAAACAAACGAAGCAACCGTAGTTACAGAATATACTCCTCTTAGAAAACGTCGTGCAGACTACCAGAGCGAAGCAGAACTTGAAAAGACGTTTATTCAGGACCTTGTTGAACAGGGCTATGAATATCTTGAAATTAAAACAGAAGATGACCTTGTAGAAAACTTAAAAGTTCAGCTTGAAAAACTTAATCACATTACTTTTAGCGAAACTGAATGGCTGCGTTTTTACGGACAGTATCTTGCAAATCAAAATGAAGGAATTGAAGAAAAGACTTTTACAATTCAAAGCGATTACATAAAAGTTCTTGGCCGTGATGATGGTTCTACAAAAAACATTTACCTTTTAGACAAAGAAAATATTCACAACAATTATTTACAGGTTATAAACCAGTTTACTCCAGAAGGTGGCCGTTATGCTAACCGTTATGATGTTACGATTCTTGTAAACGGATTGCCTCTTGTTCATTGTGAATTAAAACGTCGTGGTGTAAATATCAGGGAAGCATTTAATCAGATAAAAAGATATCAGCGTGATAGCTTCTGGGCTGGTGACGGACTTTTTCAATTCATTCAGATTTTTGTAATTTCTAACGGAACTAATACAAAATATTTTTCTAACACAACCCGCGAAAATCATATTAAAGAAATCTCTACAAAAAAAGGCAGCGGTAAAAAGACAAGTAACTCTTATGAATTTACTTCTTACTGGGCAGATGCAAATAATAAAATAATTAATGACCTGGAAGATTTTGCACGAACATTCCTGGCAAAGCATACTATCTTAAACATTCTTACTAAATATTGTGTTTTTGATACTTCTCATAATCTTTTGGTAATGCGACCGTATCAGATTGCGGCTACTGAGCGAATCTTAACCAAGATTGTTATTTCTACAAATTATCATAAAGAGGGAACTATTGAAGCAGGCGGATTTGTCTGGCATACAACAGGTTCCGGAAAAACTCTTACATCTTTTAAAACTGCAATTCTCGCAAGTCAACTTGATTGCATAGATAAGGTTTTGTTTGTTGTTGACCGTAAAGATCTGGACTATCAGACTATGAAAGAATACGACCGCTTCCAAAAAGATGCTGCCAATTCGAACAAGTCTGTTGCCGTTCTTAAAAAACAGCTGGAAGATGATAACTGCAAAATCATCATTACAACAATTCAAAAGCTTGGAATCTTTATTAAAAGTAATAAAGGACATCCGATTTTCCAAAAGCATCTTGTAATGATTTTTGATGAATGCCACCGTTCTCAATTTGGTGAGCTTCACAAGGAAATTGTAAAGAGCTTTAAGAAGTTCCATTTATTCGGCTTTACAGGAACTCCAATATTCCAAAAAAATGCAGGGGCAAACGGAGCTGGTGGCATAAGAACTACAGACCAGGCTTTTGGAGAAAAACTTCATACATACACAATCGTTGATGCAATTAATGACCATAACGTTCTTCCATTCCGTATTGATTATATTAAGACAATCAAAATGAAGGATGGTATTAAAGATAAGGATGTTGCAGCAATTGATAAGGAAAATGCACTTTCTGCAAAGGAACGTATTGAACAGGTTGTTTCATATATAATAGAACACTTTGACCAAAAAACAAAAAGAAATTCCAATATCGGAAAATATGAATTCAGAGCACTTACAAATATTAAGGATGTTGCAAAAGCCCGCGACAGGAACAGTGTGCAGGAAGAAAAATCGCTCAAGCATCTTACAGGCTTTAACTCTATGTTCTGTGTCCAGTCCATTGAAACTGCAATCAAATATTACAATGAGTTCAAAAAGCAGCTTGCAGAGCATCCAGATGTGGACCTGAAAGTAGGAATGATTTACAGCTTTGGAGCAAATGAAGCCGAAGATGAGAACGGCTTTGTTGATGATGAAAACTCAGATGATACAAGCGGACTTGATGTTGTAAGCAGAGATTATCTTGAAAGTGCTATAAAAGATTACAATGCATATTTTAAAACTGATTATGATACTTCTGCAGATAAGTTTCAGAATTACTACAAAGATGTTTCGCTCCGCATGAAGAATAAGGAACTTGATATTCTGATTGTTGTAAATATGTTCCTTACTGGTTTTGATGCAACAACGCTGAATACTCTCTGGGTAGATAAGAATCTAAAAATGCACGGACTTATTCAGGCATACAGTCGTACTAATCGTATTTTGAATTCTATTAAAACTTTTGGTAATATTGTCTGCTTTAGAGACTTGTCTGAACAGACAGACGAAGCCATTGCCCTCTTTGGTGATAAGGATGCAAAGGGAACAATTCTTTTACGAAGCTTTGATGATTATTACAACGGCTTTACTGATGAAAAGAATAAATATCACAAAGGATATACAGAACTTGTAGATGAGCTTATTACAAAGTTCCCGCTTGATTCTTTCAGTGAAAAGGTAATTACACAGGAAGCAAAGAAAGAGTTTGTAATGCTTTACGGTGCAATTCTTCGTATGCGTAATATACTTACAACTTTTGATCAGTTTGAGGGTGATAATATTCTTCCAATAAACGACCTGCAGGATTACCAGAGCCATTACCTTGATATTCATACAGAAATAAGACCAGGCGAAGAGGCAGAAAAAGAAAATATCAATGATGATATTGTTTTTGAAATGGAGCTTATTAAACAGGTCGATATCAACATAGATTACATTCTTATGCTCGTAGCTAAATACCATGATTCAAATTGCCAGGATGCAACAATTCTTGTGGATATCAAAAAGGCAATTGGCGGAAGTATTGAACTTAGAAGTAAGAAAGACCTCATTGAAGATTTTATTGCTCAAATTAATACATCAACAGATATCCAGAAAGACTGGACAGAATATATTAAGAAAAAGAAAGTTGAAGAGCTTGAGGATATTACCCGGGAACTTAAGTTGAAGCCTGAAGAAACCAAAGCCTTTGTAGAGAACGCTTTCCGTGATGGAACATTGCGAACAACCGGAACTGATATCGATAAGATTCTTCCGCCAACATCACGCTTTGGTGGTGGTAACAGAAGTGAAGTAAAGAAAACTGTTGTTCAAAGATTGACGGAATTCTTTGAGAGATATTTTGGGGTATAGTTTTTCTATAATAATGAAATTTCTTCTTCCGTCAGTTCCCTATACTCCCCAAGGGCAAGGGTTTCGTCCAGAGAGAGTTTATTCATTGATATTCTCTTTAAATAAATTACTTTGTTTCCAAGGCCGCGGAACATGCGTTTTACCTGGTGGTATTTTCCTTCGGTGATGGTCAGGAGCACCTCGTCGGCGTTTTCTGTAAACTTTATGGTTGAGGGCAGGCAGACAAACTCAGCCTCATGGTCTTCTTCGGGAACTAAAAAACCTTCTTTTAATTTTTCTTCATACTGTTTTTTCAAGTCTTCTGTAAGAGGATTTTCCAGGCGAACAAAATAAGTTTTTGGGCAATTGGATTTTGGCGAAATCAATCTATGTGTTAATTCTCCATCAGTCGTAAAAAGTAAAAGGCCTTCTGTGTCCATATCAAGGCGGCCGACAAGGTGAAGCTTTTCTATGAGGTATGGGGTTCTAAGAGTTTCGTCCAAAAGGTCAAAAACTGTCTGGTGTTCGCCGTCTTTATTTGAGCAAACTACGTGCTTTGGTTTATTCATCATTAAATAGATGTTTGTGTGCAGGTTGAGTTCCTGGCCGTCTACCAGGATTTTGTCTGTTTCAGGGTTTACTTGAGTGGCTGGATCGTAAATCTGTTTTCCGTTTACTAAAACCTCTGCCTGTCTTAAAAGCTTTTTGATGTCTTTACGGCTTCCAAAACCTTCGTGGCTTAAAATTTTATCTATTCTCTGGGACATGCGTCTTCCTTTGGGTATTTTACAGGTGTTTTATTAATAAAAAAGTTGCTTTATTTTATAGGAAAACTTAAAATGAATACAAGAGGTATTTTATGTTTCAGTATGGCGGAATTGATTACACTTATCTTATTTATGTTTTACCGGCTTTTATTTTGAGTCTCATTGCTCAATTTCTGGTAAAATCGCGATTTGCTAAATACAACAAAATTGAATGTAAAAAAGGAGTTTCCGGGGCTCAGGCTGCAGCAATTCTTTTACGCGCAAACGAAATTTCGGATGTAAAAATTGCACATATCAGCGGAAGCCTTACAGATAATTATAATCCTTCCAGAAAGGTTTTAAGCTTGAGTGATTCAACTTTTTCGAGCCGTTCCATTGCAGCTGTTGGAGTTGCCGCTCATGAAACAGGTCATGCAATCCAGCATAATAAAGGATATATTCCACTTGCTATAAGAAAGCTGCTTGTTCCTGTTGCAAACTTTGGAAGCCGATTTGGTCCACTGCTTGCACTTGCGGGAATTATTTTTGGAATGAATTACGAAAGCAATCTTGCAATCTTTCAGCTTTTGACTGATATAGGACTTTTACTTTATGGTGGAGCTGTTTTATTTTATATCATCACGCTGCCGGTTGAGTTTAATGCTTCGCGCCGTGCTTTAAAGATTTTAAAGAGTGCCGGAGTTTTTGTTGATAATAGTGAAGTTAGGGGGGCTAGAAAGGTTTTAACCGCTGCAGCTTTAACCTATGTGGCTTCGGCATTAACAGCGATTGGTTCATTCATCAGGCTCTTACTTTTAAGCCAGAGAAGAAACAACCGCCGTTAAAGCGAATTATCTTTTTGAAAGCGGAACGAACTGTCTTTCGTCTGAAACATTTTTGTATGCCGGACGATAGATTCTTCCTCCGCTGATTACTTCCTCGATTCTGTGAGCAGACCAGCCTGCAATTCTTGAGATTGCAAACAGAGGTGTAAAAAGCTCGCGAGGAATGTTGAGCATTGTGTATACAAATCCTGAGTAGAAATCAACATTGGCACAAACCTTTTTATCCGAGTGGTGTACCTCTGTAATGATGTCCGGAGCAACACGCTCGATGATGTCGTAAAGATTGTATTCTTCTAAGCAACCTTTATCCACAGCGAGTTCCTTTGCTTTTTTCTTAAGAAGAACTTCACGAGGGTCGCTGATTGTGTAAACTGCGTGGCCCATTCCGTAAATAAGTCCTGTTTTATCAAAAGCGTCTTTCTTGGCAATCTTTGTAAGGTATGCCTTGATTTCGTTTTCGTTTGTCCAGTCCTTTACGTTCTTCTTGATGTCGTCCATCATTTCTACAACCTTGATGTTTGCACCACCGTGTCTTCTTCCTTTAAGAGAACCAACTGCAGCAGCCATTGCCGAGTAAGTATCTGTATCTGCAGAAGAAACTACGTGTACAGTTAAAGAAGAGTTGTTTCCTCCTCCGTGTTCTGCATGCAAAATCAATGCAAGGTCTAAAGTTTCTGCTTCGAGTCTTGAGTACTGTTTATCTGATCTTATAAGGCGCAAGAAGTTTTCTGCAGTAGAAAGCTCAGGCTTTGGATTATGAATAAACATACTCTTGTTGTCGTAATAGCGGCGTTTTGCCTGATATCCGTATGCGGCCAGAGTTGAAAATCTTGCTATGAGCTGTACGCACTGTTTTACAATGTTGCCTATAGCTCTGTCTTCCGGATTCGGGTCGTAAGAATAGCTTGCAAGAACTCCGCGTGCTATTTTATTCATGATGTCGTTGGAAGGGGCCTTCATAATCATGTCTTCTGTAAAGTTTGAAGGAAGAACCCTGCATTCTCCAAGATATCTTGAAAAAGTTTCTAACTGAGACTTGTTTGGTAATTCACCAAAGAGCAAAAGATAAGCGCACTGTTCATAACCAAAAAGCTTGTTCTGCTCTGCGTCCTGGATTAAATCTTCTACATTATATCCGCGGTAGATAAGTTTTCCCGGAATGGCAATTTTTTCGCCGTCTTTAATTTCATATCCGACTACATCACCAATTCTTGTAAGTCCTACAAGAACACCGGTTCCATTGGCATTTCGCAATCCACGCTTAACATCAAACTTCTTGTATAAGTCTGGATTGATAGGGTCATTAAGTACAGCCATTTTTTCTAGTTTTTTAAGTAACGATAACTCTTCTTTCTTTGTTGTCATGGAAACCTCCGTAGATTAAGTATATTTTGCATAATTATGCATTTGGCTTTGTCAGTTTTACATAATTATACAAAAACTTTTAAGTATATTACATAATTATACAAATTTAATTTGTGATATGCAACAATTAAAGCCCAAATAATTGTAATTATACTGAATTTTTTAAGAATTCTGCAAAAAAAGACCTATTTTACGAATCTTTGAGCGGGAGTCATTACCCAGATTGCCTGTAATTCCACGTCGCCGATGTTTTCCAAAAGGTGCGGGGCTCCGGCAGAAAAGGAAACGCTGTCTCCAGTTTCAAGAATGTATTCTTTATTTTCGTATGTAAGTTTGGCTCTTCCCTGAATGATGATTCCAACTTCTCTTCCAAGGTGACCGTAAGAGCCTCTGTGTGTGTGGGCGCTAACCGGTACTTTGAGCATGTAAGATTCAATTGAATTTGCTGCGTCGGAAGAAGCAGGGCGGGCAAGCTCTTCGTAAACAATTTCTTCTTCCCTTTGAACAGGGCGTTCCTGTGCGCGGATAATCTGTACTGGGCGTTCCTTTCTGTATTCTTCAAAAAGAAATTCCAGGTTGATATCCAGAACGTCTGCAAGTGCTAAAAGGGTGTCGATTGCAGGAGAAACATGGTTTCGTTCAATCTGTGAAACAAGACTTTCGCTTACGCCGGCATTCTGTGCAACAACCTTGAGAGTTAAACCTTTGTGCTCGCGAACCTGTCTTAATTTTTCGCCAAAGTGGTAGGGAACCTTTTTCTGTTTTTCGTCATCAAGATTTTGCGAAGGTGTCATTGTTTTGTTTCTCCTTATTTTTTTCTGTTACAAACTGAATAAAGTAGTCTTCCAGAGTTTTATGAGGACCTTCCAGATGCATTCTTGTTCTTGAACGGGCATTATCCCGGCGGATTGTATAAAGAGAATAGAAATCACGATAGTCCAAACCGGCGTCTGCTTTTACGTGTTCGCCAAGGAATTTGGAAACTTCGTCACGACCAATTGCAGGTATTCCTTTTTCACGAAGGATTTTTCTTAAAGAAGAAATCTGTTCATAAGAAATACCGAATAAAAACTCTTCCATCGCCTGAGTAACACCCTGGTCACCCATTTTCTGTTTTATAAAGCTGATCCACTGTTCATCCATCTGCATGGAAATCAGGAGGAGCTCGCTTGTACCCATCATTGTACCAAAGGCAGGGGCAAGTCGTCTTCTTGCTGTCCATACCGACTGAAGAACCGGAGCAACGTCTTCACTCGCATGATCATTCCAGTGTTCCCACAAGAGAAGAAGCGCCAAAGCCCATTCACGTCTGTATTCAACCGGCTGGGTAGTGTCTCGAATTAAGTTTAAATAAACATCTTCAACAAGTAAAGAGAACATTGAAAGAATTGTTTCTGTTTCAAAAGGTTTATAGAATTCCTTAAGCTCAGGAACGTGTCTTATATATTTTGACATGCTGGAAAAAGTGTGGATTTTTGAAACTAAAAGACTTTTTCCAAGAATTGCTTTTGAAGGAAGCTGGAGGGTTGTGTCTCCCATGTCCTGGTGGTCTATTAAAGAATCGATTAATGAAGTAGGAGTTCTTTCTCCGCCAACAAGCTCGTGTCTTTCCAGAAGTGAAGGAAAACGTCCCATAGCCTGCGCAAGTGCTTCAAGGTCATCAAGACGGTTTTGAAAGCTTGTATATTTTGCAGGGTCTATTTTTTTAATCTGAGGCATAATCTGAGAAATGAGAAGCTTTTGTTTTTTAGTAAGCATCTCAACTTTCTCTTTTTTGTCTTCTACAATGCTTGAGTCGTTGAAAAATGAGTTAATATCAATGTGTTCAAAATTGTCTTCAGTCATTTTCTGTACTACTAAAACGTTTTCTTTCATCTTTAATTATAATTCATTTTTTAATTTTTTTCAAAAGGAAATCCCGGAACTGTTTTTTATTATTTGTCTGATTTTTTGTCTTCTTTTTCAGAATTTTCAACAATTTCCATCATCTTGTGCGCATATTTTTCATTCTGTTCGAGGTTATATTTTACGGCCTCTTGTTCTGCATTGGCAAGGTTTCCTTTGTAAAAGCGGATTAAAAGCTCAAGTTCAACTAAAATAAAATCAGCGTAATTCTGGGTGATGAGGGAATAGGTGCTTGCGGCAATAAGAGAAGCGTTCAAAATAAATGCGTTAAGTCCGTCCTTTGGATTTCCGGCGTATGTCTGGCCAAGCCCCGGTATAATCGAAAGATAAAGTGCAAGCTTTGGATTTTTTTCCTTTGCGTTTTTCTGTTCTTCTATGAGTTTATTGAATTTTTGAATTTCTTCTGTTGTATATAAATCAGGGTAGAGGGTTGTAAAATCCGTAAATTCTTTTTGCGCCCGTTCCCATTCCCAGTTTTCAAGATTACTTTTTATAAGGGAAATATATGCAAGCTTTTTTACCTTTTGGCTGTAAACCGGAAAATTGATGTAGCCTAAAATTGAAGGTTCCCGTTCAAGCCAGTCCTGGTCCTTGGTGCTTTTGTTTGCTAAAAGAATAATGTGCTCAAGATAAAGCTCTTCTAAATCTGCAGAAGAAGGATTTTTTTCTTTTATAATATTTATGGCGCTTTTTATATAATTAATTGCAGTTGTGTAGTCGCCTGTTTTATGGTAGTAGCGGCTTAATTCAATAAAGGCTTGGTCTTCGTGTTCCAAAGGGGCGTAATCGGCACAAAAGAGATAGCGCTTATATTCAAGTGCAGCCTCTTTGTAGCATTCTGCGGCCTGTAATTTTTGTGCATTTAAAAACACCTTTTCGTATTTTTCTTCTGCAAAAAGACAGGGGATAAAAAGAGAAAATAAAAATGTGCAGATTAAAAGCTTTTTCATTTTATAAAATCCCTTTTAAAATTCCTCTTCGTAAATTTTATCTATAGATTCTGCAAGAACTCTGTACTGAAATTCGTTGTATCGTTCTGCACTTTTGTATGAGCCGTATAAGTCTGAAATATAAAAAACAAGGGCGCAGGTTCCAAAGACATAAGGTCTCCAGTCCTTCCAGTCGGATTTAATTCCTGTGTAAACGGTTCCGGCAGTTAATCCGCCTATTACAAGAAAGTCTGATGCAAAGCCACCGAATGAACCGGAGTACCATTTTCCGCTACCGGGAACAAAGATCGAAAGGGCCAGGGCGAGTCCGGGGCTTTTTGTTTTAATGCTTGAAGCAATTTTTTCTGAAGGAACAAATACCTGAAACTCCATTGCAGCAGTTTTTAAAAGCTCTTTTGCAATAGGTAAATCCTTGTTCAAAACGCTTACAGAAATAGGAATTAAAAGCTTAAGCTCCTTTGAAAAATCCGGTCTTATTGTTTTTGTAAATGAATTAAAAAGCGCCAGGTTTCTTGAATAAAAAATCATCCCTGCAGAATTAATAAAAAGTTTTTCCGAAAGCTCTACCGGCACAACAGAAGAAAATTTTTCGCTAAGCCAGATTGCGCCGTCCATGTTTTTTGTCTGATGATAAATTGTTGCAAGCTTAAAAATAGCCTCTGTATCTGTGTTTGTGTTATCAAAGGTAAAAAGGTATCTTTTGTATTCGCTTTCTGCCTGGTCTGTAAAGCCCGACTGATATAAGTCATCTGCAAAAGCCTTAATCATTTCTGGCTCATAAGGATCGGGTGTTTGTGCAAAAAGAAAAACATTTGTAATCAAAAAAATAAAAAATAAACTTAAAAACTTTTTCATTAAATCACCTCTTTAAGGAACCGGGTCGTAGTGCTTTCCGTCTTTTGTAACTGTATAAAGATTAGAAGAATGCTGTTCTTTGGTACATCTTGAAAGCCTGTCTATTCCCTGAAAAATTCCTGCAAGTCCGTTTTTACTTACGGCCTGGAGCATGTATTGAGAGCAGCTTGGAGAATAGCCGCAGTTTGTGTTGTCCTGTCCTGTTATAAATGTCTTGTAAAATTTATATGCTGCCCCAACAGTAACCTGAGGAATTGAAGTTTTGTAGGATTCAAGTGGCGGCTCTGTGGCAGTTCCATATTTTTTTAAGGCCGCAGTTTTTTCTTTCTGTTCAAATTCCTGGATTTCTATGCTGGAAGAAATGTATTGCGCAGATAAAGGCTGATTAAATTTTATGTTTGAAAAAGTGTAGTATACGCTGCTGGTTATTTTTGAATTCTTTTTATTTTGTATTATAACTTTCTGAGCAAAGTATTTTCCATTATATAAAAAGCAGTCTGAAAAATACCAGGTGGTAGATTCGTTTTTCTGGCTGTTCTGGGATTCGCATTTTTTTATGCAGCCGTCCTGGTCTGTCCATGCAACAAGGCTTCTTGGGTTATTGATGTTTGTGTCGTCCGGGCTTTTAATCCATGTGGTTTTTACTGCGTTTAATTCTGCATCATATTCAGAAATGCTTTTGTAGTAGTTTGAATCAAATCCAAAGTCGGCATTTAAAAGATTTAAAAAGTCGTTGCAGATTGCATAAAGAACTTCCTCGTTTTGTGAATAAGGTTTTGTCTGTGTTCCGGTCTTTTCAAAGGCGCCGTCGGGATTTACCCAGAAGGTCTGATTTATAGGATCTGTAAATTTATAAACAAAGGTAAAAGGGGAAGAGCTGTATTCAACAGAGCCTGATTGTGAAAAGCTTTGTGTCGAGGCATCTTGTGCAAGGATTTCAAAATCAAAAGATAATGAGCGGATTGTCTTTGTTTGAGAAAAGAGAGGCAACCCGCTTAATAAAAAAATTAAAAATATTACTGCTTTATTCTTCATCTGTTTTTGCAGAAGTGAATTTAGCCTTTTCTTCTTCCGGGATTTTGTCTATTCCGTTTTGCGCAAGTTTTTTGTAGGAAGGAGAAAGTCTTGAACCCTGTTCTGTCTGATAGATTTTAAGAATCTGATTAAAGTTTTCGTAAGCCTTCTGATATTCCTTTGTCTTCATATAAAGATGACCAAGTTCGTAGCGTGCTTCTACAAAAACTTCAATATTGTTTCCAAAGCGGTTGATTGTTTCGAGGTAGTAGCGCTCTGCATCAACATAGTTTGAGTTTGAATAAGCGTTCTGTCCCTTCTGCAATAACTGTCCGGCAGATAAATCTTTTGGAATTTCTTCTGTTGATTCGCATGAAACAGAAGAGAAAATTAAAGTGAGTGCTGATAAAATAATAAAAAGTTTTTTCATAATCATAATTTTACATTAACAAAAATAATTTAGCAATTGCATCCTGTTGTTTATAAGAGAACTCATAGACTTTTGCCCCTAACTTGATAAATTAAGAATAGTCTGTTACGATTTATTCAGGAGTATTTTATGAAAGTTTTAGTTATTGGTGGAGCGGGTTATATTGGCAGTCATGTAACAAAAGAAATGATGAAGGCCGGACACAAAGTTACTGTATTTGATAACCTTTCAAGCGGTCTTCGCTGCAATCTTTTTCCACAGAACGATTTTATTTATGGAAATATCTTAATCCCAGCAGATCTGGATGCTGCTTTTGAACAGGGGTTTGACGCTTTTGTTCATCTTGCCGCATTTAAAGCTGCCGGTGAATCAATGGAAAAACCTGAAAAATATTCTGTAAACAATATTACAGGAACTTTAAATATCATGAATTCTGCAATGAAGTATAACTGTAAAAAAATGATTTTCAGTTCTTCTGCAGCAACCTTCGGCGAACCACAGTATTTACCAATGGACGAAGCACATCCACAGAATCCAATCAATTACTACGGTTTTACAAAGCTCAAAATCGAAGAGTTTATGACATGGTACGACCAGCTTAAAGGTCTTAAGTTTGCAGCCCTTCGTTATTTTAATGCCGCAGGTTATGATCCTGATGGAGAAATCCGCGGACTTGAACAGAATCCTCAGAACCTTTTGCCACGCATTATGGAAGCAGCATTGGGACAGAGAGAACTCAAGGTTTTTGGAACAGACTACGACACAAGAGACGGAACCTGTATCCGCGACTACATCCATGTAACAGACCTTGCCCGCGCTCACGTAATGGCTTTGGATTATATTACAAAGAACGGCGAAAGCTTAAAGCTCAATCTTGGAACAGAAACAGGAACTACAGTAAAAGAGCTCATTGATGCTTCAAGAAGAATTACAGGAAAAGAAATCCCTGCCCAGGATGGTCCACGCCGCCCTGGAGATCCTGCAAGCTTATATGCTACCTACAAGATGGCAAAAGAGAAGCTTGGCTGGGAACCAAAATATTCAGACGTCGATACCTTAGTAAAAACAACATGGGAAGTTTATAAAAATTGATGAACAAAATTATTCTTGATTTAGACGGTACTTTGTGGGAAACAAGTGAAGCTTACATCTATTCATACAGAAAAACCTGCAAAACTTTAAACGTACCCGAGGAATTAAAGAGCGGTGAGAGTTCTGTTCTATCATTTTTAGGTGTAAAACTGGAAGATGTTCTAAAGACAATTCTTCCTTCGGTGCAGGACAGGCAGATGCTTGGAAAAATGCTCCTTGGAAATGTCATAGAATATCTTCTAAAGAACCCCGCTACTTACAGTAAAAATATTTTCTCGCTTTTTGAATCTCTTTCCAAAAAATACGAAGTTTATATTATCAGTAATTGTCCGCGCCCGCTTTTGGATGCCTTTTATCAGATTTCGAATGTAAAGCAGTTTATAAAAGACGACAACACAATCGAAACTTCTAACAAGACAGAGGCTATAAAAAGATTTACGGAAAATTATACTAAGCCTGCCCTCTTTGTGGGAGATGCCCAGTCGGATTATGATTCAGTTGAAAATCATCAGATGGTGCGTTTTGTTTATGCTTCTTACGGCTACAAGGAATGTGCAAACTATGATTTTTATCTGAGTGCCTTAGATGAGCTTCCAGCATTAATCGAAAGTGCGGCACAGATGGCGCAGATTCTTAAAAAGGATAAATACGAAATAATTTCAAACGGAAGCTCCAGAATCACACTCATAGATAAAGGAAGCTGTTATTACTTTGGATTTATCGAAATTAAGAATATAGAAGACATGGATTTAATCCTTGAAAATTTAAAATCAAAGGCGAGGGGGAAACCTTTGTACGGCCCTATAAACGGAAGCTCGTGGTTTAATTACAGAATTGCCTTAAATGAATTTGATTTTAAATTATATCCTGACTGCTTAAGCGACGAAAAAATCCTTGCCAAATTTATTGAACACCGTTTTGTTGTAGACCAGCGTTATGCTTCAACTCTCTGCCACTTAAAAATGAGCGTATGGAAAAAAGACAAGAGGGTAAAGCTTTCTTCTGATTATTCGTGCAAGATTGTGCGCGGAAAAGAATGCTATGATTATGAAACAGAGATTTTTAATGCAGCAGTTAAGAATTTTAATGACCACATTTTTTATGATTCAATAGACGTAAATGATTTTAAAGAGCTTTATTTACAGAGCGTAAGTCTTTGCGACCCCATTTTGATTTTGATTTATTTTAAGAATGAGGTTGTAGCCTTTAACTTTTGTTATCCGGATCTGGAAAAACGCTTTTTTGTGGAAAAGACTTTTTCTATTGCAGAAAAACACAGAAAGGTAAATGTGCTTAGAAAGATGATTGAGCTTACCTACGAGGTTATCTGTAATTTAGGTTATGAACGCCTTTTGTTCCACTTTCAGAATGAAAACGTAAAAACAATGCAAAGTTATTTTAAAGGCCTTGTTATAAGAAAAAAGGAGTATGGAGTTTTAAAATATGAGGATGAAAAATAATCAGATTTGCACTAAGTGTATAAACGATAAAACCGTAAAGAACATCAGTTTTGACAGCAAGGGTGTGTGTAATTTTTGCCGCGCTTACGAAGAGATTGAACCAAAGCTCCACGACTACAATAATCTTGAAAAAAATTTTTTAAGCCGCATTAAAAATTCGGGGCACAAGTATGATGCTGCAGTGGGCTTTAGCGGCGGAAAGGATTCTACCTTTGTTTTATACGAGCTTGTAAAAAAATATAAGCTCAAGGTTAAAGCCTTTACTTTAGATAACGGTTTTATGTCTGAGGAAGCGCGAAATAAAATCATAAATCTTGTAAAGGAATTAAAGGTTGAGCATGAGTTTGTAGATATTCCTTCTGAGGTGGTAAAAAAAATGTACCACGATATCTGTAAAAAATATCTTTCTCCCTGTCTTGCCTGCTCGTTCATCGGTTACGCAATCATGATTAATTATGCTTCTAAAATTGATGCTGCAGTTATGATTCACGGAAGAAGCCCTTACCAGATGCTCAGAAATTATTCAGATTTAGACAACGACTATTTTAAGCCTTTTATTACAGAAGGATTGAGACAGACTCCTGAGGATGCAGAAAAGCTTTTGGGCGTGATTATTTCAAAGGTAAACGATTATGTTTCCAAAGAGCTTGCATTAATGATTAAAAATGAGTTTTTGCAGGATGCTTATAAAAACGGCTTTAGACCCTTTGTGGCATATTTTTTATATCACCCTTACGACAAACTCAATATGATAAAGTTTCTTACCAAAAATACCTCGTGGAAGGTTATGAGCGAAGAAGAGCATTTTGACTGTCTTATTCACCACGGTGCGCTGGATTTAAAAAATATTATTGCTAGAAGAAGTCACCTTATGCCCGAAATTTCTGTAATGATAAGGGAAAATAAAATTACACGAAATGAGGCTTTGAAAATTGCACAAGAATCGCTTAAAATAGATAAGGGGCTTGCAGAGTCTGAATTAAAAACCTTTTGTGACTATGCAGATTTGTCCTATAAAAAATTAATGCTCAAGGCAAAGCTCTATTCAAAGCGCTGGTGGTAAAAGGCAGGAAAAAATGGAGAGCAAAAAAAGTATAAAAATCATTTTCAGAAAGTATATATTAAATCCCGTTTATGTCCTGGCAGGATATACTCTTTTTTTAGTAAGCCTTCTTTTTTATGTAAATCCATTTAAGTCTTTTGTAAGACCTTCTCTTTTTATCTTACTTTCGCTTTTTTTGTTCCTTCGTTTTTTGGATGATTATTCAGATTATTATAAGGATGCCTTAAACGAAAAAAATGTTTTAAACCGCACAACGCTTTTAATTTTGTGCCTCATCCTTGCAGCCCAAACAATTATTTTTTGTGTACTTTCCAAATATTATTTTTTTATGGCACTCTTAGCCTTTTTTGTTTTGATTTATAAATTCAATTTAAAATTTTTAAAACCCTTTATTGTGCCGCTCACTTTTGGCCTTGTGATTTTTTACGAGTTTGAATTTCACCCTTCTAATCTTTTAATTATTTTAGTAAGCCTTGCACTCGGTTTTGTTTTTGGTCTTTTAAAAAAGAAGGATGAATATACTTTGGAAGAGATTGGGGGAAAGGCTTATAATCTTTATAAGCTCAATATAAAAAATACACCGCCATATTTTCCAATCAAAGCTGAATATTTAAATCCGCCTGATAAAGAAAAATTAGAGTACATAGTAAAATACTTTTGTAAAAAAAATAAACTTTATGCTGTGCGATCTTCCTGCGTGGACGAAGATTCAGAAAGCACAAGCTTTGCCGGAGTTCACGACACATTTTTAAATGTAAAAAAAGAAGATGTACTGGAAAATATTTTAAAGGTTGCCCGGAGTGCTCATTCAAATCTGGCGTTGGAATACAGAAAGAAAAATTCGCTTAATACAAAAGACATAAAAATTGCAGTTTTATTACAGGAAATGGTTGATGCAGATTACGCCGGAGTTTTAAATACAATCAACCCTGTTACAAACAATATCTCACAAACGGTTGTTAGTGTAACCCGTGGGCTTGGAGATAAGCTTGTAGACGGAACTGTGGACGGTTCAACTTATTATCTGGAAGCAAAAAAAACAGAGGTAAACGGAGAAGATATCCTTCCTGCCAAAGTAATAGAAAAATTAAAAAAGCTTTCGGATGAATTAAGAAAAAAGACAAACAGATTTCAGGATTGTGAATTTGCCGTAAAAAACAATAAGGTATATTTTCTTCAGTCCAGGGCAATTACAACCTACGACGTAGACACCCATAATATGACCTTATTAATAGATAATTCAAATCTCATAGAATCTTATTACGGACTTACAAGCTGCCTTACTCATTCATTTGCCCACGAGGTTTATACCAAGGTCTATACACAAACCTGTTTGATTGCAAAACTCAACAAAAAAATTATGAAGAGTCTTGAGCCTTCACTTAAAAATATGCTTTATTCCTATGAGGGAAAACTCTACTACAATTTAAATTCCTGGTACAATCTTATTTCACTTTTTCCTTCAAAAAATTCTGCGTCTTATATGGAAAGCATGATGGGGGTAAAGGCCGGAAACAGGGATTATAAAAAAGTAAAGCTCAGTCTTTTTGGAATGCTCAAAATTGGAATTGTAATTTTAAATAAGTTTCGTAATATAGATAAGCTTTCTGAATTGTTTATCCAGCGTTTTAATGAGGTTGTAAATCCACACTATGGAAAAAATCTTGATAATCTTTCGAACAAAGAGCTTACAAATCTTTATGAACAGATTGATAAAAAAATCGTAAAGGAATTTACAACGCCTATTTTAAACGACATTGGAGTTATGATTTATTTTGGCCGCTTAAAGGAAAAGGTTCGTAAGTATAAAAATGCAGATGAGCTTTTGGCCTTTGCAGTAAACAATAACGGAAATGTAGAAAGTGCAAAAAGTGCAACAGAGTTTATTAAGATTGTTGATTACATAAAAAAAGATGCCGCCCTTAAAAAAGAATTTGAACAGGCTGATGAAAAAACACTCGGAAAAAAATATTTAAAACAACCAGCAGAGCTTTCCAGAATGCTTGATGAATATATTTACAGATTCGGCTCTCGTGTTATGAACGAACTTAAGCTTGAAACTATTACGATGATAGAAAATCCGCTTATTATATTCGGCCTTATAAAGGATGCGCTTAAAAATAAAAACACAGCAACCCCGGTACAGACAGAGCTTGAGCTTCCAAAGGAATTAAAAAAGCTTTCTTTAAAGGCAAAGCATTTTATTCAGAACAGGGAAAGATTGAGATTAAAAAGAACCTATATTTTCTCTGTTGTAAGAAATATCTTTTTAAGTTATGGACGTAACTTTGTAAAACAGGGGCTTTTAAAAAACGAACGAGATATTTTTTATCTTACCAAGGACGAAATTTTTTACGGGGCAAATAAAGAGGATTACCAGAGCCTTGTTAAGATGAGAAAAAAAGAGGATGAAATTAATAAGGAAAAAACATATTATTCAAGAATAGCTTTCTTTGGAGATAAAGTTCTTCCAATTACCTTTGTAAATCCAAAAGGGTTAAGAGGGCTTCCTTCGGGAAAGGGTATTATAAAAGAAAAAGTTTGTGTAATGGAAACAAAGGACAGCAATTTTATTCCCGGTTCAATCATCGTTACAAAAAGAACAGATCCGGGCTGGATAAGTCTGTTTCCACTTGCCGGCGGTTTGATTGTAGAACACGGAAGCATGCTTTCTCACAGTTTTGTTGTTGCCAGAGAGATGAACCTTCCTTGTGTTGTTGGGGTAGAAGGAATTACCCGAATGCTTAAAACCGGCGATGTAGTTACACTGGATGCATTAAAAGGAGAAATTACAATTGAATCTAAGTGAATATTATCTTGAAGAAAATTATATTCATTACAGTAATTGCCATGAAGATTATTTACTTTTAGATAAATATATAAAAAGTAATACAAAGGAAGTTCTGTCTGTTGCAAGTGCGCTTGATAATTCACTTTCTTTTTTAGTTCACAAAAATGTAAAAGTTCACGCCTTTGATTTTAATCCTTCGCAGGTAAAGCTTGGAAAATTGAAAATCTGCGCCATAAAAGATTTAACCTACAAAAATTTTCTGGTTTTTATAGGGATAAATGAAGGAGACAGGATTGCTCTTTACAACAAAATAAAAAAGCACCTTGAAGATGACGTAAAGGAATACTTTGATTCACATCTGTTTTTAATAGAAAAAGGTCTTGTGAACATCGGCCGCTTTGAGCAGTATTTTCATCTTTTTAGGAAGAAGGTGTTTCCGCTTGTGTGCCGTTCAAAATATATAAAGGAATTTGCTCTTTGTGAAACTCTTGAACAGCAGCAGGAAATTTACGAAAAAAAAATCAATACATTCCGCTTTCGTCTGATGTTTAAAATCTTTTTTTCAAAAACACTTATGGCAAAGCTCGGACGGGACAAGGAATTTTTTAAATACAGTCACGACAATCTTCCTCGCATTTTAAAAAACAGAATTGATTCTGGCTTTATGAATGTGCTTAATAAAACAAATCCATATTACGGTTATGTACTTAATGCAGGCTACAAAGAGCTTCCGTTTTATCTTCAAAAAGAAAATTTTACAAAGATAAAGGCAAACATCCAGAATATTCAGGTGGAAGAAAAATCGTTCGACCAGATGCTTGAACACAATTACGACTTTATGAATCTTTCTGATATTTTTGAATACATGGATAATTCTAAAATGCCTTATTATTCAGATTTGATTGCACAGCATTTGAATAAAGACGGAATTGTTGCCTTCTGGAATATGATGAATGTAAGAAGCCTTTCTTCGCTTAAAAGAATTTCGGGCAAAAATGAATATCTTAAAGACAGGGCGTTTTTCTACAGGGATTTTTTAGTTTATGAAAAATAATCTTATTCAGGAATTCATTCAAAAAGCAAAGGATAACCCAAAAACAGCCTTTATCTGTCCCCAAAAAACGGGTGCAAAAAAAATCAGCTTTAATGAATTTCTTGATGATATTTTTTTGATGAATTCTTTTTTAAAGGAAAATACAAGGGGAAATAACATCCTTCTTTTTTCGTACCCTTACAACTATCTCTTCTTCGTTTCCATCTTTTCGTGCTTCTTCCTTGGCAAAAACATCGTGATTATAGATTCGTTCGGCGACAGAAAAAAAACAAAGCTCATGATGCAATCCGCCTCACTCACAGACATCCTTACAGACAACGTTACTAAAAATCTTGGCTTTTTACTTCCGGGAAAAAATAAAAAACTGAATGTAAAAAATTTTAAAAAGCAGGCTCAAAAAAATCCGCTCAAAAATCGCTCTGAACTTATAAAACAGATAACACAAGCTTCAAAGACTGCAAGCATAACAACCTTTACTTCGGGTACAACAGGCGTTCCAAAAAAAATCACAAGAGACTTAAGCTTTTTGCAGAGTCAGGTTAATCTTATTTTTAATAACATGCCGGCCCTGCACGATGATCTTGTTTACGGCCTCTTACCTGTTTATACGCTTCTTGCAGTTTTTATGAATCATACATGCCTTGTTACAAGAAAAATCAAACTCTGCAATAAATACAACGTGAGCATGATGCTTGTGCCAATTAAAAAGGTACAGAAAATAAAACAGCCTCTTAAAACTATAAAAAGAACTTTTTTGGGCGGTGCAATTTTATATAAAAAAGAAGCGGATTTTATTTTACAAAAGCTTCCTTCTTCGCAGATTGTGTATGTTTACGGGGCAAGCGAGGGAGCTGTTATTTATAAAACAGAGCTCAAGGATTATGCCCAAAATCTTTTTACTTTTAATGTAAAATCTAACGGAATAGATGTAGAAATTTTAAATCCCGACAGTGAGGGAGTAGGAGAAATTGTAATTAAAGGGGAAACAGTAATCGGAGAAAATCACACACATAACACCGGCGATTACGGAAAACTCCAGAACCAGAAATTAATCATAGTGGGCCGAAAAAAATACAGCAGCAGCGCCCTTCATTTTTATAATTATGAATACGACGAAACCTTACGCTCCCAAAACCCACACCTCAAAGTCGCCTTCAGTTTTTACCTTAACGGAAAAATCCACGTAGCCTACTCCGGCTGCCTCAAAAAAGAGCCCGGCATAATCTATCACCACTTTTTCCGCCTCCCCTACGACCAGAAGCACAAAACCAAACTAGACTACGCAAAGGTGATTAAAATTATTAGCGCCAGCTCACATCCAGGATTTTAATGGAGCTTTTGTCCCACTCTGAGTCATTATTATTTCCGGCTGCTTTAAGCTGCTTTGTATATTTTTCGAGTTCTATCGGGATATAAACTGTGGCCCCCGGTGCTATGGAAATATCGAGCGAGACTGTCTTGTAATAGGTTCTGTCCCCTGCTTTTGCTTCAAGGCTGATTGTTGAATTATAGATATAATTCTTTCCGGTGTTTTTAATTTTTATGGTAGTGCAGAGATAAGAAAAAAGAACTTCTTCCGTCTTTTTTGTTCTATGATCCGAAGAGCCGCCTATGCTGTCTGTTCCGAATGTAAAATATTCTTCTACATATCCCTGTTCATTACGGATGTAAGAATCCATAAGCTCTGCTTCTCCTTCCGGTGTGTCAAAGATTGTACAGGATGCAAAGAGAAAAGCCATTAAAACAATTAAAAGTTTTTTCATAATCAACTCCTTATTAATTCCCTTTTTTAAAGGTTTTATATTTATTTGATACAACAGGTTTATCCGAAAACTGATTTATAAGCACACTTTCGTTTGAGCACATATTTATGATTTTGATTTTATTTTCCACTAGCTTCCAGAATGATGTCGTATATTCCTTTATAATCAGATAGTATTTTGTTTCGCTTTTAAGATATTCTTCTTCGGTTATAAGATGCTGTTCCAGAAGTTTTTTTCTTTGTAACCTGAATTCGTTTTCCTTTGGAATTTCTTTTTCCAGTTTTGCAATGTAATCACTTTCGTTTTTAATCTGATTCCAGAGGATATTAAATTCATTTTTCTGACGCGAAAGAGAAGTTTCTATCTGTTCGGTGATTACCTTCATATTAAGGTCGTAGATTTCTTTACGGAGAAGACGTGCTTTTGGAAACTCAAAGTTTTTTGTAAAGCCGATACTTAAAGAAAGATTTACCGGGTAAGGAGGTTCAGTAAATACACGGAATGACTTTGAAAAATCTGAAAAATAAACGTTAAGATTCTGGTTAGGGCCAAAACTTGAAGAAACGTAAAAAGACGGCGCATAACGGTTTCCTGTGTTAATAAAGTCATATTTATACTGGTCTAGCATGCTTTTGTAAAGAAGAGAATCGGTGTTGTTCGTAATAAGGTTTTCATAGTAAGTGATTAAAGTATCTTCGGAATATTCTTCCTGATTTTCGCCTGAAAGAGCTTGGGATTTGTTTTTCAAATTATCAAATACGGCAGTAATTTTTTCTGAAAGTTCATCTTTCTTTTCTGCAAAAAGTGTAAAATCAAAATCGGGGAGCAGAAGAAGAACTTCCGAAGTAAGTCTTTGTTTTTCATTCATAAGTTCATGAAGATGGGAAAGATTTTCCAGGTATTCATGTTCTGCATAAAAAGTTTCAAGATCAGAAGAAAGTCCGCGTGCCTTTTTTTCCTGTGCGGTTTTAAATTCACTTTCATATTGCGAAACAAGGGCCGAATAATAATCGGTTTCGGAAGAAATAATATCAAGGTTTTCAAGAAGGAGCAGGATGTTTAAAAGTTCTTCTGTCATCTGTTTTTCATAAACCAGGGTGTAGTAATTAAGCTGTTCATTTATTAATGCCCCCTCGGGATCTTTATTCATACCCCACTGACCTTTAGAAACAACCTGCGAGAAACTCAGTGTTAAAGACGGAGACTGCAGGTAAACATCTTTTTCTACAGAGTAATTGAATGCATATTCTGTAGAAAGCGAAAGCTGTCCGTTTAAGGGAAGTTTCTGATTTAAAGAAAGAGCCAAGGCTGGAGTAAAGATTAATCCAAGAGAATAATCAGATGCGGTAGAGTTTAAAACATTAACCGAAGCAAGAGAAGTTTTAGTAAAGGTTTCCTGAAAAGTAAAGTTTAGTGTTGGTATGTAGGAATAATCATGCTGGAGTTTATTTATGAGAACAGAGTTATACTGAGATTTTAATTCTGTGATTTTCGGGTCGTTCTGGAAAGCAGTTTGAATGAGGTTAGTCCAGTAATCCTCTTCCAGCTGGGGTGAAACCTGTGTTTCCGGCAGTTTTGATGTGGATCCGGGTAAATTGTTTTGAACTTCCTGTACATGAGTAGAGAAAAATAGAAGCCCCAGACTAATGACCGTTAGTAATCTTTTTAATACCATAGGTTCAGTTTCTCCAGAATGTAGCTTAAGATTGTTCGGTTTGAAAGAATAATCCTTGCATCTGCCTGCAGGCCTGTCTTTAAAGGATATTTTTTTCCTTTTTTGTCTTCAAGGAAAGTTTTATCAAGGTCTGTTTTGATTATAAAGAAAGCTTCCTGTCCACCGGCCTTTGTTATATCAGGATCTATGGTGATTATGTTTCCTTCTGCTCCCCCAAATTCATTATATGGAAGTCCTGGGAAACGCATTTTTACCTTCATCCCTTTTTCTATTTTTCCAGCCTGACGGGCGGGAATGGAAAGTTCTGCTTTTATTGTTCCATCCTTCTGGGGAATTATGTTTAAAACTTCCTGACCTGCCTGAATATAATCTCCGGTATTGTATCTGGTTACTTCCTGAATTATTCCGTCAATCGGCGAAGTGATGAGAGTATACATCAGAGAATCTTCAATCTGATTAAGCTTTGCTTCGTTCATTTTCTTTGAGGTTTCCAGCTCATGTATCTGTGTTTCTATGTCGTGAGGGAAAGAATAAAGAAGGCTTTCATATTCACTTTGCGAAACCTTGTACTGGTTTTCAAGTTCGTGGAGGCGTACTTTTGTCGTCATGGAAGCAGGCAATCTTTTTTCCTGCTGGTATTTTTCCTTGTTCAGGTTCTTTATGTTTTCAAGCTTTTTAAGTTCAATTTTCCATAATTCAAAACGTAAGTATGCTTCGTAATAATCATCACGGTTTACAAGGTTTTTATCTTTTTCTATGCTTTCTTTTATCTGATAGAGTGCAGTAAGGTTTCGGAACTCTTCATCCATTTTAGAAACAAGAGATTCTTTTTCGTTTTCGAGCTGGGTAGGATCTATTTCTAAAAGTAAATCTCCCTTAGAGACCGTTTTTCCCGATTCATATAAAACGGTTTTAACACGGCCCGAAACTGCGTTTACCACACAAGAAATATTATCTTCTGGTCTTATATATCCTGTAACTTTAACCACTTCTTCAAAAGGAGCTACAGCTATAAATACAAAGGTAAAGAGCAGGATGGAAAGGATTATCCATATAAACCATTGCTGAACTTCGGGTTTGCGGTTTAGAAAATATTCTTTTGTGTAGGGAAGAAGATGTTCATCATAAACTTTCATAAATTACCTCTCTTAAATAAGCTGGTTTTTCTCGGGTTTCTTTTATTATCCCTCCTGGTTTTCCCACATTTTTGCGTATAAACCTTTCTGCCGTAGAAGAGACTTGTGATTTCCGCTTTCTACTATGCGACCGTTTTCGAGTACAAAAATTTTATCTGCATTTTTTATGGTAGAAAGCCTATGGGCAACAATGAGCGTTGTGGTATTTTTAGAAATCTGGTTTATAGTCTTTAATATTTCTGCTTCACAGATGCTATCCAGGCTGCTTGTGGCTTCGTCAAAAATAAATATCTTTGGTTTTCGAAGGAGGATTCTTGCAAGTGCAATTCTCTGTCTTTCTCCTCCAGAGAGTGAAGCACCTCTTTCTCCAACCTTTGTCTGAAAGCGTTCTGGAAGTTTTGAAATAAAATCCAGAGCCTGAGCTTCGGCTGCAGCCTTAAGAATATCTTCCGCTCTTGTTTCCCCGTTTCCGAATGCAATGTTTTGTTCGATTGTTCCGCTGAATAAAAGAATTTCCTGTGGCACATAACCAAAGAGCTTTCTGTAGGAAGAAGTTTCCATATCCTTTATGTTTATTCCGTCAAGTGTAATGGAGCCGGTTTCTTCTTTATAGAATTTTAAAAGGAGCTTCATGAGGGTAGTTTTTCCCGAGCCCGAAGGACCTACAAATGCGACTTTTTCGCCGGATTTAATATCAAGATTTATATCACAGAGGGTTGTCCCCCTTGTCCCGTAAGAAAAGTTCAGGTTTTTAATGCTGATATCTCCTTTTGTCTCTGAAGGAATCATTTTCCCACTGTCTTCGGTTTTTTCTTCGGGTAAATCAAGGATTTCTCCAAGACGCTTCTGGGCAACAGAAATCTCTTCGAGTTGTGGCTGTAAGGTTATAAGGCGAGAAAGAGGTCCTGTAAAAAATCCAAGGAGTGTTACAAAAGAGATGAGTTCTCCAAGAGAAAGAAGACCTTTCATAATCAGCGTGCTTCCGTACCAGTAAACGGCAAAACTTCCAGCCTGTGTAAGAAACCCCTGGAGCGTTCCCTGAAAGTTTGAAAGCTTTGCAAGATGGAAACCTTTTTCTATTGCATGAATCGTGTTTATTTCTGCAGTATCGTAACAGTCATCTTCCGAGGCAAGGGCCTTTATGGTTGCAATTCCGTTTACGCTTTCTACATAGTGTGAATATTTTTCTGCTTCTATAACCGATCGTGAATAAATCATCTTACGAAAGCTTTTGGAAAAGGCAAGTACTAAAACAGCAGAAAGGATTACCGGGATTATTGCAACAAAAATGAGCGATGTACTGAAGGCAAAAAGGACTATTCCTGTAAAAACGAGCATTACACAGTCAAGAATTACCCCTATGCACATGGAAGAAAGAGCATTCTTTATGGTAGAAACATCGGTAAATCGTGAAAGGATTTCGCCGCTCTTTCGTTTGGTAAAAAAATCCAGAGGAAGATGAAGGACGTGCGAAAAATATTCCAGGGAGAGTGAAGCTTCCATTTTGTTTCCAAGGAAGATTATAAGATGGGTTCTTGCCCAGGAAAGAATGGTCTGAAAAATTATGACTGCAAGATAACATAGCGAGATTGTTGTAAGAGCCGTTTTCAGGTAAGAATAGATTACTTCATCAATCAAAAAGCGGAAATAAAAGGCACTTAAAATCCCGAGAATTGTAAGCACAAAGCTTGCAAGAAAAGCCTGTACTGTAATCGTCTTATTTTCAGAAAGAAGATAGAAAAAGCGTGAAAGAAGGGAACGGTCTTCGGGTAGGGTGGAGAAATCTTTTTCGGGTTCCAGTAAAAAGAAAACACCGGTCCAGTATTTAGAAAAATCATTAAAACTAATCCAGGAAATATCACGGGCAGGATCAGCAACTAATATTTTATCTTTCTGTTTTTTATAAATTATAACATAATGCTCAAGACCGTCTTTTCTTGTATGAGCAATTATGGGATAATTTAAATCCTGACGCAGATATTTTGTAGAAGTGTATACAGATTTACAGGATAAAGACAAACTTTGTGCACATTTAATTATACCTTTTGCAGAGGTGCCTTTGGTATCTGTTCCCGCAAGATTACGGAGTCTGTTTATAGAAACTCTTTTTCCGTAATATTTTGCAATTCCTGCAATACAAGCAGCCCCACAGTCTGTTTCATCCTGTTGTTTTATCAGGACAGGGTTACGTTTTTTCATTTTTGCTTGCTCCGATGTTCAAACTTTTTTATATGGATTAAACCACTATATAATTGTATCACTTGACAAAAAAAAAAAAAAAAGTGTATTATACTCAATTTATCTAAAAAATCTTACTCTTTTTTCTTGCATTTTCAAAAATCTATTCTATAATTTAGTTAAAATAAAGTTTATTCGGAGGAAAGTTGCATCATGTTTGATATTTCACAGGAAGAAGATTACCGCGAACTCACGCTCGAAGAACAGTTTCTGGTAAATGGCGGAGAAGAAGTAGCAAATACAAATGAAGCAGTTGCTAATTCCAAACCTGGGGATACTGTAACAAGAGATGACAAAACAACACATGTAATTACTCAGGGTGACATAAATTGGGCAAAAGAACATTGTGGTGCAAATACAGGAGGGGCAGGCAACGGTAACACCGGGCAGCCTTCTTATGGTTCAGGTGGCCCTTCGGGAAATCCTGGGGGATCAGATAATCGTGGTTACCCTGACAGTACGGATGGAATGAATAATAAGACAAAAAGACCTTTCGGCTCTGAATGTTATGATGAGGAAAACCCAGATCCTGATAAAAGATATAATGGTAAAGATGTTAATGGGAAGCATTTAATGCTTGTTCATTATAACGATGTATATCATTTTAGAGAACTCCGGGATTATTACCTTACTATAGGAAAGTATGGAGCTGCAGGAACTGTTTCTTATGATGGAATTGGTCTTGTAAATGATGAAGGTCAGATAATTCATGTATTAAAAGAAGAAAAGCCAATTTTGCAATATTCTAAAAGTTTAGGAATTCCAACGGGTGAATTACATGGAGATGTGTTTGCTACCGTGGAGGGTGATTTAGTTTATGGGCTTGGTTTTGAGGGTTCTGTTTCATTAGTAATAGATTTGGATAATTTAAAGGAATCTGGAATAAATGTAAGTTATGGCTGGGCTTCAGGAGAAAATGTAGGAATTTCTGGTGGTATTGGATATGTTCAAAGAGAATTAGAAGGTATTACTCCGGCAGCTATTGATGTTAATACAAATTTAGGAGGACTACAATTAATAAGTGATAATCAGGGAATAAATGGTGGAACACTAAGTTTTGGGATAGGTACTGGTGTATCTGTATCTTGTCAAAATTCTTATACCTTTACTTTTTCTGATATAAAAAAATTTTTTTCTTCAAAACATTAAAATAATATTATGAAATTAAAAATGCAGTTTTATCTAACATCAATAATAATTCCAAGCCTCTTATTTTTTCTTATTTTTTTTATTCCATATCCTATTGTTATTATTTTATTGCTTTTAGTAAATTACTTTTTTGGGGCTAGTATTAAATGCCCACAATGTCATATAAAAATTAATGAGTTTTATAGACCATTTTCTAAACATTTTCAAGGTTTTAAATGTAGGCTTCCAGATAAATGCCCTGAGTGTGGTTGTGAATGGAAATAAAAAACAGGAGTAAAAGTATGAAAAAATTAATTAATGTAATTGTTGTATTGTTCTTAGCATTGAGTTTTTATGGATGTAAAAACGATGTATGCACGGCTTCTATAAATACAGTGTTTTTTACTCAGGAAGATTTAGAGGAATATACCCCTTCATGCCTTAGGGAATCGACTATATATTCGTCACAAGAGTATGTTCTGGTAGTTGATTTTCATCAGCCTGATTTAAATATTACGGGTCTTATTTTACAGTATGAATCTGCCGGAGAAATAAAAGAAGTAAAATATAATATGACACCTGTATATAAATATCAGACTACATGGTGGAAAGGAATAACATGGACGATTTATACAGATGAAAGTAATAAGGAATTAAAGTTCT
>JAGCUI010000055.1 GCA_017962965.1 Treponema sp. | reverse complement strand
TTTTCAAGATTGAACTTTTGCACTATAATGTATGAATCAAAAAGGAGTGCGATTTGAAACAGATTTTTAAGCTTTTGAGTCTGGCAGCTGTTGTTGTTTTTTTTGCCGGATGTATTAATTCTCACGAAACAAATACAAAAGTAGACATCACCATAGGAACCGGCAATAACCAGCTCCACGGCGAAAATGTAGAGGATGTACCGTTGTATATTAAACTTCCGGGACCTAATAGTTATATAACCGAAAATAATAATGATTTTTTAATTGTTTATCTGACGGGAAATTATAATGCATCTTCTATGATTACTTTACCTTATAGAGGTTTTTTAAATCAGACTCCTGATGATATTAAGTTTAATCTTTCAGGAGTTCCTGTAGGAGCAAATGTGCGTCTTGTTGCAGCTCTGGTTTATCCTTTTTCAAATGGCGATGGTGAGCAGGATTGTATTAGAAAATTCGGAAAATCAAAACTTCTTCCTGTTCAGGCAGGAGAAAATGAATTGGAGCTTGATATTAAAAATAGAAACTATGAAAATTTTCACGAATATAATGGAATTCTTGATTTTAAAATTACAAAGGCAAAATATAAAAATACTCAGATTTATCAGGATGATGATAATAGTCAAATGATGGATGATAGTTATATTTATGATTTAAGTATGCTATTCGATGATAATACATATAGTTCAGGAATATATCAGTTAAATTATTATAGGTCTGGTGAAACAAGTACAATCTATGTTTCCGAAGGTTTTTTTGAAGGAAACCCGGATAAATCAGATAAATTTATTTTTTATGATATAATTCATAAACAATTTGATGAAAGAAAACTCTCATCTCAAAACTGGGACCAGAACAATAATAAGGTATTATATAGTTCTATGAAATTTTCTTCGGTTTTAAAACCTCAGGTATGTAAAATAACACGAGATTCTGAAGATCCCTTATCTTCCACCTTCTCATTCACCTTACCCGAAGGCCCAACTTTTGATATATATATGCACATTTCAAATTAAAATTACCCATTAAAAAATCCCAACTTAAAAAAATCAGTCTCCGTAATGAAGTGAACTTCAAATGAAGACTGATTTTTTTTTATTTTTTAATTTCTTTAGCCAGTTCCTGTACTTTTTCCAGAGGGAGGCCAACACATCTTGCAACTTTTTCTACCGAGTCACCTTCTTTTAAGAAATTTACGGCAGTTTCTTCTGCTTTTTCCTGGATACCAAGGCGTTTTCCTTCCATGATTTTATCGCGGATTTTTAAATGTTCTATCATGTATTGCCTCCTGTCGGTTTCGCGGGATTTAATCTCTTGAACTAAGGTGTTGATTTTGTTTGTAAGATTATCTTCTGGTTTTCTAGTAATAATATAATCCAGAAAGGACTTGATTTCAACATCTTTTTCATTCTGATAGGCCGAGGCATTGAAGAAAATCTTGTGGCCCATATCATTAAGTAAAAGATTCTTATCTTCAAGACACATGTTTTCAAATGTGTAAACCGGAAGCCCTTTCTTAAATGGATCTTTTGAACAGATAAACATGATAAAGCTTTCTGCAAGCTCGGTGTAATCCTTTCCCTTTAATAATGAATCCGTATCAATCATGGAGCTGTAATAGCGGCTTCGTTTTGGCAGCTCATCATCGGAAACCTGCTGCATCTCGATATTAAAGATTCTGTTGCTGTCTTTAATGTAGGCATCAAGTCTTATCCCCTTAGATTCATAAAACGGTTTTAATTCTTTCTGAACATCCTGTCTTACTATGTGATCGATTTTCACTTTAAGAAGATGTTCCAGAAGCTCTTTACAGATTTCATCATTCTGCATAACGCGATAGAAAATATAATCATCTGTAAATTCTAACAATTCGAATGGTTTGATTGAATTAATCATTGATATTTCCTCTTTTTGTTTAAAATTTGCATACCTATATATAGATTCATTTATGCAAAAAAAGACCATTTTTGAGGAAAAAAGTTTAAAAAAAATGATTTAAATAAAAAAAAGAGGGAAGAAAAATCTTCCCTCGGTGAGTGGATTATTGTTGCATTTCAAAAAAGGGTTACCTGTATATACCTTTAAAAATACTTGCTCGGTAGAATTAATTGCCAAATCATTAAACTTAACCGAAAAGCGAGTACTAAAAATAATTAATTCTCCTTCTCAATAATCAATCTTCATCTTCCACATTTTTCTTCTAAATTCTTGCATTATATAGTATAATCTTAGTTATGAAATTTTTTGGAAGAATAGGGTTTATATTTTTAAGTTTTTTTGTATTCTCGTGTCATAATTTTTTATCGGAGCCGGAGAATAATTCAACAACAGACAGCAATCTTGTAAAGGTGAGCGGATCTTTAACTTTCGAGCATGGGCTTGAATCTTTTTTTTATAAGGCGCAAACAGATTCGCGTGCTGTTTCTAAGATAGATGGAAAAACTATTACTGTTTTAATGCAGGCTGAAAGAACTGTTGAGGCTTCTACTGAAACTGTCAGCGTTGGAGTAGACTCAACAAATTACACATATTCAGTCGAATTACCAAAAGATACATGGACATTTAAGATTCATATGTATTTTGATGAGCCATCTTCTATAACCACAGATTTTAATAATACTAATTATTCATTATCTGCAGAAAAAACTGTAAACGTTGGAACAGATAATACAACAAATCTTTCAATTCCATGTACACTTAGAACTGGAGAGAACCAAATTGTACGCTTTGATTTAAATATCTCTGAAGAAACAAATATAACACAATATTCTATCCTTATAGATAGTAGTGAAACTGCATCTGAGTCACCAATTGATTTTTCATCTGGGAGTTATAGCACATCATTAACAAATGACCTTACTACCGGTTTACATTCATTAATTATTTATTTTAAGGATACAAACAATAATCTTATTTATTCAATCGAGGAAAAGTTGTTTATTATATATGGAATCAATTCTCTTACTTTTGATAATAATAACGAAAACTTTTTAGATGATAACGGCAATGTCAAGATAACTTCACAGTTAATTCAGAACAGACATGCCAATAAAATCTATTTTGTAGACAGCTCCGTAACCGACGATTCCACCCGCACCGGCACATTTTTTGATCCCGTGGCATCTATTCAGAAGGCTGTAAACATTATTAACTCTGTAAATGATGCAAGTTCTCAGTATGAAATTCGATTAAAATCTGATTGTACATTTACTTCTAATCCTCCTTCAACAAGTGGAGGTTATGTTGATATTAAACCAAATAAAAATCTTAAATTAAAAATAACCACATCCGACGGCTCGAAAAAAGTTATTACAAAGACATCTTCTGCAACAACTCAAAAAACTTTTTTTAAAGTAGAACCATCTTCAAATTTAACATTAGATATTGAAAATTTAATAATACAAGGTGGAGAAGAAAATGAAGGAGGTGGTGCTTTTAATATAAATGCAGTTCAGGCTTTGACTATTTCTAATTGTGAATTTATTGAAAATAAAGCAGAAAGTAGTGGTGGGGCTTTATGGTTAGGTGGAAATATTGTTTCCTGTGAAATTACTGATTGTATTTTTAATAATAATAAATGTATAGGAGCAAGCTTTGGAAATGGAGGAGCAATTTACACCTATTGTCAGTTAACTCTTAATGATTGTTCTTTTATTTCAAATCAAGCTAATAAAACTGGCCCACATAATAATCTAGATTATGAGGGAACTGGTGGTGCTATTGTATTAGATGGTAACAAAGATTTAATAATAAACGGATGCACTTTTAAAAAGAATACTGCGAATGGTTATGGTGGAGCTATTTATTTAAAAGGAAATGCAAAGTCGTTAGTACTAAACAATGTAACAACAAATCCAACTCTTTTTGAAGAAAATTACGGTTCAAAAGGAAATGCAATATACACAAGTTATCCGATAACCATAAATGACAATGTTTATTTTTTAAATACAGAAAATACAGATACTACATTAACTGATTCACATAATGATATTTATTATAATGGATCTCCTTCAATTACAATTAATTCCACTAAAACCAATGACACAGCATTTACAGCAAATGCTGCAGACGATGGATATTGTTATTGTACAATTGATTTTTCATCAAAAAATCAATTAACAAAATATCTTACCTTATCCGAAAATACATCACTTTATAAATTCATAAAAGTAAAGGATTCTTTAAACAAATATTTTTTTACTTCTGAAGGAAAGATAACACTTACACCAAATGCAAATGATTTACTCAAATGTCCTGAAGGACTTAATACTGATACAAGTTTTATTCAAATTTCTACAGCAAAAGATTTTTCAAAATTATTGAGTTTTTATCCAGATTCCACTTCTACGTCGAAAAATAACATCTATAAACAAACAGCTAATATAGATCTTTCGTCTGATTTTTCATGGATTTCTTGTTTTTTCAAGGATATTTATGACGGGCAGGGGTATAAGATTAAGAATTTGAACTTAAGTAATGATGATAGTCATGCAGCGTTATTTGGAACAATATCTGGAGCAACCTTAAAAAATATAATATTGGATTCACCTGTTGTTAATTCAACCTCAATAACTCCTGGTGTCACAGGTGGTTCGGCACTTGCTCATTCTATGAGTAATTCTAAAGTCCTTAATTGTTCTGTTTTGAATGGCCAGGTAACCGGTAAAAAATATATGAGTGGTTTAATAGGCTCTGTAACTGATACCACTAATCCAAGTTACATTATAAATTCTTCTTATGAAGGAATTGTTACTCTTAATGGTTCTGAAAGTAATTGTACATTAGGAGGTATTTTGGGTTATACAAATGGAGCAGTTCAAATTTCAATAATTAATTGTTTTTACAAAGGAGAGATTCAAAATAATAATACTTCCGGTATAGGACTTAATCCGGGAGGAATTGCATATAGCTTAAGTGGCAAAACAATTTATAACTGCTATGTAAGTGCAAAATTTACAGGTACAGGTAATAAAGGAAGTTTTTTAGTTGGTAGTGCTGGAAATGCTTTTAATTCTTATGCTGATAGTGTAAGTTTTACTAATTCCCAAATTCCTGAGCAATTGGTAAGTTCTTCAACCACTGAAGCAGAAAGTTATATTTCTCAATTACAAGACGATTATCTTGAAGGTGATTTACTTTTTGAGGGATATACAACAGATAGAATACAGTTTTATGTTTATTCTGGTTCAGGAACAAATTTTGCAAAAAATTCAACTTTATATCCAATATATACAATTTCTGCTGCTTTAAATAAATTTGTTGAATTAAATAATGCGGCAACAAATTTTACTTCAAGTTTTTGTGAGTTAAAACCATGGTCTTATGATTCAACTAATGGCATTCATTTCTCTGAAGATAATACACCAAAAGAAGCGAAAACAATCGTTTTTCCTGCATTGGTAGCAGATGAACCAGAGCCGTCTTCTTTAGGAACGACCCCAATATGGATAAGAAATGAAAAAGATTTTGAAGCAATTGATGGCTGGAATCAAGGAAATACAATCGAATTAAAGAAAGATTTACTCTTAGATTATAATTATGAATTTTATGGTATAGCAACTACATTTTCTAATACTGTCAGTTTCACCTTTAACGGTAATAATCATACTATAACTTATGATACATCCTATTATGGAATTCATGATTGTAAAAACATTTCTTTATTTGGTTATGCCAAAAATTTAAACATAAATGATTTAACTGTTAATGCAGATTTATATTTTTACGATACAGATTTAACTGGTGGAGTTCTTGTCGGAATGATGAAACAAGGAACTATTCAGAATTGTATATGTAATGTGAATGATTTCGTAACCTATTCAGATCATCCTGTTAAGGGATTATACTTTGGAGGTATTGTTGGTCAAGTTGAACGTTTTTTCGGTCCAGGTGATAATACACCTATTATTTCTGAGCCAGTAGTTATAAGAAATTGTGAAGTAAAAAGTAAAAATAATATTGAAATAAAAACCGGAAATGATAATAATTCGGTTTTTATTTATGGTGGTATTGTTGGTTATTTAAATAATTTTTCTACTATTACAATAGATAAATGTATTAATAATATGAGAGCAATAAAAACTACATCACATATAACTACACAATCAATTTTTGGAGGGATAGCTGGTCATATTTTAAATTCAAATGTAAATATATATAACTGTATTAATAAACAAAATATGGCCCCATCAACAAATTCAGGAGGCTATTCTTCTCCACAGGTATTAATCGGAGGTATAGTAGGTTATTATGGAGATTATACAGGTTTTACAGATGCGGATGATTCTTATTCTATTGTAATCTTAAATTGTATAAATCAACTATACACAGAAGGTGGAACAACAGCTATGGGGCATTGTGGAATAATTAATTCTCAATTTCCCGAACCTCCTAATATGAAAATAATGAATTGTGTACTACAGACGGCACAAACATTAGTCAATAATGATAGTAGTGCTTATACTTTTTATATTACTAATTGTAAATATAATGCTTCAAATTTTAAGAATAATTACTATTATCCAGGTTATGATAGGACTACGATGTATAAGGATTATAATGATGATAATTGCAAAATTGACACTCAATCTTCACCTTATATAATTGTTAGTAGTAGACAATTGTTAAGTACAAACCTAAATCAGTATATAGATTCTGAATTAACTCCAACCTTTGGTGATATCTTTGTAAAATGGACAAACAAAACTGTTAGTGATTATAAATTAATTTTTGATGAATAAAATCAGTCTTAATTTTTTAAATCCCCCATCCCCTGTCAAACCCAAGAATCCTTTCGCACTGGACGTCTTTTATGTGGTTTATTAGGGCTAGGCGGGATTCGGTGAATTTCTGGTCGCATTCAATCTGGAGTTTTGTTTCCCTTATTTCTTCTATGCATTTTTTGATTTCGGGGGTGAGGATGGCTCTGGCTGGGGCAACGTAATCACTTCCAATTACAGGCGGTCTGTTGATTAGATATTCGTCAAAATCAAGCTTTTTACCGTCTTTATCGGTGCCGTAATCAAAACCTTCTTCTGCAAAAGGTATGAATGACATATTAAAATCAAAACATGGATTTAATACTGTTCGCTCAAAAGTCTGATTGTTTACAAGAAAACCGAAATTGCCAAAATGCCTGTCCTGATTTAATGTAATGCAGTCTGCTACAATCATTCTGCGGAATGCATCTTCGCTGTTGAATTCTTTGTAGATTTCTAAAGTTTCTCCAAGACCATATTTTATTCCAGGTTTTATAAATATACTCACTGGTTTATATCCATAGTCAACAGAAGTAAACATCTTACAATCTGATACAACTTTTCCATCATATTTTCTTAACCGGTATTTTACAGAAGACTTACAGATTTTTTCGAATACCTGACTTGCTAAAACTTCTCCATATGGTTCGAGCCCTGTATTTCTGGCTCTATCACTTCCTGTTTTTATTAAATGAATACCATCTTTTTCGTTCAGCCAGCATTTATCATAAGCACCATCTGTAGTAAGCTCTGGCGATGTTGTAGACATCTGTATTCCAAAAAGACCATTTCCGTCAAAAGAAAGTTTAGAGATTACTTCGTCAAATTTATTTTCGTAAAGATTAAGTTTTTGCCAGGTAACATTTTCTTTATTCGATTTAACCCATAAAGTATCTGTTAAAGAAAGACAATGTGTAAGTGCTATAAAACCGCTTTTTGTCTTACCTCCACACATTTCGAGAATTTTATTTACGTGCTGACGGTGTTTTGCTGAACTTCTGTTATCTACCCATGCAGATAAAGGCGTACACCAGAAAGGAAGGGGAGCATATTCTTTTATAATTTTGCAAAGCTCAAGTTCGCCTTCGCCTTCTATTATAAAATCACAGAGAGGAGTTTCTTTATTTATGAGGGTGTAAATCATATCGCTCATAAATAATATTATAACAGACTTTTGTGTTTTTTTCTATTTTACCAGAAACCTTTTATCCTTCATGAACTGTTTCAGGCTTTTTTGCCAGGATGGGATTTTGAGGCCGAATTCCTGTTTGATTTTTTCTTTGCTTAAGACGGAGTAGGCAGGGCGTTTTACTTTGCTTGGGTATTCGGCGCTGGTGCATGGAGTTATTTCGCATGGACTTGTGATGCGTTTAAACTTTTTGCCGTATTTGTAAATCTCTGTGGCAAAGTCGTACCAGCTGGTCTGGCCTTCGTCTGTAAAGTGGTAGATTCCGTAGGTTGGGGTGCTTATGATGTCTTTTGCGTTTTCATTCTTTTTGATTACGGTGATTATGGCTTTTGCAAGGTCTACGGCACAGGTTGGAGTACCAAACTGATCATTTACAACCTTGATTCCGTCGTGTTCGTTCATTGCTCTTGTTATTGTGTAAACAAAGTTTTTGCCGTCAAAGCCGTAAAGCCATGCAGTACGCAGGATATAATACTGAACCATTTCTTTTTCAATATAATCTTCGCCTTCTGCCTTTGTGCGTCCGTAAACTCCTGTGGCCTGCTTTGCCATGTCTTCTGTGTACGGTGTTGTGGCTTCTCCGTTAAATACATAATCTGTAGAAATATGAATTAATTTAGCACCAATCTTTCTTGCAAGGCGGGCAATATTCAAAACACCTTCTGCATTCAGCTTTTGTGCCAATTCAGGTTCATCTTCTGCCTTGTCTACATTTGTATATGCAGAGCAGTTTATAATCCAATTGATTTTCTTTTTATCTTCGGGAATATTTTTGTCTAAATCGTAAAAGCTTGTGATAATTGATTTTTCGTAAGATTCCAAAGCATCCGGATTTGTAATGTCAACTTCTTTATCTGTACCTGTAAATTCAAACTTGTTCTGTGTAAGCTGTCTTGCAACCTCACTTCCAAGCATTCCTTTAGAACCTATTAACCAAATCATTTTTTCCCCTCATGTTGTTCAGTATTTAGTTTTTATCGTTTTGTGCAGCCTGTCTTACAAGATTACTGCAGCCTTTTCTCATAATTAAAGCTTTTCCGTTTTTAATTACAACGGTGATATCATTTACGCCGCATAAAGCAACGGGTATATCAGAATAAACAAAACAGTCGTTTGATTCAACTGTGATTGTATTGTTGTCTTTTTCCTTGCAGTGTTTTTCAAAACTATCCCAGCTTCCTACATCATCCCAGTTGAACGAAGCAAGAACGGCATAAGCATTCTGTGTTTTTTCTGCAAGTGATTTATCTATGGCAATAGCAGGAGTTTTTTCGTAAGCCTTTGTCATCTGTTCATAAGGACCAATAAAATCTATTGTGCCGATTTTCTGAATCTGTGGTAAATCAGAGTTTTTTAATTCTTCAAAGCAGGTAGAAATTTCCGGAGTGAGCTTATTCAACTCTGATTCAAAGAAGGCGCAGTTAAAGGCAAACATTCCGCTGTTCCATCTGCAGTTGCCGCTTGCAATATATTTTTCTGCTGTCTTTTGATCCGGCTTTTCTGTAAACTTATTAATCTTAAATACACCAGGATTATTTTCTTCTTCATCACCTGTAATAATGTAGCCGTAACCCACAGAAGGTTCATAAGGCTGAATACCGAATGTTACAATGTGATTTTTCTGAGCTGAATCAAATGCTTTTTTTGCATCATTTTTAAAAGCGCTGATTGGCTCAATTATATGGTCGCTGGTTAAAACAAGCATTGAATGATCCATTTCCGGAGTCATCTTTTTTAATAAAATAGAGCAGAGGAGAATTGGAGCTGTTGTGTGTTTTGGAAAAGGCTCTGCAATAATGAGCAAATCGTTTTTAATTTTCTGAGCCTGTTCTGCGCTTACAGTTTGTGTTAATGCTTCTGCCTGTGCTGCTATCTGCTGTTCCAGACCGAGTCTTGTTGCAATAATGATTTTACCCTTTGGATTTAATGCAAGGCTTCTTAAAATTGAATGCTGTAAAAATGAAATACCTCCGTCCAAAGCCATAAATTGTTTTGGAAAATCAGCTTTAGATGCCGGCCATAAGCGTTCGCCAAATCCTCCGGCTAAAATCACTATATCTGTAAACATTAATTTCTCCAGTAATTATAATTTTGTAAAGATGAAATTACAGAAGGTTTTGATTCTGTTAATAAATGAGGTTCTGATTCTGTCTGTAAGGAAAGGGAAGTGTGGAGCATTTACTCCGCCGATTCCGTAGATAATCCATTTATCATCTTTTTTGTACATATAGATATAAATCTTGAGCTTACCCTTACCAACACATGTAAAGCCTTCGTACTTTAAGTCGTTTGTGTTTACGGCTGTGTACAAAAGATAGTCGTCGTGCTTTTCGATTGTAATATCTTCTTTAACAATGCCGAACGGTTCCATATCAAGCTCAGCCTTGATAGTAGTGATGTTTCCGTTTGTTGTTTCGCTTACAATTTTTGCAGAAGAATATAAATCAAAATATCTTTTGTGGCGTTCTGAATAGTATGGAATTCCTGCATAGTCAGGGATATTTTTTAAAAGCTTTTCGATTTTTTCAGGTAATTTTTCGTTGCCCTTGTAATCCTTTTTCTGGATGATTTCTGCAAGATATTTAGGATTAAGGTTTTTCACCTCGTTTACGATTTTCTTGCATACGGCATTTTCGTCAGGATTAAGGCACATGTTTTTCTGGTAATCAATATTTTTAATTAAAACTTCGCCCTTATCGAGCTTAGCCTTTTCCTGTGCAGTTAGTTTTGAATTAAAGGTATCTGCAAAAAGGCTTGTAATACAGAGAGTTAAAAGTGTAAAAATCCAGATAAATTTTGTTGTACGTTTCATTTTCATACCTCTTCTAGTATAGTTTAATTTAATTTTAGTTGCAATTATCTTGCCGCTATATAAAGAAAAAATCAGGTTTTGTTTTAAAGTTACACTTTGAAATTTAAGGTTTTTCTTATATAATTTAAGTACTATGATTTCACAGAAAGTTAAACAATTGGTAGAAAGTCCTTCGAGCGGTGTTATCCGTAAGATGTTTGAAGAGGGAGCCGTTTTAAAAGCAAAATACGGCGCAGATAAAGTATATGATTTTAGTCTCGGAAATCCTGATTTGGACCCTCCGGCAAAGGTTATAAATGCAATTAAAGAAGTGACTGCAGAAGAATCTCATTTGTGCCACGGTTATATGCCTAATGCAGGTTACCCTGAAACAAGAAAGGCTATGGCTAAAAAAACATCCTTGGAGCAGGGTGTAGAAATCCCTTTTGAAAATATTATCATGGCAGTAGGAGCTGCAGGGGCTTTAAACGTAACAATGAAGGCTTTGCTCAACGATGGAGACGAAGTTATTGTTCCTTGCCCATATTTTACAGAATACGATCATTACATACATAATCACGGTGGAGAAATTGTCCGTGTAAAAACAAAAGAAGATTTTGGCCTTGATGCCGGCACTATTAAAGCTGCCTTAAACGAACATACAGCAGCAGTTTTAATCAACTCTCCGAATAATCCTACAGGCCGCATTTATACAGATGCTGAAATTTTGAGCCTTGTAGAAGTCTTAAACGAACACGGAAAAAAGACCGGAAGATATCCATACATCATCTGCGACGAACCATATCGTGCAATTACATACGGCGGAAAAAAAGTAGCAGGTGTTTTTGCAAAATACGAAAATGCTGTTGTTGTTACTTCCTTTGCCAAAAACTTAAGTCTTCCAGGCGAAAGAATCGGTTATGTGTGTGTAAACCCGGCATGTAAAGAGGCCAAGGATTTAGTTGCAGCATGTATTTTTGCAACCCGTATTTTGGGCTATGTAAACGCACCAGCCTTTTTCCAGAAGGTTATTACAAAATCCTGGGACGCTGAATGTGATTTTTCTTTATATGAAAAACGATGTAAAGAAATTTGTGAAGTAATGGATTATGCCGGATTAAAATATTCAGTTCCAGAAGGTGCCTTTTATTTATTTGTAAAGGTTCCGGAAGGCTGGGATGACGATGATATGGCATTTATTAATCATCTTAAAAAATACAACATCCTTTGTGCACCTGGCAGCGGATTTGGCGGAAAAGGCTGGTTTAGAATTGCATACTGTGTTGCAGAAAGCACAATCTTAAATTCAAAAGAAGCCTTTTATAAAGCAATGCATGAATAATTAAGCAAAAAAGGAGATTCATATGAAAATTTTGATGGTAACTTCGGAGACTGTTCCTTTTGCAAAAACCGGCGGATTAGCTGATGCAGTTAGTGCCCTTGCCCTTAATTTGAGTAAGCAGGGACATGATGTAAGAATTGTTATGCCTCGTTACTACAAAATAGACCGAAGTAAACTTAAGCCTATTGAAGCACCTTTAGCAGTTGCAGCAGGGCAGATTGAAACCTGGGTAAAAGTATATGAATCAACCCTTCCTAAATCAAAGGTGCCGGTTTATTTTATAGACCACGAGCAGAGCTTTGGAAGAGATGGAATTTACGGAACCAAACAGGAGCCGGACTTCCACGATAATCCATACCGTTCTGCAGTTTTGTGCCACGGTGCATTCCAGTTGTGCCGTCTTTTGGGCTGGTACCCTGATATTATGCATGCTCACGACTGGTTCTGCGGCTTAGTACCTGTTCTGTTAAAATGCGTTTGCCGTAACGGATACTTTGCACATACAGCTTCAGTTTTAACAATTCATAACCTTGGTTACCAGGGTGTTTACGGTAAGGATAACTTTCCGGCTTTGGGCTTGGACTGGAATCTCTACTATGGCGGAGGCTTAGAACATCACGGTGCCATCAATCTTTTACAGGCAGGAATTTCCTGTGCCGATATGATTACAACTGTTTCTCCAACTTATGCCGGAGAGATGCAGAGCGTAGAAGGCGGCTTTGGCTTAGACGGACTTTTGCGCGTTAGAAAGGACGTTGTTCGCGGTGTATTAAACGGCTGCGACTTGGAAACCTGGAATCCAGGAACAGACAGGCTTTTACCTGCAAACTTTACTTATAAAGACTTGGAAGGAAAAGCTAAATGTAAGGCTGTGCTTCAAAAAAAGATGGGTCTTAAATTAGATCCTAAAGTTCCTTTAATCGGAATTGTAACACGCCTTGCAGACCAGAAGGGTATTGCAGAAGTATTTGCCCCGACTTACGGAAGCATTTACAGCATGTGTACAAATATGAACCTTCAGTTTGCAATTTTGGGAAGCGGTGAAAAATGGTGCGAAGACGAAATTCGTGCCCTCGAAGCAAAGCTTCCGAACTTAAAGGCATACATCGGCTACGACGAAAGCTTGAGCCACTTAATAGAAGCCGGAAGCGATTTCTTTTTAATGCCTAGCCGTTATGAACCTTGCGGCTTAAACCAGATGTATTCCATGCTTTACGGAACCCTTCCGATTGTAAGACGCACAGGCGGGCTTGCAGACACAGTAGAACAGTACAACGAAGAAACAGGAGATGGAACAGGCTTCCTCTTTGATTCATTAACTCCTGGCGCTATTTACGACACTGTAGGCTGGGCTGTATACGCTTATTACAATAAAAAGCAACACATCCTTAAGATGCAGAAAAAGGGAATGCAAAAGAATTTCAGCTGGGATACATCGGCACTAAATTATGTGAGCGTTTACTCCGAAGCCTTAATGCGTGGCTGCGGAATAAACACTGCCGACTGGAAATAGATTTAGAATTTCCGAATATTTTTATTTTTTCTTAGAAAGGATTTCCCATTCATCATTTGAGCGGAGGTACCAGTCTGCAATAATTGCGTTACTGTTGCTCTTTGCCCACGAAATACTTCCGTTTGTATTGATAATTACAACATAGTCCCCGTTCTGGCTCACCTTAAGAGGAATACTTGCCGAGCGGTTGAAATTCATCTTTTTATTGCCCTTTGTGTTGTAGCTGTAGATGAAGTTTCTTCCGATGTTTGTAAACAATGTTGTGTCATCAAAAAGCATGAATGCATCAGAATCCTCTGAGTTGAATTTTAAAACTTCCTGATATTTATTCTTTTCTGTGTTGTAAGCAAAAACGTATGTATTTTTGTCGTTTGGATCATCGTGCAAAATAATTCCGTAGATTGTATTTCCGTCTGTGCTCTTTTCAAGGCTGAAGGCAATGTTTCCCTTAATCTGAACAGGAACAGTTTCGTAAGTCTTGATGTTTACTTTTAAAAGCGGAGTATTTGGGAAGATAGCAGATGATTTTGAAACATAGATAAAGCCGTCGTTACCCATAATAGCATCCTGGATTCCGTTTCCTGTGTAAATCTGTTTAAGGTTTTTAGCTGCAAGGTCGTAAAGATAAATGCTTCCGTTATTTTCAACTTCTACAAGATATTTTTTATTTCCGTCGTTATAGTACTTTAATCTTTTGAGCTGGAACTTTGGATTGAATAAAAGCTCTGCCTTTTTAGTTTTTAAATCTACAATGCTAACGCCGCTCATAGAGTTATTTGAATAAAGAATGATTTTATCTTCGTGGATATAAAAGTCTCTCTGTCCGCTTGTAGAAATAATTTTTTCTGCTTCCTGATTTTCGAAAGAGGTTTTATAAAGTGCGTTTTCTGTAAGGATGTAGAATGCGTTTTCACCAGGAACTTTTTTTGCATCCAGAACAACCTTGTAATCATTCTGAGAATAAGTTTTTGCCTTTTCTCCGGCACCGATTGTATAAGTAATTACCTGGCCCGATCTTGTTCCAAGGTATAATTCGTTGTCTTTTTTAAAGCCTGTAACAATCATTCCGTAGCTTGAAGGAATTGTAAAATCGCATTCCTTGATTTTCTTTGCTGTATCAAGAGTTTCAGAAGGATTGAGTGTATAAAGATTATATGTGTTTGATTCTCTTACAAGATAATAAAGCTTGTTTTCTTTTTCCGAAGAAACTATGATTGGTGCAGAAGCAGGGTAGGTTCCGATTGTTTTTCCTTTGATTGCGTTTACAAGATAGATTTCGCTTCCGTGAATACCTGCTAAAATCTTTGCATCATTAAATAAAACTGCCTGGCTCAAGCCTGAATCAATATTGTATTTTTGTTTTAATGTTCCGTTCTGGAGGTTGTAATATGTAAAGCTTCCTGAAGCAGAGTAGAATACTGCAGTTTTTTCTGAATCACTTGTATAAATGTAGCTTACGATGTTTGCAGCCTGTTTTAATTTTCCGTTTTCAAGAGCACCGCTTCCTGCCTTAAGAAACTGTACTCCAGACATAGCAGAGGTTCCAACAATAAGATAATTTCCCTTTGCAGAATATTTTAATGAGTTGATTGTATCAGGAAATTCCTTTGTATATTTTCTTTTTAAAGTCTTCCAGTCCCATACAGAAACTCTGTTGATTGAGCTTCCGTTTGTTTCATAAATTGCAACGCTGTTTCCGTCCGGACTTACTGCCATCAATCTGATTGCAACTTCGGAAACCTGGTAATGTTCCCCTTTTCCTTCTTCTGTCCATTTGATAATGCATCCGTCTTCACCGGCAGTATAAAAAGCGCCCGGTTCCTTAGAAAGATTTGCATAGGCAAGGGCAGTTACACTTGAATTATGTCCCTGGCTTGTAATGTGCGACTGTGCAAAAACACTTCCTGCAATCAATAAAAATGAGAATAAGACTGATAAAGCTTTTTTCATAATTTATTTACCTCTGTTTGTAAAATAAGATATATCGCCATAAATTGCCAGTACAAGACAAAGTGCTATAAAGGCAATTCCAATAAATTGAATATAATATTGAACCTTTGGTTTAATTTTTCTGCGTATTATACATTCTATAACAGCAATCAAAATTAAGCCACCGTCTAAAACCGGAATCGGTAAAAGATTCATAACTGCCAAAGACACACTGATTATTGCCATTAAATCAAACATAGCAATAAAGCCGGTTTTTACATCATGCTTAAAGCCCGAAGACACGCTGGTACCAAGCATATCCGTAACTCGCCCGATTCCGGAAACCGTATTTTTAATTTCTACTCCTTTAAATAAAACACCAAGGCTTTTAAAGGTTATTTTTATTGTGTTGATTGTATCTAAAAATCCGTGTCCAAAGGCCGGGAAAAAGCTGTATTTTGGTGAATCTCTTTTTATCAAATTTTGAGAATCTGCTTTAATTCCTAAAACACCAATACCCTGTGATTTATCAAGCCCTGTGTGTGCATTATAAGTAAGCTCTTTTCCGTCTCTTTCTACTACAATCACAATGTCTTCGTCCGGGCGGATTATGATGTTCTGAGTAATGTCGTCCCAGTATTCGGTTTTATTTCCGTTGATGCTTAAAATCTTATCTCCGGTTAAAAGACCTGCGTCGCGTGCATAAGTATATTTTGATTCAGCCTCTGTAGGAAGGATGATTTTATTGCTTGCTGTTGTGTATGTGTAGCCGATCATGTTGATAATTGCATAGCCGATTACAGCAAAAATAAAATTAAAAAATGGTCCTGCAAATCCAATGAGCGCCCTTTTGGCAGGATGAACACCGTAGAAAGAATCCTTATCAGCTACAATCTCTGTAAGTCCTGATTCAACTGCCTTCTGAAAATCCTTTTCTCCCTTCATTCCGCAGTAACCGCCCAAAGGCAAAAGCGAAAGTCTAAAATCTGTGTCACCAAATTTTTTATGAAGAAGAACCGGGCCCATACCAATGGAAAAAGATTCTACTTTTACACCAAAGATTTTGGCTGCAACAAAGTGTCCGAATTCATGAAATAAAATTAAAAATATTAAGCAAAGTAATCCGTATATCCAGCTCATATTAACTCTCCGGCATATTTTCTGGCCTGTAAATCAGTTTCAAAAACATCATCAAAAGAATTTATTTTATTTTCCCAGGATTTATCCAGCACTGTTTTTACAATGCGCGCAATACTAAGATAATTAATTTTTTTGTCTAAGAATGCATGAACTGCAACTTCATTTGCGGCATTAAATACAATCGGATAAACTGGGCCGTTTTTTACACAGTCGAATGCATACTGTAAAAGAGGGAAGTCGTCCATGCGTGGTTTATAAAAAGTCATTTCCTTGTCAAAAAGCTCGAATGGTTCAAGGTAAGTCTGTTTATTCTCTGGCCATGTGAGTGCACCAAAAATCGGATGTTTCATATCAGGATCAGAAATCTGTCCGTAAAGCATGCCGTCGTTTGTGCGCACAAGAGAATGAATGAGGCTCTGCGGATGAACTACAACCTGAATCTGTTCTGCCTTTACGTCGAATAAATAAGCAGCCTCAATTACTTCAAGACCTTTGTTTGCAAGGGTAGAAGAGTCTATGGTGATTTTCTTTCCCATGTTCCAGGTAGGATGATTTAAAGCCTGTTCAACTGTTACCTTACTAAGCTCTTCTTTAGAAAGATTTCTAAATGGTCCGCCGCTTGCTGTAATTACTATTTTAGAAATATTTTCTTTTCCGATTTTTTCTACCAGATTAAAAATTGCTGAATGCTCTGAATCAACCGGAATAATTTTTGCACCTTTATCTTTTGCAAGCTTTTTAATAAGAGAGCCTGCCATTACAATTGTTTCTTTATTTGCTAAAGCAAGATTGATTTTATTTTCCAGTGCGATTTTAGAAGGTAAAAGTCCTGCAGCACCCGCAATTCCATTTACAATAATGTCTGGCTTAGATTTTTCTATAAGATTCTGAAACGCCTGGGCCGAATTATCATCCTTTGTTAAAAGGCTAGGGCAGTTATATTTTTTACTTAATTCGTCTAATTTTTGTTTGTTTGAATAAGCCTGAATGCCGCACAAAGTAAAATCGGCACTCATATTTTCGATGATATTGATTGCGTTAGTACCAATGGAGCCGGTACATCCTAAAACTAAAACTCTTTTCATGAGACTCTTATTAAATCAATTGTAAAAGTGTAATTGCAATAATAAATACTGGAGCTGAAATAATGATAGAGTCAACTGAGTCTAATGCTCCACCACGTCCAGGAACAAAATTTCCGCTGTCTTTAAATTCACTTGAGCGTTTGAAAACTGATTCAATTAAATCTCCAACAATTGTAGTAAGAGAAGTGATTAAAGCAAGAACAACAACCTTCCACATTGGGAATGTTAATATATCTGCAAAGATGAGCTTAAAGATTACAGAGAATAAAACTGAACCAAAGATTCCGCCTGCAAAACCAATAATGCTCTTGTTAGGGCTTGCTGCTATAATTCCGCGGTTATTCTTTCCAAATAAAACTCCAAAGAACCATGCACATGAATCACAAAGGAAAACCTGGATAAAGAAAAGTCCGAGGAAGTAATTTGTGAGCACAGGCAAAGTTGTAATTCTTATTAAGAAAGAAAAAAGATAACTTGTATAGAATAAATGAAGTGTTGTAAATCCTATTTTTTTGAGTGAGTTTTCAAAGGTTTTTGCTGTAAAGCATTCAGCGCCCATAAAAAAGATTACTTCAATAATTAAAATCCAGAGTACAAAATCCTGATTAATTCCAAAAAGACTGAATACATAAGTTGCAATAGGGATAATCAAAGCAATGGCAACAACTAAAGCTTTTGGAGGAAGGTCTGCCTGTTTAGAGCAGATGTTATAAAATTCGCATGCTGAAACAAAAATAAAAGCAAGAATCAGTACATTCAAAAAAAGATGATTATACAAAGGTATAAATGCTAAAGTTAAAACCAGAGGAATACCAATAAAGAATGTTAATAATCGTTTTACTGTTGATGACATACGCTACCTCTATATTGTACTACTTTTTTGCTTTTTCTGCACCAAATCTTCTGTTTCTTTTCTGAAACTCTTGAATATCCTGATAAAACTCTTCTTCTGTATAATCCGGCCAGAGTGTATCTGTGTAAATCTGTTCGGCATAAGGAATGTGCCATAAAAGATAATTACTCAGTCTTTTTTCTCCGCCGGTTCTTATAAGTAAATCTACATCAGGGCTTTGGGGCATATCAAGGTAAGAAGAAACTGTTTGTTCTGTAATTTCTTCCGGTTTGATTTTATCGTTCATCATCTTTTTAAACCCGCGGATAAGCTCATCTCTTCCGCCGTAGTTTATTGCAAGATTCAATGTCATGCCGGTAAAATCTTTTGTGTCATCCATCGCTTCTTTAATGTCGTTCTGGATGTTTTTAGGAATGTCGTTAATATTCCCGATGTGATTTATTTTAATTCCGTTTTCTTTATAAAAATTCAATTCACCCATAAGGTGTGTATGAATGAGGTTCATCAAAAAACCAACTTCCGACTGTGCACGCTTCCAGTTTTCTGTAGAAAAAACGTACAGGGTAAGGTGTTTAATTCCCGCATCGGCCGCTGCTTTTACAATTCTTTTTGCAACTTTAAGTCCTTCGTTATGACCGTTTGTGCGAGGTTGATTTTTCTGCTGAGCCCATCTTCCGTTACCGTCCATTGTAATGGCAACATGTAAGGGAAGATTTTCTTTATTAATAGACATTAGTTCTGCAAAATGTCCTTTTCTTTTGCGTCGTAAATCTTGTTGATTTCGTCAATATATTTATCTGTGAGCTTCTGAAGCTTGTCTGTTTCTGTTTTAAGACCGTCTTCTGTAAGTTCACCGTTTTTCTGCTGTTTCTTTAATTCATCGTTTCCGTCGCGGCGGATGTTTCGGATTGCAGTTCTTGAATTTTCAGCTGTTGATTTAGCCTGTTTTACAAGTTCCTGTCTTCTTTCTGCAGTTAAAGCCGGAATAGAAACACGGATAACCTTTCCGTCGTTAGAAGGATTTAATCCAAGGTCCGAAGCCTGAATTGCTTTTTCAATCTCTCCAATAAGTGATTTGTCAAAAGGAGTGATGATAACAGAACGAGCTTCAGGAATTGCAATTGTAGCAACCTGATTCAATGGAGATTTTGTTCCATAATAATCCACACGTACCTTATCAAAAATCGCTGCATTAGCACGTCCAGTTCTAATAGTATTAAAAGAATCTTTTAAAGAAGTGATTGTTTTTTCCATTCTTTCTTCAATTTCTGCCATTTAAAACTCCTAATTTATTTTTTGATAAAACATTTATACTGCACGAAGTGTCAGTATAAATGTTTTTGAGGGCGTTTTTGTACCGCACATTTTGTCGGCACGAAAAACGCCGGTAAAAACCGCACTGCGTGTCGGTTTTTACATTATTTGCCTAAAACGTACAATTTTGCTGTTACAAAGCTTAATGTAGCGCCTACTTCTTTTCCAACTTCGGCGAGCTTAGCTGTAACTGTTTTCTTGTCGTCTTTTACGAACATCTGGTCTTCAAAACAGATTTCTGCAAGGTGCTTGTTAACTTTACCCTGTAAAATTCCTTCCTTAACGTTATCTGGTTTAGAAGCCATTTTTTCATCCTGATCCATCTGAGCTTTAAAGATTTCCTTCTGATCAGCAATGTAGCTTTCTGGAACATCTTTCTTAGATGTGTATGCAGGTGTGAATGCTGCAATGTGGAGACAGCAGTCATAAGCAAAAGTTTTAACAGCTTCTGCTGTAGAACCTTTAATTACAACAATAGCTCCAGTTTTCTTGTCTGAGTGAACATAGAATGAACCGATAGAATCAGCTGGGATTTCTACGATTTCAACCTTTGCTACTTTCATGTTTTCGCGGATTGAAACCTTTAATGGTTCAAGGATTGTTTCGTGTTCAGCTTCAACTTTTGTGTAACCGTTAGCAAGAGTTACATCGAGCATTTTTTCACCGGCAGCAATAAAATCAGCATTGTTAGCAACGAAGTCTGTTTCACAAGTAAGTTCAACTAAAGCGATTTTGTTACCTTCCTGGCGAACAAACAAACGACCTTCAGATGTAGCGCGTTCTGCACGTTTTGCTACAGCTGCAAGTCCCTTTTCTTTAAGATATTTTTCTGCTTCTGAAATGTCACCGTTACATTCTGTAAGGGCTTTTTTACATTCCATCATTCCAGCCCCTGTTTTTTCACGGAGGGCTTTTACATCCTGTGCTGTGATTGCCATAAATTAGTCCTTATAAATTTTATCTTCGTCTACGAGACTTTCTTTTTCGTCAGCTTCAACATCTTCTTCTTTCTGTTCTGTTGGCTGATAGTTAGAATAGTCAACGATTTCTTCGTCTTCATTCTTAACTGCTGCGTCTGTAGTGATTTCTTCATCGTCATTAAGATTTTCGAGAATCTTAAGTCCAGCTTCATTGTCTGATTCAATTACTGCATTTGCAATGATTGATGTGAACAAAGAGATTGCGCGGATAGCATCGTCGTTTCCTGGAATAGGGTAGTCAATTCCTTCTGGGTTACAGTTTGTATCTACAACAGCGATGATTGGGATACCCATTCTGCGTGCTTCTGCAACAGCAATCTGTTCCTTGTGTGTGTCGATAACAAAGAGAGCTCCCGGGAGTTCTTTCATTTCTTTAATACCACCAAGGTTCTTTTCGAGCTTTGCCTTTTCCTTCTGGAGAGCAGAAACTTCTTTCTTTGTAAGATTTTCGAATGTGCCATCAATTTCCATCTTTTCGATTTTCTTGAGGCGCTGAAGTGATTTTTTGATTGTAGAGAAGTTTGTAAGCATACCACCAAGCCAGCGGTTGTTTACATAGAACATGCCGCAGCGTTCTGCTTCTTTCTGAACTGCCTGCTGAGCCTGTTTTTTAGTTCCTACGAAGAGGATTGATTTGCCAGATGCAGTAACTTTGCGTACTTCATCA
>JAGCUI010000054.1 GCA_017962965.1 Treponema sp. | reverse complement strand
GAGAAAACTGGCGCGAAACAACGCTTCCAATCATAAACAATTCAAGAAGAATGATAACAGAAGTAACATAAATGCTGGATTTGATGTTTGCCTCATCAAAAAACTTCTTGATATAATCAGAATGTTTTCCTACCCCAAAAAACTTCTTAATCTTTTCCTTAGATATCATATTACAAATATTATAAATCGCTTTTGCTAAAAAGGAAATTTTTTAAAAAACATTTTTTTTGAAACCCTTGGCACGCTTTTTTGATTTTATATGCAGGCATTATTGAAGAATATGTTCAAAATGTTATATACTTTTAGCGGGAGGAATTAAATAATCTTAATGAGCGCAAAAAAGTTTTTCAAAAAATTATTTAAAATCCTTTTCATTTTGGGGCTCATCTTTTTCCTTTTTTCCTTATCAATCAATTTATATATAATCGGATTTTCTAAAAAATACATCTTTACAGACATTAAAGACGTTCCCGAAAAATATGCCGTTATTGTTCCCGGTGCTGCCGTTGTAAATAACCGTTCTGTTTCTCACGTTCTGCGCGACAGAATAGAAGCCGGAATGAATCTTTTAGACAAGGGCACCGTAATCAAATTTATGATCTCAGGCGATCACGGAAAAACAGATTACGACGAAGTAAACACCGCAAGAAAATACATCCTCCAGATGCACACTGTAGAAGAAGATAAAATCTTTATGGACCACGCAGGCTTTTCCACCTACGAAACAATGTACCGTGCGCGCGATGTTTTCTGCGTTACAGACTGCTGCATTGTTACCCAGAAATTCCACATTTACAGGGCTGTTTATATTGCAAGAAAGCTTGGTCTTGATGCCGTTGGCTACATCTCTCCTGAAATTACAACCTTCAGAAAAAAGACAATCTTAAGCTGGAATGTTCGCGAATATTTTGCCCGCATTAAAGCCTTTTTTGATGTTCTTTTCCACGTAAAACCAACTTACCTTGGAGACCAGATTCCTATTACCGGCGACGGTCACGAAACCTGGAAATAGACTTTGTGTGATTTAAATTCTCTGAATTTTGTATTAAAATAATAATATGGATAAAATTGAAGTTAAATATACTGCTTCTAACGGAGCGGTAATACCAGAATATAAAACGGCCGGAGCTGCTGGTGCCGATGTTTATGCATATCTTCCTCAGGGTTCTGTAACAATTAAAAGCGGAAAATTTGCAATGATTCCAACCGGAGTTTTTTATGAAATTCCTATGGGCTATGAAATTCAGGTGCGTCCACGTTCGGGGCTTGCTTTTAAAAACGGAATTACAGTACTCAATTCTCCGGGAACCATAGACAGCGATTACCGCGGTGAATTAAAAATTCTTTTAATCAATTTTGGTGAGCAGGATTTTACCATTAATAACGGCGACCGTATTGCACAGATTATTATTTCTTCTGTAGTTCAGGCGGAATTCAGCGCTGCAGAAAGTCTTTCTAAAACAGAAAGAGGGGAAGGCGGATTTGGATCTACGGGCGTTTAAAGAATCTGTTGTTGTAAAGATTCAAAGCTTAATTAAAAAGAAATCTCTTCCAAAGGAACTTGGAAACCACATCCTTTTAAAATATATTTTTAAAGAGCTTTTTAATTATTTTATAATCGCCTTTCTTTTTTTATTCGTAATCTTTTTTGTAAACAACATCCTTTTAATCGGAGAAGACCTTCTTAAAAAGCACGCCCCGATTAATGATGTAATGCTTGTAATGCTCTACAGTATTCCTTCTATTGTTGCACAGTCCACACCATTTGCAACTCTCATCGGTTTTTTAATGTGCCTTGGAAGAATGATGAGCGATAATGAAATCCTTATTATCCGAGCTTCGGGCTTTGGCTATAAGTACATTTTTATTCCTGTAGTTACACTTGGTATTTTAATCTTTGTTGTTTCTTTTTTTGTAAACGATTATCTTCAGGTTTTGTCGAATGTAAAATACAGGCAGCTTCTTTCAAAAATTTCGCGCTCTACGCCTACAATTGTTCTTGAGCCTAACAGTATTAAAAAGCTCGGGCAGTCTACGGTCATAATCGGGGATGTAGAAGGAAATAATGTTTCTGATGTAATCTTTTTTAATTCTGACAACACAGATTCAAAATCAATCATTGTTGCAAAAAATTCTACACTCAAGGATTCTAAAAAAGATGGAGTTGTTTTACAGCTTGATATGTCTGATGCAGTAATGCTTTCTGTAAAAAGCAACAAGACTGATTACGACGTCCTTGAATCCCAGAGCATTCTTTTAAATATTTTTGATACGGACTTTTTGGGAAGGGTGAGTCAGACGGCCTCCACATATACTTACTTTGATTTAAAAAAAGAAATCAACAAAATGAAAAAACAGAATCTGGCAGACGACCAGACTGTGAACCAGTGGTCCATGGAGCTTTATAAAAAAATCTCTCTTCCTTTTGTTTCGGTACTCTTTGCCTTTCTTGCTTTTTCAATTGCCTTTTTATTCGGAAAGCATAACGGTCTTACAATGGGCCTTTTTACAGGCGTTATAATCTGTGTATTATACTGGGCCATGCAGATTACGGGGCAGCTTTTAGTTGTTCATAATCAGTATAATGCCTTCTGGTGTATCTGGGCCTCTGATATTGTGATTGCACTTGCTGCATTAATCCTTGGTGTAATTCTGGTGAAGAAATAAATGAAGTTAGTAATCTATATCCTAAAAAAAATAATTCCGTTCTTTTTCATCAGCCTTTTTATGGTAGCCTTAATCTTAAATCTTATTGATTTATTTATGAACATTACACGCTATATAGAATGCAATGCTTCCTTGGCTTCTGTTCTTAAGGTAATGCTTTTATATGCGCCAAAAACAATCTGGTATGCAGCTCCAATAGGTTTTCTTTTTACAGTAACCTATGTTTTAAGTGATTTATATGCACATAACGAAATGGAAGCGCTTTTTGCTTCGGGAATTTCTTTAATAAGATTTGTTCTTCCGGTTTTTATTTTTTCGATTATCTGCTGTTTTTCAATGTTCTTTTTTGAAGACAGAGTAGTAGTTCCAACGCTTGAACAAAAGACAAAGCTTCAGAATTCAATTTTGAATAAGCAGGAAACAAATAATAATCATAATGTTGTAGTTCAGTCCAGGGGCTCGCAGGTAATTTACAAGGCTTCTTATTATAAGGATGAAGAAAAAAAGCTTGAAGATTTATATGTAATTATCAGAAACGAAGAAAAGGATTTACTTGCCATCATTTATGCACCACAGGCTTACTGGAATATGGAACAGAATAACTGGTCTTTGGTAAATATTACTCAATATACAAGAACAGAAGATTCGCTCGAGGTTTCGCCGGTTAATCAGGAATATTTATCCATGCTGGACGAAAGCTACGAAATCTTTAAAAGCTCATCAGTTAATATTGATACAGTAAGCACAAAGGAAGCTAAAATCTACATAGAGCACTTAAAAAAGAGCGGACTTCCTTATTACGAGGCTCAGTCTGTTTATTATAAAAAATTCGCATTTCCTTTAATCTTTTTAATTGCGGGCATGCTTGCAGTAGGACTTACGGGGCGTACAAAGAAAAACGTTCTTCTTATAAGCCTTTCTCTTTCAATTGTTGCAATTGTTTTGTATTATGTTTTCCAGATGGCAACTATGGTAATGGCTAAAACCCAGTATATTTCTCCTTTTATGGGAGCCTGGTCGCCAGATATATTGTTCTTTATAATTGCCTGTGTGCTTTTAAAATATCAGCGTACATAGTTTTTTGAGTGTACAAACTTTGTATTCATTTTTTTTGAGGTAATAATGAGCGTATTAAAAATATTTGATATAAATCATAAATCAACGGACGGAAAAGCCAGAACGGGTGTGCTTCATCTTCCTCATGGTGATGTTCAGACTCCGGTTTTTATGCCTGTAGGAACAAATGCAACCGTAAAGGCCATGCCCAAGGATTTTCTTGAAGAAATTGATTTTGATATCATCCTTGCAAATACCTATCATCTTTTTTTACGCCCTGGAGCAGATTTAATAAAGGAAGCAGGCGGACTTCACGGCTTTTCCAAATGGAATAAAAACTTTTTAACAGATTCAGGCGGCTTTCAGGTATTCTCTCTTTCAAAGCTCAGAAAGATTACGGCAGAGGGAGTAAAGTTTCAAAGCCACATAGATGGAAGCTACCACATGTTTACTCCCGAAAATGTTGTTCAGACTCAGGTTAAATTTAATTCAGATATTCAGATGCAGCTTGATGTATGTTCTGGCTGGGGTGTAGAAAGAAAGGAAGCAGAAAAAGCATTAAAGATTACTTCAGACTGGTTTATCCGTGCCAAAGCAGAATGGGAAAAGCAGAGGGAAGAAGGCTACAAGGGTATTTTATTCCCGATTGTTCAGGGAAACTTTTTTGAAGATTTAAGAAAGCAGAGTGCAGAATTTATTTCTTCTTTTGATATGCCCGGTATTGCAATTGGAGGCTTAAGTGTAGGAGAGCCATCCCAAGAGTTTACAAAATTTATGAATTATACGGTTCAGTATTTACCAGAAGATAAACCAAAGTATGTAATGGGAATCGGCACTCCTGAATACATCCTTGATGCAGTTCAAAGCGGAATTGATATGTTCGACTGTGTGCTTCCAACACGTAATGCCAGAAACGGTTCTTATTTTACCCACGACGGAATGCTTTCTATAAAACAGGAAAGATGGATTCATGACTTTGGCCCGGTTGATAAGGACTGTAACTGTAAGGTTTGCAGAACTTATTCCCGTTCATATTTACGCCATCTTTTTAAAGAGCAGGAAATTTTGAGCTCGATTCTTGCAACTTATCATAATCTTTACTTTTTAAACAACATGCTCAAGGAAATCCGCCAGGCTATAAACGAGGACCGTTTTGAACAGTACCGCTCTGATTTTCTAAAAAGATTTCATTCTCAGGATAAATAAGAGTTTTATAAATTTACAAAAAGTTTTTTAAAAATACAGTAAAAATCACCGATTATGTTACAGTAAGGTAATTCAGGCGTTTTATTTATATAAAGCCGTTATTTAAGCCCAAGAGAGGTTTTTTTATGAAGAAGATTTTTATTTTATTATTAATAATGAGTTTTTCTCTTGTATATGCCCAGGAAGCAACTGTAACTGCATCAAAAGGCGGATACGCAGAAGTACCGGCTGCAAAAAGACCAAAGGCAATGGATAAAGAAAAGGCCCAGGCTGCAGCTGCAAAAGATGATTCACCCGAAGATGATGAAAAAAAGAGACAGACAATCAGATACGGAATGTCTTCTGAAATTTCGGGGCTTTTGGACGACTTGATTAAAAATGATGATCCACGCTACACAGAAGAAATTTATGACTTATTTCAGACAACAAAAAATCCTGTAATTAAGGAAAAGGTTTTAAATTACTTTGCAAAAATAGAAGACCCATGCTTGGAAGATTTTGCCGTAGATTTATTGAACGATCCTTATGATGAAAAGGGTGATGTAGTTCGCGCAACCTTCCAGTATGTTTCTGCAGTAAAAACAAAGGCTGCAATTCCTGCTGTTATTACTTTAATCGAAGGTGAAAACGAAAACTATTTTAATGATGCAATTTCTTGTCTTGGAGATATCGGTGGACCTGAAGAAGCGATGTTCCTTGCAGAATACTTAGACCGCGAAGACCTTTCTGTAGCTCAGCGCCAGACTTTAATGAGAGTGTGCGGAAAAATGCATGCAGAAGAAACCTGGGGTCGCCTTGTTGATATTATCGAAAATGATGATGAAAACGTATTTGTCCGCATGTACGCAGCAGAATCAATCGGTATGATGAAGCTTGATAAATCTGTTCCGGTATTAACAAGAAATTTCGGGGCAACAGATCCAAACCTCCGTCAGTACATTATCAAAGGAATTAAAAATTACCCTGGAAACAGCGAAGCTGAAAACATCATCATGCAGGGAATTAAGGATGACCACTGGAGAGTAAGACAGGAATCAATCCGTGCTGCAAAAGAGATGAAGCTTACTTCCGCAGTTCCTTTTCTTATCTACCGAGCAAAAAACGACAGTGAAAAGGTAATCAAAAATGAATGCCTTGATTCAATTGCAGTTTTAAATACAGACGAAGGAAATAAATTCTTAATTGGTCAGCTTCAGGATAAAAAGGTAAGCGATGCCGAAAAAGGAAAGATTGTAGAAGTTTTATTGCGCGAAGGAAAAGCAGGCGAAAAAGAAATCTTAGAGCTTGCAGATTCAGTTGTAAATGATGACAAGAGAAAGACCTTGCGCTACACAATCGGTAAGGAGCTTGCTAAATACGACAATGCTTCTTTTGCACCAATCTGCCAGAAATATCTTTCTTCAAAAGACCCTCAGACTCAGAGCCTTGGACTTGATATGTACAAAAAAGGAAAGTACTCATCTGCAAAGGTTAATGTAGAAGCAATTACTCTGGATAAAAAAGCAAATGCCGGAAACAAAAAGAGGGCAGAAAAGATTCTTGGAATTACAGAGCCTGTAGACGCAAAATAATTATTTTTCGTAGAGAGAGTTTACTTTTCTTAATGCTTCGTTAATTTTTGTTTTTTCAACATCAGAAAATTCAACATCTTCTTCGATTAAGGTTTCGAGGCTTGAGTGTGCTTCTGTGAGGGCGGTTGTAAAGCCTCTTGTTACCTTGTACCAGTAGTTTCCGTTTCCGTCTGTATAAAGGCAGATAAAGCCGTATTCCTTGTTTTTCTGTTTTGCAATTGCAGTTCTTAAAAGAATATCAAGAGAATCTATAAGGCTTTCTTTTTCCACAGGATTTAAAATATTTACATTCATTTTTCTGTTCCATTGCTTTTCTGAAACAGGATTTAAATCCATTATCTTTGCAACGTTCATAATAAGGCTCATTTTTTCGCCGTCCATTAAAAGGCCCTTGTCCCTTGTTAAAAGCTGGCCCCTTAAGTTTGAAAGAACGTTTAATTTACCCTTGTCTTTTTCCTGCATCAAGGCTAAGCGGAACTGCTCAATCGGAAGAATTGCTGTTTTCTTACCCTTAATCTTACGTGTTTCAAAAAGAAAGTCTCCAAGAGAAACTGAGTTTTCAAGCATTTCTTTTGAAATATCGTTTGTACGACTTCCCGGAGCCGGAATAAACTTTGACCCCTTTGCTCCCTTTGAATCTCTTTTTGATTTTGGATTTTCTTTTTTAAGTCTTGGCTCAGTTTCATTTTTCTTTGCTGCATTTTTACATGCACTAAGGCGTTCATAAAGAGAAGGATTAATCTGGTCCAAAAGATTTTTTGTAAGAGGTGAAACGCTCATTGCAAAGATTCTGCTTGTGCGTACAATTTCTCCTGCAACAATAAAAACAGGATTTTGACGGAACATAACAGAGCCCGGGTGAATGCAGATATGGTCGGCAGTTAAAGAGTGATAGTTTTCTCTTCCGGTTCTAACGCATACAAACTGAATCATACCTGCTGCAATACAGCATAAATAATCAGACATTGAACCGCCGGTTTCCGGAATTGGAATACCCATTTTGTCGCCCACAATTTCTCCAAGCTGAAAATGGATGTTTTCAATTTCTGCCATAACGCGAGGATCAAGATAATTTTTCTTGCAGAATTTTTCGCGGTTATCGGTCTGCTTGTAGGCTGCAAAAAGATTTAAGTAAGTACAGAAATCTCCCTGCATGTCTGTAAATCTATGGTGTGCCTTTCTTGCTTCCATTTCTTCGTTTGGCGGAAGAATGAATGGTGAGTTTGTAGAAAGAAAGGATGCTGCAATTAAAGCCTTGTTTATAACTTCCGGAAAGCGCATAATCGATTCAACAATTATACGGCTGATTCTTGGTTCAAGAGGGAAGAGGACCATCATCTTTCCAATCTGAGAAAGAGTGTTATCCTTATCTAAAGCGCCCAGCATATTCAAAGTGTCTACTGCGCCGATGATTCCTTCCTGGCCCGGGCTTGCTATAAAATCAAAATTGTAGAAATCTGTAATACCGAGCTCTGCCATACGAAGCACTACTTCACTCAGGTCTGTGCGGTAGATCTCCTCGGTTGTATACATGTCCCGGCTTTCAAAGTCGCGGCGGGCGTAAAGGCGGTAACAGGTTCCTTCGCGCGTACGGCCGGCTCTGCCTTTACGCTGATTGCAGCTTGCCTTCGACACAGAAGATTCTATCAAGCTGGATGTAAAAGTTCTGGGACTATAGAAATTGAGCTTACAAAGCCCTGAATCTATTACGCTTGTAATATCACTAATGGTTACCGATGTTTCTGCAATGTTCGTAGAAACAATAACTTTCTTTTTTCCTTCTGGCGGTTCTTCAAAAACCCTTTCCTGTTCCTCTTTTGCAAGGCGCCCGTAAAGCGGCAGGATATGAAGCTTTTTACTGAACTGGCAGTGGTACAAACGGTCCACACAGTCTTTAATAATTTTTTCACCCGGCAAAAAGATTAAGATTCCGCCGTCGTCTTCGTTATCCAGGATGCGGTCTACTGTAGTGCAGATTTTAGAAAGAAGTGCATCGCTTCCGCTTTCTGTCATTGTTGTTAAGCCACCCGGAATAGGGTCGTAGATTACAGAAACAGGGTAGGTAATTGTATCAATTGAAACTATAGGTGCGTTGTCAAAATATTCAGAAAAAACCTGAGTGTTCATTGTGGCAGAAGAAACAATTACATGAAAATCCTTTCTTTCTTTAAGAACACGTTTTACAAGACCTAAAACAAAGTCGATGTTGAGGGAGCGTTCGTGTGCTTCGTCAATCATCAAAACACTGTATTTACTGAGCCACGGATCCAGCTTCATTTCCTGAAGAAGAATACCGTCTGTCATGATTTTAATTCTTGTGTCCTGGTTGGTTTCGTCTTCAAAACGCATTTTATAGCCTACAAGTCCGGGGTATGTAGTTCCAAGCTGCTTTGAAATAAATTCACTTACACTTAAGGCTGCAATACGGCGTGGCTGAGTAACACCAATAATTCCGTTTGTGGCAAAACCCGCTTCGTAAAGAATTACAGGAATCTGAGTTGTTTTTCCCGAGCCGGTAGGGCTTTCTACAATTACAACCTGATTTTTTTCTATGCAGTCCAGGATTCTTTGTTTTTGTGCGTATACCGGAAGCGATTTATAATCTATTGCCATTCAATTTTTTCCTTAGTTTGAGTTTCATTAATTTTAATTCTCTTTTCAACGTAATTTGCCCAGTCTTTTTTGGAGTTACTGTTCAAATAATCAATAAAACTCTGGTCCATCTTTTTAATCACATAATTTTTATCTGGAGTGATGTATGTTGTTATGAAAATATTTTTTGTTCTGAATAATTCAGGCTTAGCCTTGCTGTTTTTCTTTACAAATGTAACTTCGTAAATAAGGCCGTCTCCTGTGTTGTCTCTTTCTTTATCAGGAGTTTTTGCTTTTAAATCCGGCTTTGTTCTTTGTCCGCTGATTGTATTTCCGTTTGCATACATGATGATTTTTGCATGCTTTGTGTCCTTCTGGATTTCTACAAGGCGGTCTTTAATAATGTGTGCGTGGTTTGCCCAGATAATATCAACTCCGGCTTCCAAAAGAGAGTGATAATAAGCATCCTGTTTTTTTGTTACAGTGCGGATGTATTCTGCTTCGTAGGCGTGAACCGAAAGAACAAATAAATCACAAGGATGTTCTTCCCGGAGCTTCTTGCAGTACTTTACAAATTTTTCTCTTTCTGCTGCTGTGTTCGAAACATAATTGATATTTGCCTTTCCCCATTCGTTATTTAAAATTTCTGTGATAGGGAGAAAGAGAATTTTCCAGCCTTTTTTTTCTATGATGTTGTAGGTAAATTCAGAATCCTTTGTTTCCCTCAATCCTGAAAAATAAACCTTGTTGTTCTTTTTGGCTTCCTGCTCTGTAAGATTTTTTGCAGTTTTAATAGTCTCTTGAATTCCTTCGAGCTCTCTGTCGTTTGTGTGGTTGTTGCAGAGTGAAAAAACATTTACACCGCTGTCTATTGCTGCCTGAACATATCCCACCGGCATATTAAAACGCGGATAACTTTCTGCAGGCTTTGTTGAATCAATCGGTGCTTCAAGATTTGCAAAGGTAAAATCAGCTTTTGCAAAATCAGGTTTTAAATCTTCCCAGATGAGATTATAATCCTTCATGTTGTAATTTACATTGTGCGCCATTACATCGCCTGCAAACAAAAGTGTAATTGAATTTGAAGGAGCCTTTACTTCCTGTTCACCGCCTTCGATCGGGTAGGTGGTTGTAGCACAGGAATATAAAAATACTGATGCAGCTAAAACAAGCGCTGATTTTTTGAGTTTAAGTTTCAATTTATTTTCCTAAAAGTTTATTTTTCAAGCCACATTTTAAGGACATTTGCAATTGTATCAGGATTGCTGTTGGCCATCTGTTTTAAACTTGTTTCTGTTTTTGTAACAAAGGAATTTTCAGCCGCTCTTGCAGAATTGAAAATCCCTTTTGCTTTTCCATAATTAATAGTATCTGTTAATACAGAAAGTTCGCGGCTAACCTGCTTAAAATTATTAGGATTATATCTTCCAAGCTTTTTAATATTCTTTCTTATCTTTTTTGATTCTTTTCTTGAAAGTCTTAATGCTTCTAATACAGGTTTGCTTGTTTCAGGTCCCAGTTCGCCAAGTAAAACGGCTGCTTTTTCGTATCCTTTAAGAGGAACTTTATTTGTTACTTTTACTAAACCTTCCATATTTTCCCCACCTTATATAGATAAGTATAACGGAAATTAAATACTTTTCAAGGTTTTTAAAGCGCACTTAAAAGTAATTTGTAATAGGTAAGTTCATCCTCCAAAATGATAAAATTGTACCAGGTTTGAAAATACAAAATCTCTGCTTCCATATAATCAAGCTTAGTACATCTGTTTGCCTTATAAAGCTCTGTAAAATCCATAAAGATTTTTCTTCTGGCTTCTACCTCGTTTTTTTTCTGATTATATTCCTCTGTTTTTTTAGAAAGTGTTTCTATATAAAATTCCCTCTGATTTTTTAATGAAGCCTTGTAAGATTCAATCTTTTTTTCGTAAGTGATTTTATTTTCTTTATAATCTGTTTTATAAGAATATTTTTCTGCACTGAATAATCCCGAAAGATCAAAGCCCACGCTCATCACAACATCATGTCTGTTATCCTTTGTGTAATTTACGTTTCCTTCTATATAAAACTGAGGAGCAAGGTTTTCTCTTTTAAATAGATATTCAGCCTCGCTTTGTTCTTTTATTGTCATAAGCTTTTCAATCTGAATCTCTGAATTAAAATCATTATTCCATTCCGGGAAATAAGAAATAAAAAGCTTAGTCCATTCTTTCTGGTCGCAAAAAAGGCACTTTTGAATTACAAGATTAAAATCTTCTTTGGAGCAGGAAATACACAAAAGGTTTCTTAATTCAAGCTCAAGATCCATAAGTTCACTTTCAATTTCATCCCTCTGTTTTTCGTAATCATTCAAGGTTTTCTGCGCTTCAAAATAATCCATCCAGCTTCCGCCCTGTGCTTTTATAATCTCTTCATAAGACAAAACCTGTTCTTTATAAAGCTCAACTTTTTTATTCACAACATCCATTGCAAAAAGGCTCTGCTTATAATTTCTCAAAAGATTTAATACACTGTCGATTGTGTCGAATTTTACTTCATATAATTCAAGCATACTTTTATTTCTGGTAAGCTTTGGGATTTGAGTTTCAGGATTTTTTGCAGCCCATTTATACCAGAAGGGAAAAGTAGTCTGAACAAATTTATAATCAAGAGAAAAATTATATTCTTTCTGGTGAGTCATTACAGGACTTAAATAAAGAGTGCCAACTCCCGGGATTTTCTGGCTAAGTTCTGCACTCACATACCAGTACTCAGGGTTTTTAAAATCAAAGCTTTCTTTCTGAATATAATCAACTCCGCCTTCGAATTTTAAAAGAGGTAAAAATGAAATATAAGTTCCTGTAACATATTTACATGCCGATTTATATTCAGTTTTACAAAGCTGAACCTGGGTGTTATTTTCGAGGGCATACATGCATAAGTCTGCAGGATTTTCAATTTTTAAAAATTCTGCATCCTGACCAAAACACAAAAAGGGGAGACTAAGGAAAATTAAAATTGATATTTTTTGTTTTAAGCTTTTCATTTTATGTACCCCATCTTTCTAAAGATAAACGACGCAAGCTGGATTTTATTCATCACGATTCTTGCATCAACTTCTATTCCCGAACGCAAAGGATATTCCTGTCCCGCATAATTTTTGAACGAGGTTTTATCAATGTCTGAATAAACTAAATACACATACTGCTTTGAATCATTTTGTCTGATGTCCGGATCAATCGAAACAATTTTTCCTTGAGCCCCGCGGAATTCAAAAAAAGGAAAAGCCGAAAGTCTGTACTTAACATCAATCCCTTCTGTAATTTCTCCAATGTCCTTTGTAGGAACCGAAAGCTGCACTCTGAATTCGTTGTTGTCTGTGGGGATGATTTTTAAAATCTTTTGATTTGCAAAAACATAGTCGCCCGGATTTAAAAGAGTGATTTCCTGAACATAGCCCGAAACAGGCGCCTTTACCTCAAGATAAGAATAAGTGTTTTTTGTTTTTTCAATCTGCTGTTCAAGATTCACCTTTGAAGCAAGAAGATTTTTCCTTGAATTTTCCAGCTGTGCTTTATAAGAAGCCTTGTATTTTGCAAGCTCATCCTGGCTCAGCTTATACTTCAAATATGCTTCCTTTACACTTTTGGAATTTTTAATGGAAGAAGGCAGATTTTTTTCATAATCATACTGGTACTTGTTGATTTCAATCTGGCGGTTCATGTAGCTCACTGTTTTAAGATAGTCGTTTATTTGTGTGCCGATGTATTCATCATCCTTGTAGTTATTTTTGTTTGTTTCAATTCCTTCGAGCATGGCGTCTGTGCATTCAATTTCACTCAAAGTATTTTTGTATTCAGCTTCTAAAACCTTCATTGTTGCAGTAAAGTCCTTGTCATTGATTTTATAAAGAACGTCGCCTGCGTTTACAAATTGATTCGGCTTATAATTTTTTTCTGTGATTGTGCCTGGAATTATATTCTGGATTTCAGATGAATTTTCCTTTGCACGAACAATTCCTTTTACTTTGATTACGTCATTGATTTTTACGCAGAACAAAGAAATAAAAACCAGGACGATTATCGAAAGAATAGAGTAAAATATAAAATTGATTTCCTTTGGTGTTTTTAAATGAATAAGCTCTCTTGAATAATACATGAATCTTGAATTTTCGCAGATTAACTGATTATTTTTCATATTGTGCCCCCCATAATTTTTTGTATTCACCTTTTGCTTTTAAAAGTTCACTGTGTTTTCCGTATTCCATAATGCGGCCGTTATTCATTACATAGATTCTGTCGCATTCTTTGATAGTAGAAAGACGGTGTGCCACAATGATGATTGTTCTTTCTTTCATGCTGTTTACAACACTCATGATTGCTTTTTCAGAAAGACTGTCTAAGCTTGCAGTCGCTTCATCAAGAATAATAATTTCTGGATTTCGCATAAGAATTCTTGCAAGCGCGATTCTCTGTCGTTCTCCGCCGGAAAGTGTTGCACCGTTTTCGCCCACAATTGTTTTAAACTTTTCAGGAAGATTTAAGATGAAGTTTAAAGCCTGTGCTTCTTCCGCTGCCTGGTAAATCATTTGCGGAGTAAAGTTTTCCATTCCCCATGCAATGTTTTCTGCAATGCTTCCGCTGAATAAAAGACTTTCCTGTGGTACATAGCCGATCATATTTCTGTAGTCGTCTGTCTTTAAAGAATTTATGTCTTTTCCGTCCATCAAAATTGTTCCGCTTTCGCTTTTATAAAATTTCATTAAAAGCTTAAGTAAGGTTGATTTACCCGAACCGGACGCTCCAACAATCGCAATTTTTTCTCCCTTCTTAATTGTAAGGTTTATATTTTCTACTGCCTTTTTTCTGGCTCCGTATGCAAAAGAAACGTCCTTGAATTCAAAATTATTTTTTAATGGTTCCACATCCTCGTAATAATTTTCTTCTGTCATCTCTTCTTCCATGTCCATCACATCAGAAAGTCTTTCTGCCGCAACAATCGCTTCCTGAAGATGAGGCTGCATAGTCAAAAGACGGCTCAAAGGTCCAAGAAAAAATCCCGAAAGTGTTGTAAAAGAAATGAGCTGACCCAAAGACATCCCTCCGTTAAAAATCTTGTAGCTTCCAATCCAGTAAATTAAAAGAGTACCAAGACTTGAAATAAAGCCCTGGAGTGCCGAGTTTAAGTTACCAAAGGATTCCAGCTTGATTGAAGCATCTGTCGAATTAACACAAAGAATCTCGTTTCTTCTGAATGCGTTGTTCTCTGTAGAAAGAGCCTTGATTGTTGCAATGCCGTTGATTGTTTCATACATCGAAGCATTTTTATTTGCCTCAGCAAAGGCTCTTTTTCGAATCAATCTTTTAAAAGGCTTTGCACAGAGCCATACAATCAAAGACGAAATCAAAACAGGGATTATAGAAACATAGAGGAGGGAAGATCCCATCTTGAATAAGAAGAAACTTCCAAAAACAATCATTATGGAATCAATCAGTACCGACACAGTAGTCGAAGAAATTGTTCTTCTGATTATTTCTGTATCCCTTACTCTCGACAGAATCTCCCCAGTTTTTCTACTTGTGAAGAACGATAAAGGTAATCTCAGTAAATGATTAAAGAATTCGCAAATTAAAGACAAATCGATTTTTGTTCCCAGATAAAGAACAAGCTGATTCCTGCAGTATGAAAGAAAGCCCTGAAAGAGCAGAACAATCAAGTAGCAGATTGAACACAGATTTAAAGTCGATTTAACCTCAGAGTAAAGAACCTCATCAATCAAGAACCTGAAATAAAACGAAATAAAAATTCCGAACGAACACAACAAAAGGCTGGAAACGATTATCTTAGAAAGCAGTTGTTTGTGATTTTTCAAGACAGCAAAGAATTTCAAAAAAGGAGAATCTTCATCTTTCGATTTTACAAAATCATCCTTGGGCTTACATAGAAAAAAGATTCCGGTCCATAAAGCAAAAAACTCTTCAACCTTCATTTTCTGTACGCCTTCCGCAGGATCAAAAATAGTCACAGAATCATTAGTCACTTTACTCAAAACAACATAATGTTCCATCGACTTATTCCTGATATGAAAAATCGCAGGCAACGGAATATCAAAAATCATTGATTTATCCGGGGCCGTAAAAGCCTTGCAGGTTAACCCGTTTTTCTTCGCACACATTGCAATTCCAAGTCCGGACGTGCCCTGTGTATCAGTCATTGCATTAAGCCTCAGTTTCCTGATGCTTACATCCTTCCCAAAAAATCCCAGAATCATTCTGAGACAAGCCGCTGCACAATCCGATTCGTCGTGCTGCATTTGAATTTTCAATTTGTTCATTTCTATAAAACCTCCACCAGTTCCACAAAACCCTGGTATACTTAATATAGAAATTACGTGCGATTTCGGACCATTTTCACCAAAAAAAAATCAGTTATCTTGAATTTTTTTTTCAAAGATAACTGATTTTCAGTATTTTAAGCCTTATTCTGTTAATTTTTTATTCTTCCGGTTTTTCCAATGGCATGTACATTGAAAGTAATATTCCCTCATCATCATAATCATCAAGAATTCCATAATAGCACACATTGTAATTACAAATATTATCATCAGTCGTTTCAGCTTTATAACTTACTAAACCACATGGTAATCTTTGCCATTCAAATACTTCAGGCTTTCGTTCTTTTTCACCTGTTATTGTATTTATTCTTGTGCTTACATCATTTTCGTAATAATACAAATAGTCACCTATTGTATATTTTACAGGAACTCCATTTTCATAAATATAGTAATCCTTTTTTTCATCGTTATAATCAATTCTATATTTTTCTTCATCAGGATAATATGTGTTTTTTGAACTACCCATATCTATTGTATCTTTATAAATTATTGAACTTAATTGATTATGCACTTTAACTTCAAGTGAATCAAAGTTTTTTTCAAATCCTATGGTGTATTTATCTGTAAGAATACCTTCTTCCCAATCTGTTGCTTCAATTCCATAATCAGTTAAGTTGAACTTTCTTGCATACCAGGTTTTAGGATGAATGTCTCCATTAAAGATATAATATTTAAATGATACTTTTTTAACGATAAAACCTCTGTCGTCAAATTCAAAGTAACTTGTAACATATTCAGTAGGAAGATCATTTTTACTTTCTGTTGTAATATCATCAGGTTTAAATAACTGCTGATGTTTTAATATTTTTGATTTTAATGGATTGATATTACTAATGTTTAAAATACAATGAGGATTGATACAAATCATCTGTGCGTAAGGAATTGAATTGTCGATGATGCTTTTTGTAAAATTATAGCTTCGTACGTTTTTAAACGCTTCATCTATGAAAAACTCTTTTTGTGTTTTTCCATCCTCTAGTTTTGCATTATCGTCTTTTTTAGAACAACCCGTTACAATAAGTGTGAGTACAGCAAATGTTAATAGAATTTTTTTCATAAAATACCTCTTCTTTTTTATATTTAAAACCTGCTATCATTTCTGATAACAGGCCTTAATTACTTTTTACTTACTCTTTATAAATTGTGTAGATTTCTGCTTTGATTATCTGGTATGTATTGGTGCTTCCTTCAGGTACATCTTCAAGCATATAGACGCGATTATTCAAAGTGTCATAATAACTTGAAGCTGAATATTCCATGATGGTGTTTCCGTTTGGATCAACAGTATAACCTGTTCCTTCAACCCAATGATAACCACCACAAACACCGTCTGCCTGCAAAAGAACATAGTTTAAACTTGACGTATCATTAATTAATTTATCAAAATCTTCTCTTGTAGGATTTTTAATTACCTGGGTTTTTACCTTATATCCGTCTGGTAAAAGCTTTTGCATTTCAGGACCTACTTCGCTTGGACCAAGGCGGCCATCACCATCACAATCAACATGATCTCTTATGTAAGTTGTATCAATAATGTATCCGGTAGCTTCAGACATAATTTTTGCAGCAGAAGTATATTTACATCCTTCCTTACTAAGAACATAACCACCATTCATCCTATTTTTGTCTGAAAAATCTTCATCAGTCATGTTTTTATAAAATGGACGGAGTGATGGATTTGAAATTATATCTTGAAATCTTGTATCATATCCCTGCATGCGTGATTCATCATTCATTAAAAATTTATTACCATCCCAACCTTTTTTACCATCCAAAAGATTTGTACTGCATCCCAAACTCACCAGATTAACCGAAGCTTCTTCCTTTGCACTATTATTAAGAGAGTCATTTGTGTAAGAAGTTGTGGTAGTCGAGCTTGTGCTTCCGTTACAGTTTCCGCTTCCTCCATAGTAGGTTGGAGAAGAATTGTTTTCAGATGAACTTGGGTTATAGCCAGAACCATAACTTGAACCGTTATTTGAGTTTCCGCCTGAGCTTCCACCAGAACTTCCTCCTGAAGTTCCGCCCGAACAGTTACCGGAGCCTCCATAATTTGAGCCTCCTGTTGAACCGCCCGAACTACCTCCGCTGTAACTGCTTCCGCTGGAGCCTAAGCCGCTTCCACTAGAACCAGAGCTTCCACCACAGGAACCGCTTCCGCCAGTAACAGTTTGAGCAGAAACCGAACCACTGTTACCATAAGAAGAGCCTCCGGAACTACCAGAGCCTGAACCTGAACCGGATGTACCACCGCCTCCACAGCTTGCTGCTCCACCATTTACTTTTCTTAATTCATCATTGCCCAACTCAATAAAATTACTTAATAAAAAACTCATAAATAATTTCTCCTTAAACTTTTTTTCAATGGATGGAAAACCAGAATCCTTACGACGTAATTCATCTGAAATAAAAATGGTTGGGGTGATTTTTATTTTTCCATCACTCTTTTTAATAATTCATAAAAACGCTCAGAAGCCTTTTTGAACGAAACATTCTATCTGTTCGTTCTTGGAATGCCCGAACAAAGCTTTAAGAGAGCCCTTGTACCAGAACGAACTGGACAGAGGTATCCTTAAAGCTTTAACGGGCTCGTAGATCCGCTGTTTTAATTTGTTTACAGATTGTTCATTAGAAAGAGTTTTTCCAGAGATGCAGTTTTTTAAGGAATAATTTTTAATGCATTTATAATTTTCAAGCAGACAATCGTAATCTTCAGTAGGTAGTATAACTCTAACATTTAGAATACTGTTATCTTTATTTCCTTCTATTTTATTGATAGAAAGAAACACATCTTTCTTGCATTTAATATTCTTGCTGTTAAGATAATTATACATCTTGTCTATTTCTATTTCTAGTCTCGAAAGCGTACCTTTAAGATTTTTTTCAATACCATTAGAAATAAAATAAGTCTTATCCAAAGATAAATCATCGCTGATTTCAATGCCCAGTCTCTTTGCAATAACAAGAATACTTATTCCGTTATCCATAAGACCATGTAAAAATTCCAGCTGCAAACTCCTTATGCCTTTCATAAACTTACACTCAACATCATCCAACGCATAGATGTTTCCGTTTTTTGTATACGAATTAAAGTAACAGGTTCCTCCGCACAAATACTTATTCCAGCAGTCCTTACATCCTGTCCTGTTTTGAACAAAAAGATTTTCATCCACGTTTTTCTTAACATTGCCTTTAAATAAATTCCCGCGAACAAAATCAGGTTTACCCATCATATAGTCGCACGGATACACGTCACCTTTTGAATCAATAACCGTTTCTTCATTCCATCTACATCTTTTAATAACGCGCTGTTTAGAGATAATTAATTTCAAACCGCTTGTAGTTATGTCCGAAGAGAGCATATCAAACAACGAAAAATCATTTTTGATGATGTCCTGCTTCAGCCTTTCAAAAAGCACCTTGTAACCTTCAAGTAATTTATCCATAGCCTTTAAATCAAAACTGAATATACTTCCAGCCCTTACAGGCTTCATATCCACCGAAACTACACCAAGAGATTTAAAATACTCCAGCAGTCTTAAAGGATAAGGAAAATCCGGAGTAAGCACAGTCGACACAGAAATCTTTTTTCCTGCCGCCTGAAATTTCTTGATATTCTGAATAATCTTTTCATGGGTCGCAGTATCGTCATTAAACTTCCTGAATTTGTTATGAACTCCGGAAGGTCCATCCAGACTGATACAAATCGTATCCATTTTCAAATCATCAAATAATCTCAAAATTTCCTTACTGTAATTAGTTCCATTCGTACAGATAAACATCGAAAAACCCGGTCTTCTCTTAATGATGTCCGGAAACATAAGTTCAAGAAACCTTCGATTAAACAGCACAAGCTCTTTCTCAGATAAATTCTTTACATTCCTGTACCTTTCAAGTTCCCATTCGGGAATCACCATCCCTTCCGGTATTGGAAAATAATCCGCTAAAGTGCGCAGTCTCAGTAAGCTGTTCATAAAGCTCACAATCTGTTCCTTAGTCTTAAGCTCCACGTCCTCATCAATCAAAGTCCTCGGAATTCCATCAATCAGATCCCTGGCATCCAATACAGATTTGAAGTCGCACATATCAAAAAAAGGTGAAGTACGCTTTTCAAGATAGTCTTTAATCCTCCTTATCTTATCCAGTTCAACGGTAGATTCAGAAGTCATGTTCAGCACAAAACTGTAATCATCAAGTCCGGGCGCATACTCATCAAAAATAGCATCAATGATTTTGATAGCTTTACCAACATCAGTTACTTCATTCGACTTTTTGTCCCTGAAACAATAAGCACAATTCATGTTGCACACGTTAGACATGTTCAACTTGAAAACCTCATTCGGAATAGGCAAGTAGTTAATTTTAGGCTCGTTCAATTCCTTCAATTCTTTGAGTCTGTTCACAATCTCGATTAAACTTTCCTCCAGAAAATAATCCCCCGTCCTTGAATCATAAAGAAAGAACGAATTATTCCCCTTAGAAAGATAAAACCTAGATTCATCAAATAATGTATCGTTTGTCATATCCTAAAAACCTCGTACATTATTAATAACTTTTCCGTGCGATTTCGGACCATTTTGCCGCCAAAAAAGTGAAAAAAAGTGAAAAAAAGTTGAAAATATTGGCAAAAAAAGTAAAAAAACTGAAAAAATATAGAAGAACTGAAGAAAAGATGGGGAAGGCGAAAAAGAGAAAGTTTAAAAATCCCGAAATGATAAAAATTACCAAACAATATTAAAACTCCCGACCAAATGGAAATTACCTCCCCGGAAGGAAAAATGGCTTGGCAGCACATCTGGAGGTTGGCAAGAAAAATAAACACGCTAGTGTTTGTTTTTCGATGTCCGATTCCTCTTACCTCCAGCCGTGCGGCAAAGACAGTTTTTCCTGGGAGGGGAGGTAATTTCGGATCGGTGCCGACTCTTTTTATAAATATTAAAGATCTATTGTTAATTTAAATATTCAGTACTTTATCTATACAATATTATATTTATATCATTCAGTATTTTATACCAACTATGATTTTTTATTCATTCAGTATTTTATCCATTCAGTACTTCGCTGTAGTTGACAAAATTTTCAAACTATAGTAGTTTGTTTGATTAATATTTTTAGTAATTTTTTAAACGCAAAATGGAGGTAACAAACATGGCTTATTATTTCGAAGAACCATCACACACATTTGATGAGTATCTTTTAATCCCAGGCTATACAGGTCCTGACTGCATTCCTGCGAATGTATCACTTCAGACACCTGTGGTTAGATACAATAAAAAGAAGGGTGAAAAATGTCCACTTACAATGAACATCCCTATGACTAGTGCTGTCATGCAGTCTGTATCAGATGATAAACTTGCCGTCGCTCTTGCAAAAGAAGGCGGCATTTCTTTTATTTACGGCTCACAGACAATTGAAAATCAGGCTGCCATGGTTGCCCGTGTAAAAGCATATAAAGCCGGCTTTGTTACCTCAGATACAAATATTCGTCCGGAACAGACTCTGGAAGAACTTATGCTCGCCATTAAAGAAACAGGACATTCAACTGTAGCTGTTACAGAAAATGGTGAAGCAAACGGAAAACTCGTTGGTATTATTACAGAAAGAGATTTTAGAATCGGACACTGCGACATGCAGGAAAAAGTTTCTAAATACATGATTCCTCTCGAAAAGCTCGTAATGGGAAAAGAAGGAATCTCTCTCGAAGAAGCAAACGATCTTATCTGGGAAAACAAGGTTAATCAGCTTCCTGTAGTTGATTCAAACGGAAATCTTTTGTACATGGTATTCCGTAAGGATGCAGCAAGCCACGAAGAACATCCTCTTGAACTTCTTGATAAAAAGAAGAGATATATTGTAGGTGCCGGAATCAATACACGCGATTATATGGAAAGAGTTCCAGCCCTCTTAAAAGCCGGAGTTGATGTTCTTACACTTGATTCATCAGAAGGTTTTACAGAATGGCAGAAAAGAGCCCTTCATGATATCCACGAAAAATGGCCGGAAGCAAAGGTAGGAGCCGGAAACGTTGTAGATGCAGAAGGTTTTAACTTCCTCGCAGAAGCCGGTGCTGACTTTATTAAAATTGGTATTGGAGGCGGTTCAATCTGTATCACACGTGAACAGAAAGGAATCGGACGCGGACAGGCAACAGCAACAATCGAAGTAGCAAAAGCTCGCGATGCATATTACGAAAAAACAGGAATCTATATTCCGCTTTGTTCAGATGGTGGTATTGTTTATGATCATCACGTAACACTCGCATTGGCAATGGGTGCAGATTTTGTAATGCTTGGCCGTTATTTTGCCCGCTTTGATGAATCTCCTACAAATAAACTTATCGTAAACGGAAACTACGTAAAAGAATACTGGGGCGAAGGAAGTAACCGTGCAAGAAACTGGCAGAGATACGACCTTGGCGGTAAAAAAGGAATGGCTTTCGAAGAAGGTGTTGATTCGTACGTTCCATATGCAGGTTCACTTCACGATAACGTAAACCTTACAATCAGCAAGGTAATTCATGCAATGTGTAACTGTGGTGTAACAAACATCCCTGATCTTCAGAAGAATGCAAAGATTACTCTTGTAAGTGCTGCTTCTTTAAGAGAGGGTGGTGCACACGACGTAATCGTTAAAAACACAGTAAAAGCAAACTAATATATTTTAATGATTTTATAAGGGCACACCAGGAGGTAAAAACTTTTGGTGTGCTTTTTTTTATTTATATTGACATTTTTAATCGTGTGTTTTATAGTAGTATTGTTTAATACTACTAACAAGTAAAATTGTAGCAATATTTAAAACAACTTTTAATTAACCTTAATTTTTCCAATGGAGGACCTTATGCAGAATAATGATTATATAGAAAATTTATGCGCATTTGGTCTTACCAGGCAGGAAGCGTGCATCTACTCTGAGCTTCTTGTCCATGGAAAAATGACAGGTTATGAGCTTTCAAAAGAAACAGGCATTTCAAGATCAAATGTATATGTGTGTCTCAATGCTCTTACAGACAAGGGTGCAGCATACATCGTAGAAGAAGAATCTACAAAATACATACCGGTTTCTGTAAATCAGTTTACAAAAAATTATATTTCCCAGATAAAAACCAAGGCAGAATATCTTTTAAAAAATGCACCTAAAAAGGTTTTAAATACAGACGGATATATCACAATCACGGGAAATACAAATATCAGAAATAAAATCAGGCAGATGATAAACGAAACAAAGCTTCGTCTTTACATTCTTGCACCTTCCGTAATCATCCGCGATTTTGAAACAGAACTTAATCAGCTTATTAAGCGCAATGTAAAAGTGGTAATAATGACTGAAGGTTATAAATTAAAAGGTGCCCGCCTTTACGAAACAAAACCGGAAGAAGGGCAGATAAGATTTATAACCGACTCTTCATACGTTCTTACAGGAGAAATCACCGGCAGCGAACACGACACATGTCTTTATTCGGGTCAGTCTCATCTTGTAGAAGTTATGAAGGAAGCATTAAAAAATAAAATCACCCTTCTGGGCGGAAAATAATAAATAATGGCATCACAAAAACGATGCTTTAAGGAGTAAATATGAAAATCGGTATTTTAGGTTATGGTAACCTTGGAAAAGGTGTTGAATGTGCTGTAAAAAACAGCCCTGATATGGAACTTGCATGTGTATTTACAAGAAGAGATCCATCTTCTGTAAAGCTTTTGACACAGGGTGTTCCTGTATACAATGTTTCGGAAGTTGAAAAACACAAGGACGAAGTTGATGTTCTTGTTATCTGTGGTGGAAGTGCAACAGATCTTCCAAAGCAGACTCCTGAATATGCAAAATATTTTAACGTAATAGACAGCTTTGATACTCACGCAAATATTCCTCTTCATTTTTCTAATGTAGATAAGGCTGCAAAGGATAACGGTCACATTGCTTTAATCAGCTGCGGATGGGATCCTGGAATGTTCAGTCTTATGCGTCTTTACGGAAACTGTGTTTTACCAGATGGTCAGGATTATACATTCTGGGGTAAGGGTGTTTCGCAGGGACATTCAGATGCAATCAGAAGAATAGAAGGTGTAAAGGACGGAAAGCAGTATACAATTCCAGTACAGTCGGCT
>JAGCUI010000053.1 GCA_017962965.1 Treponema sp. | reverse complement strand
GGATAAAGAAGTCTTAAAGCATCAACCTTTTCGCGTGCCATGTTGATTGAATCAAGAGTTCCAAGTCTGTAATACGCTTTAATTCTTACAAACTCTGCATCGGCAGAATAAATAAGAGGATTTTCGTTTAAAATATCAAGCGCCTTATCAGAAGAACCTGTTTCTGTTAAAAAGTCAGCATACATTACGCGAGCACCAAGCTTATGATTTTTTACCCAGTTATCTTTTGCAAAAGCAAGGGCAAGTGTTTCAAGAATTTTTGCCTTTTTTTCGCCTGTGTGTTCAAGATAAGATGCCTTTATATAGTATAAATCAGAAATTGAATCATCATAAGAAAGACCAAGTTCTGCATGATTTAAAACATTTTTCCAGTCGTTCTTTTTAATGCTTGATTCTGCAAGCTGTAAACATCGTTCTGCAGTTTTTCTGTTTGCACTGGAAGCTTCATTTGGAGCGGCAAAAACACTTACACCGCTGAATAAAAATAAACTTAAAAAAACAAAAGCTAACTTTTTCATACGCCCTCAATTTTTTATTTAACAATCCAATTATAAAACCCAAAAGGTTCTCCCAAGATACAGCATATTTCCTGCTTTGGGGTTTTAAGCTGTTGAATTACAACCAGACGGTTTTTAGATTCTTCATCCACGTGCCAGTCTGAATAAATTTTCAAAAGCTTTCTATATTTATTATCGGCAGTTTTTACACAATCATCGCTTTGAATGCTTCTAAAAATAAACGGATATTCTATTTTGCATTCAGCTTGATTTTTGTTTATTGTGATGATTTTTTTATCCTTTTTAGATTGAATCTGTACCTGTGCAAAGGGTAAATCAAACTCACAATCTTCTTCTATTATAACAGAAAAATAGCAATCCGTATTTGTTTTAATATTTTTTTTAAAAGTGAGGTTTTCTTTATCTATGCAAACCTGAATTAAAGAGGTTTCTTTTGTAAGGGATGATTTTTTGCATGTACTTTCTGCCTGAATTACTTCCATCATAAATAAATGCGGAACCCTGTAATCCTTTGTGAGGCAGTCAATTGCTTTTAAAATTAAGCGGCGTTTGATTGAATCAGGGGCAGAATGAAAGGCTTTTCTTGTGATTAAAACTTCATTTTTTTTCTGAATAAAATCCTTAGTGTAATTTTGTAAGATTGAATTGATGAGCTCTGAGTCCTGTGCGTTTTTCTGGGCACCAGTTAAAACTGAATTTTCCCAGCCCGGGAATTCTTTATCCAAAAGAGGGACAAGCTTTAAACGGATTTTGTTTCTTAAATAGGCTGTATCAAGATTTGTTGAATCTGTTCTGTAAGAAACTTTTTTTTCTTTTAAATATGCTTCTATTTCTTTTCTTTTGATTGACAAAAGCGGGCGTAAATATTTATCTCTTTTTAATAAAATACCAACCGAGCTTTCTGTCTGTGCTCCCTGTAAAAATCTTAAAAGCAAGGTTTCTGTCTGATCATTTTGATTGTGCGCAAGACAAAGATAATCAAGTTTATTTTCATTTATAAATTCTTCGAACGCTTTATATCGGAGGGTTCTGGCTGCTGCTTCTATTCCGCAGTTTTGAATTTGAGAAAGCTCTGCCACACTACCCTTTTTAAGATTACAAACTTTTACACTCAGGTCATATCCTTTTTTCTGAAGTTTTTTACAAAGCTCTTCTACGTATTCTGCGTCTTTACAGGTTTCTTTGTCGGGTCTTATAAAATGATTTACAGTGATTACAAAAAGCTTGGTGTGAGTTTTAAAAAAAATATTACAAAGTGAAATTAAAAGAGAAACTGAATCAGCGCCGCCAGAAACTGCCACACCGATTTTATAATTTTTTTTTAGATTAAGCCCCGCCTGTTCAAGATTTTGCAGAACCTTCTCTTGAAAATCCATTTATTAATATTTCCTCAAAAAAAAAGACTGCCTTAAAAAAGACAGTCTTTATTATACACTAAACTATAGTCTTAAACTAGAGATTAGCCGCGTGCTGGAGATACAGTAACCAATGGAAGGTTAGGATCTGTAAGAACTTCTACCTTGCTACCAAGGTCCAAGTCTTTAACGCGCAAAGCTTCACTTACGTTAAGTTTAGAAATATCTGCTGAAATTGTTTCTGGAAGGTCTGCGATGCAAGCCTTAATCTTAATCTGATTGTTGCGTTCCTTCTTAAATCCACCACGAAGAACACCAGCTGGGTTTCCTGTGTAGTGTACTCTGATTTTCATTACAAGTTTCTGATCTGCATCTGGAACAAAGAAATCAGCGTGAAGAACCTTGTCTGTACGGATGTTGTATTCTGCATCCTTAATCAAAGCAAGATTTTCTTTTCCATCAATGCTCAAAGTGATTGATGTAGTTGGAGTGATTGATCTCCAAACCTTGTTAAATTCTACTTCGTCAACATCAATAGATGTAGCCTCACCTTTTGCATTGTATACAACGGCAGGGATACGTCCTTCTTTGCGAAGATTTTTAGCAGCAGTTTTACCTGTAGCTGTGCGCACTTTTGCGCTCAATGTCTGCTTACTCATTTTCTTAAAGCTCCTTATATCTTTCCGGCCAAAACCGGGTCGTTAGTGGTAATAATAGCAGAAAACAGGGGGTGTGGCAAGGGTACCGAATCCTGTCGGCGATTGGTGTTTAGATTTTCAGTCCTTGCAAAAAAAAACATTGCCGAATGGCAATGTTTTTTGGGTTTCAGTTTTAGTTCGCTGGGCCGACAGGATTCGAACCTGTGGAATGCGGGCACCAAAAGCCCGTGTCTTACCGCTTGACGACGGCCCAAAGTGGTTTATGTTTGATAAAGGTACAATAACATAAATGTTTAGTTTTGGCAATAAACTGGATGGAAGAGGAAGATTGATTATGTCTAATAATTTTTTTTGGTAAAAATTATTCTTCGGCAGAACCGGTTTCTACGTGGCCGGCATTGTATTCTGCAAGGATTTTGTCCTGTAATTCGGTACGGAATTCAGGGCTGATTGGGTGAGCTACATCTTTGTATTCACCGTTTGCAGTCTTTCTGCTTGGCATGGCAATGAACAGGCCGCTCTTGCCTTCAATAATTTTTACGTTGTGAACAACGAAACAGTTGTCGAAAGTAACAGTTACATAGGCGCGTAACTTTCCTTCATCTTCGACTTTTCTAATTCTGAGTTCAGTAATCTGCATAAGCTTTTACCTCCGCTTATTTTCAGTCCAGTTTTATATTGTTTGTACAATTTTCCAACTCAAAGTATCAGCAAGCAAATTACTACAGTAGGTCGCTTGTTGCTTTTTTGTAAACACGGCAAAGACTGTTGAACCAGATCCGGACATGTCTGAATATGGTGCACCAAGCCTTTTTAATTCACTCAAGATCTGGCCAATCTGTTTATAACGGTTAGACAGAGCCTTTGTGAACGTGTTATTAAAGGTCCAGTTTTGAGGAGCTTTCATGTATATTGATTCCAACTCTCCAAACTCAGGACATTTTATTTTATTTTCTTCTGTAAGCAGCTCATCAACCAAAACATAAGCCTCCTTTGTTGAACTGCTTATTTCAGGAAATACAAACAACAAATATAAATCATGTCTGGATTTTATTTTTCTGATTATCTCACCACGACCAGAAACAAGAGCACACCCTCTTCCCTTTTTATCGCAATGCATAAAGAAAAAAACATCACTTCCGGTTTTTGATGCAACATAGTCAAGCTGCATGTCGGAAAGTTTTAATCCACACATTTTTTCAAGCACTCGGATTAAAGCCGCAGCATCTGAAGAACCACCACCAAGTCCACCGCCAGAAGGAATGCCTTTTATGAGTTCAACCTCAATTCCAGGAACCTTACAACCGGCAACTTCGATGAATGCCTGATACGCTGATGTTAAAGTATTTTTGGGGGGTAATTCAATAGATTTACAAACGACCTGGCAACCGGGATTTTGTGTTTTTCGAACTCTTAATTCATCGTATAAATCAACAGTCTGAAAAATGCTTTCGATGTTATGAAAGCCATCCTCACGCTTAGGCAAAACTTTTAGATTAAAATTCACCTTGGCGTACGCTTTTGCCACAAACACTTTTTCCATCAATAATTTAATTATACTTGATTTTACCCTGTTGTCAAATTAAAGATTTGCTAGAAAGGTTAAATCATTGAAAAATAGGGGAAATTCACTAAAAACTAGTTGACTAACGGACTACTTTAAAATATCTTTTAGTTGTAGGGATAGAAACGGATTTTCTATTTTATTACCAAAAACCGAATGGAGTTTTATATGTCTGCCGATTCTGAATTGGATGAATTTTCACTTTCTTTTTCAATGGATGATGATTTTGATGACTATGATGAAGATTTTGAAGACGATTTCGACGAATACGATGAGGACGAGAGTTTGGATGACTTTGATGATTCCGTTGAATTATATGATGATGTATTCAAGGAAGAAGAAGATGTGGACGAACCTTACGACGATGTAGAACCAGAAGACGGTTACGGTACTTACAAATCTAACAACGATGAAGACGATATTGGCTTCATCGATGATTACGATTCACGCTTCTAATTAAAATCAATTACAGTTCCATTGAACCATAATTTCTCCAAATCATAGAAGGTTCTTGCACTTTCAGACATAAGATGAATTACTATTGTGCCAAGGTCAATAAGATTCCAGTCCTCTCCGTCCGGGCTCTTTCTGTTTGTTACATGGATTTCAAGATCATTTTCCTTAATATACTGCTTTACGTCCTTATAAAGTCCCTGCCAGTGAGTAGAGCTTGAAACAGTTACAATTACAAAATAATCTGTCCATGAATTGAGTTTGCTTATATCAATAAGTTTTACGTCTTTACCCTTTCCGTCTTCCATTAATTTAGCAAGTTCTTTTGCTTTTTCTTCCATTGTTTTCATATGTACTCCTAGTAAACTACTTCGCCGTTGAAATCCGAACCAAGAATGATTGTAAAATCAACCTGTGCCTTTGAAGGATTTTTCTCATCATCTTCCGGTGTTGCTTCCCTGATATTTTTACAGCGGATAAGGTCTCCTACGTTTTTTGCAGCAGTTTCGTTTCCAATGTGATCAAGGATGACTGTTTCCCTGTAATCACTTGAGTCTGCGTTTATAGTAGAAATAACCTTGTAGCTGGCACTACTGTAAAGTTTGGCTGTTCTTGAAGCGAGCTTTGGAATTGTTGTTCCGTTTTGAATTTCAAGAACGTATACGTGTCCTGCTGCATTTCCTTCTGTAGCCTGAATCATGCTTGTTGTCTGTTTTACGGCACGCTTTACAAAGTCACCGTTGTTCAAAGGCAATAAAAGTGTTTTTCCTTCTACTGTTCTTAAAGAACCGGTGATTGTCTGTCTGATAAGTGATTCAGAGTCTATTTCCGAAAGTCTGCGGTAAAGACTCTTTTCATCATCATCTATTAAATTTGAATTAAGACATTTTCCATACTGATCAAAATTCTTTCCGTCGAAAATAACAAAGCTCTTGTCGTGAAGCTGTGTCAAAAAGGCGGTGATTACATTCTGATAGCGGTCCAAAATATCTGATTCATCTTCTGATTCTACACGGTATTGAAGATATGTAGAAATTTTATCTCCATCAAGGTTTACAGCACCAGAAGGTAAAAGCCATCTTTCTTCACCGTCTGGAGAAACCTGGTCTACGGCAGGGAAAATAAAGATGCGCATTCCGCCGAGCATGTCTGTAAGCTTGATAAAATCATCCATGCGGATTGATGTTGTAAAAGGAATTGTGATGCCCAAAAGGTTTTCAACTTCGGTTTTATAAACTTCCATTCCCTTCTGATTATAAACTGTTTCCAGTCTGTCTGTTCTTCCCAAAGATTTAAAAGTGGCACCGGTATAACTTGGTACATTAAATGAAGCACCCTTTTTTGTTTCAGGGTCATAAATAATAACGGTAGAGAATAGTTCATTTCCTTCATCTTCTTCTACAACTAAAAGAAGGCGGACAAGTTTTTCTTTTTGAATGATTTCTTCGACATTATCAGTCTTTAAGGCAAATGTAAAAAATAAAACAACAGAAGATAAGATAGCAAGAATAATCGCAATAAAAATTATTCCTCTCTGTTCATCCCTTAACTTTCTCATTATTATTTATTTCCTCCCATATAATAATCATACACTTTTAAAGACTCTGGGTAAATCTCATAACCCTTTCTTATCATATAATCATGACTTTCTTTTAATATAGTAATAAACATATCATTTAAAGAAAGTTTGAACAACTTTGCACGGTATTCGTCGGTAGAAAAAGGACGCCCTGGTTCAGCCTTGTCACAGATGAATAAAATCTTTGCAAGGTCGCAGATTCCGATTCCGGCAAAAACATGAACGCTCACTGCCTGTAAAACATCCTTATTTTTTACCTTGAACTTTCTATTCATTTTAACAGAAGCTGCCCTTCCATGCAAAAGATATGTTTGTTTTTTTTCGTAATCAGTAATGCCCTCTCCGTCTTTTTCTGCAGTTTTAATCATCTTTTTGTCGGGAAGGTTTTTACATATATCATGCCCGATTCCGGCAAGATAACCAAGCTGAGAGTCCATTCCAAAAAGAGTACAAAGTTCTGCACACATGGCAGCTACCCTTTTTGAATGTTCGTATCTTGATTTTTTTTCGTGCTTCTGTGCATATTTTTCAATCTTAGAGATAGTCTTTTGAAGATTCATTATTAAGCTCCCTGTAAAGATTGTGTTTTAAAATATATTCATAAACAACAGACGGAAGTAAATATTTAAAGCTCTTTTTTTCTGCAACCCTTGTTCTGATGTCTGTAGAGCTTACAGGTAAAAGCGGATCTTTTAAATACACGCATGGATATTTAAAATTTACAGGGTCAAAGGCCAAAGGATATTCTCCTGTGTAATCTCCCGTAGGATTATTTTTATGTGAATTATCTTTTATATAGCTTTCGTCCGGGTACCTGTGAGTGATGATTAAATCTGCAAGACTTGAAATTACATCAGGGTCCTTCCACTTATGAAATTCACTTGCAACTTCATCACCCATGATAAAGGATAATTTTCCTTCGAGCTTAGACTGATATTTTTGTGTAAGATATTTTAATGTGTCTACAGTGTAAGAAATGCCCTGGCGCTTAATTTCGCATGCTTCTGCAATAAAGTGTTTTTTATCTGTAGCGCAAAAAAGCTCGACCATTTTTAATCTGTGCTCTGCAGGAATATTCTGACTCAAGGTTTTATGAGGAGGATTATAGGCTGGAACAAAAATCACCTTATCATAGCCAAGCTCGTTTATAACTGAATCTGCAAGCATTGCATGGCCTATATGAAGAGGATTAAAACTTCCGCCTAAAACCGCAATTCTCATCTACTGTTCACTTCCCGGATACTGAATTTCTTCTTCATCCATTTCGTCGATTACAGCGCGAGACTGCATGAATTTATTTCCAAAGGTTTCTTCATCCTCCTGTGCCGAAGGATTTCTTTTTTCCATTTTATTTACAAGGTCGATTATATTTTTTTGAGCTTCCTTCATTCCTCTTCCGCACATAACAGAAACAGGAATTACAACAGTGTCCTTTTCTTCCTTCTGGATTTTCTGAGAAACCTCCACTGCCCTTTCGTAAGCACCTTCTACGTCGATTTTATTTAAAAGAACAATGCGTGGTTTTTCCAAAAGTTCATCTGAATAATTTGCAAGCTCGTTGCACAAAGTTGAATATGCTGTAAGATAATTTTCGTCAGAGCAGTCAATCATAAAGATGAGGCATGAAGTACGGGTGATGTGCTTTAAGAATGTATCTCCAAGACCAAGGCCTTCCGAAGCACCTTCGATGATTCCCGGAATATCTGCAATGATAATATCGCTTTCGTCGTCCAGGCGCAGAACACCAAGATTTGGAATGATTGTTGTAAAAGGATAAGGCGCAATCTTTGGACGTGCGTTTGTAAAATATGTAAGAAGTGATGATTTACCTGCGTTAGGAAAACCGACAAGCCCAACGTCTGCCATAATAGAAAGCTCTAATTTGAGCATGCGTTTTTCGCCCTTTTGTCCAGGGTTTGCATGGCGAGGTGCCTGGTTAGTTGATGTTTTAAAATGAACGTTTCCCCAGCCGCCGTTACCGCCTTTTAAGAAAGTAAAAACTTCGTCGCCCTTTGCGCTCGAAAAATCATAAAGGATTTCGCCTGTTTCTGCATCACTGATTGTTGTTCCCGGAGGTACTGGTATTACAACATCCTCACCGTCTGCACCAAAGCGATTCCAGCCCTGACCGTCTCCACCGTTACGTGCTTTAAAACAATGCTTCTGACGGATTTTTGCAAGGGTTCTTAAATTTCGTTTTACACAAAAAATTACGTCTCCGCCCTTACCGCCGTCTCCGCCGTTTGGACCGCCATGAGGAATATATTTTTCACGTCTGAATGCTACACATCCGTTTCCGCCGTTACCGGAACGAACTTCAATTATTGCTTCGTCTGCAAATCCTATCATATTTGTCTTCCAAAAAAAAAGCCCGGTAGATTTTGGTCAGACCGGGCATTTATATTCAGCAAAAGCTGAACTTATTTAGCAGCTTCTACAGAAACAACTTTATGATTATTTCTTTCACCGAAAACTACTTTTCCATCTGCTGTTGCAAACAAACTGTCATCACCAGCTTTCATTACATTGTCACCAGGATAGAATTTTGTTCCGCGCTGTTTAACAATGATTGAACCTGCAGTAACAGTTTCACCAGCATATCTTTTTACGCCCAAGCTTTTTGGATTTGGATCGCGTCCGTTTTTAGCACCAGATCCACCACGTGTTCTTCCCATAGTATTCTCCTTCTATAATTCCAATTATGCAAGAGTGATTGAGTCAACGCGTACTTTTGTGTACTGCTGTCTGTGACCAATAAGACGATGATAGTCTTTCTTTGACTTGTATTTGAATACCAAAACCTTTTTATCTTTGAAAGTTTCTTCTACAACTACAGTTACCTTTGCGCCCTTAACATAAGGAGTTCCAACACTGATTTTGTCACCGTCGCTTACCAAAAGAACGGTATCAATGTCAATCTTTGTACCTTTTTCAGCATCAAGCTTGTCTACTGTAAGGACAACATCTTTTTCAGCTTTGTACTGTTTGCCCTTAAATTCAATAGTTGCGTACATATAATACCTCTATAAAATTGAATCAATTTATAACGCCCGATGCAGTGGAATAAGGAAACGTAAATCCATCCTGCAAAAGACTCGCACCTAAACCGGAAGGTCAGCGTAAAACGGGGATTAAACACCACCTTGCCCAAAGTCTAAATACGTATCAAAAAATATATCAGAAATGAGGATTTTGTTCAATAGCAAACACTATTACTTTACAGAGCGCACGATACGGAAGCCGAGATCATAATAAGCACTGTTACCTTCAGGTGTAACCCCATATTTCTTTGTAACTATAAGAAAAGGTGCATCTAATCCCTGCCAGCCTCCTCCACGTTCAAGACGGCCGTCACAATTATTATCTGTATCATATTCTTCATCAAAGCACCATTCCCATACATTACCGGTCATATCAAATAAACCAAGTGAATTAGGATTTTTCTTTCCTACTTCATGACTTCCTGATGTACCATTTAAATTATGAGTATACCAGCCAACTGGATCTATTCCACTATTTACATGAGCCGTATATGGGATATTATCTCCCTGTGTATCTTTACCAGTCGGAGAACCTGAAAACATATAATTCCATTCAGTTTTAGAAGGATTTCCTCCCCTTGCTGCAAATTCCCATTCAGCTCCAGTTGGAAGCCTGTAGCCGTCTGAATCCGCTACTTCTGATACATATGCGCTTGTAATATGTTCTGCTGTAATTGAAGTAACGGTTATAATATATGCTGGTGTATATCCTGACTTTTCACTAAGAACATTACAAAAATAAATTGCATCATACCAGGTAATTGAGTCTACCGGTCTGTTTCCTTGAGTTTCCCCATCAACAAGAGGTGTGTAAAGATTATCAAGACATTGAGAAGGTTCTGAAGCCAGAGCATATCCATCTACTTTCTGACCTTCCATTACTTTCTTATATAGTTCCTGTGTAACCTCATATTTTCCAATAATAAACGGTTTTAATGTTACACTTGTTCCGGCATAAAAGCTTCCCTTATCGTTAAGTGTCGCATGATTATCCAGAAAAACAGGGTCAGAAGTCGAACTTACCGTAATCGGACTTGTCAAAACATAAACTTCTGCTGTTTTATCAATAGCTACACCATTAATTGTTACGGAATTTTTTGCAATTGCGCCGGGTCTTACATCATCTGCTTCTTTTGTGCAGGAAACGGCAAGCCACGCAAAAAGACCAATAAATAATGCTTTTTTCATAATCGCCTCTTTTATAAATCTTGTACTGTAAACTCTCTTAAAATTCTGGATCTTTTAAATAAACATTATTTACTCATTTTTTATAATATTTAAATTATAAAATCAGATTTTCAATTTGTCAAAATATATAAAGGCTACACAATTTTTATAAGGGTCTTGCTTACGGCATTTGCACCAGGGGTTAGATTATATGAAGTGACTTTTCCGGCCTTCCATTCAAAATCAATTGTCCAGCCGCCTTTTATTGCAACGCCTTTTATCCTGCCGCTCTGCCATGTTTTTTCTGCAGGAAGGGACGGAAGAAGTTTAACACAAACTGTGCCGTCTACATTCATTTTACTCTGAACTAAAAGCCTTATGATTCCGGCTAAGGTTCCAAAGTTTCCGTCAATCTGAAACGGCGGATGATTATCAAGAAGGTTTGGTAAAGTTGAGTTTTGAAAGAGCTTTATTATGGAAGAAAGTGCGTTGTCTCCTTTACCCAAGGATGCCCAGAAATTTATAATCCATGCCTGGCTCCAGCCTGTGTGACCTCCGCCATTTTTAAGACGCTTAATCAAAGTTTTTTCACTAGCCTTACAAAGCTCCTGTGTTTTATCCAAAGAAATTGAATGCCCCGGAAAAAGACCGTACAAATGAGAAACATGACGGTGGCCCGGTTCCACTTCTTTTACTTCCGTGTTCCATTCCATAAGAGAGCCGTCTTTATTAAGCTCGGGCTTTTTAAGGTGATTAAGGATGTATTCAAAATCTGTAAAATCTTTATCTGCGTATTTTTTGCCCTGCTTGTTATTCGCATCCTGCAAAAGGATTTTTCTGGCATTAAGACAGCTTTTAATACAGTGCTCTAAAATAGCGCTATCCATCTGGCAGCCTGCACAGAATGCTCCAACCTCCCCGGCTTTTGTTACGTATGAATTTTCAGGAGAAAGGCTTGGATTAATTATGAGATAAGGCTTTTGGTCAGGGGCATTTATTTTTGAAGGAACAAGGTAATCTACAAAAAACAAAGCAGCTTCGTGCATGAGGTAATAATATTTTTGTAAAAACTCTTTATCCATTGTGTATTCGTAGTGTTCGTAAATATGAGTGCTAAGCCAGGCTGCTCCTAAAACCCAGTAAGTAGAAGGAATCCATGCATCCTGAGGCGCGGCGTCTCCCCAAAAATCTGTGTTATGATGAAGGACCCATCCACGGCAGCCATACATTTTTTTTGCTGCTGCACAACCCTTTGGGTATGCGCGTTCCATAAGATTAAAAAGAGGAAGTTCGCATTCACTAAGGTTAGCCATGTTTACAGGCCAGTAATTCATCTGGGCATTTATGTTGATTGTGTATTTACTCTGCCAAGGGGGTTCTATGTACGAGTTCCAAAGGCCCTGAAGAGTTAAGGGAAGAACCCCCGGTTTACGGCTTCCGCTTATTAAAAGGTAGCGGCAAAAAGCGGCGTAAAGGTTTACTAAGGATGTGTTAGAAGAAGCGGCCGAACCAAGCAGAACCGGAGTTGCAGTTTCTTTTTTAGAAGTACGCTCGGGCTTTTGTGTGCCAATAGAAAGCTCCATTTTATTCCAGTAAGAGCTGTATTCTTTAGTATGATTTTTAAATGCATTATTTGAAAAACTTTTTATGCCCAGGCTAAGAATTTGTTATTTAATTCCTTCAAGTTTTTTACGGCACTCTTTATAAACATCTATGTGCTTTATGTAATTTTCATAATCTTTTTTGCAAGGTGGATTTTTGTTCCATTTTTTATTCCACCTCATTGCCTGAATGTCTATAAAAAATAAGGCCTGGCTGCATTCATTTCCTGTAAGAACGGTTCCGTTTGTAAAAGACTCTCCACCTTCTGTTACTACTCCGGCTCCGGCACAACAAGGAATACCGTGGCTGTCTTCTAAAAAAATAAAACCATCATCGGCTTTAATGCTGTCTACCCACATTCCGCGGTCAAGGTAGGCTGTAAAATTAATTCTTTGTTTAGAGGATGCTTTTACGTGCATAAAGATTACATCATCAACTGCACTAACCCAGGTACGGCGTTCAAATAAAATTCCTTCGTCATCCTTATATGTTACAAGGGTGCAGGCCTTTTCTAAATCTAATTCTGCACGGTAAGTTTTTTCTGCATTTTTGTCTGCTTTATGCTTCAAGGGCCAACCATGTTCAAGCCCCGAATTCTTTTTAGAAAAAAAATCTATATGAAAGTCGCCTGCGGTCTGATACGCCCTTTGATTAAAGGAAGTTCCGCTCATTGATTTAAAAGCCAGATCCTGCGCTTCCAAAACCTTTCCGTCATTTACCAAGCTTCTTATTTTTTGAATGTATTTTTTTGTGTCGGGATTTAAGCGGTTTTGAGGGCCACCGGACCAGATGGATTCTTCGTTCAGCTGGATTATCTCGTTACAGGGAGAAGTTTTTACCATACATCCAAGCCGGCCGTTTCCAAGAGGAAGGTATTCTTCCCAGGAGGAAGGCTGCTTTAAAAAAATCAACTTTGAATCCATTAAAAAATCCTGTCTTTATTCAGACTTTGTAAAAACTCCAACTTTGTTTGCACTAAGCTCAGTGTTCCAGATATTTTTATTTGCAAACTGAACAGGATAATGGCCGTCCTCATTTGCAAACTTTATATACACAGAATAATCTCCGTTTTCTAAATTAGCAGGCAAAGCAAAGTTAAAGCTTAAAGAAGACTGTCCTGTAAATTTTACACCATCAACCTGAATTCTAGTTTCATTTCCGCTTGAAGAAACAAGGTATGCAGTTAAGTTCTTGCTTCTGTGATAAGGCATATTTGCAAAACCTTTATTCTGAATTGCAAGCTCTACTCCAAGTTTTTTACTTTCTTCGTAATAAGAAAGGTTAGATTTGGTAATAAGATATCTATAGCCCATGTAGCGTAATAAAACCTGGAAGAGTTTTTTATTTCCATAGGCAGAGACTTTATTACTCTTGTTCATAGTTCGTGTTAGCTTCTGATTATTTTTTGTATATTCATAAGACCAGGTATGATCATCTTTGTCGGACCAGTTGAGTACATTATAATTCCATCCAATGTTCAAAAATGAAAGATGAACTGTAGACATTTCTTCTACTGCATAATCTAATTTATCTTCCCACAAAGGAGTTTTTGAAGTGCTGTCACAAATCTCTCCGCCATAAGGAGTGTGATTTGTAAAGTCTGCCATAAAAGGTATATCCTGCTGAACTCTTGTTTCAAAATTTGAAAAAGTTCCTGTATCAGAGTCTGTTCCTAAATAACCGTCATTAAAAATTCCAAGCATGTTTTTTTCAGAAGTAGAAAGAGACGGGCATGCTTCTAAAAGCAATCTTAAAAATTTTGGCTGGCGTACAAGGAAAGGAACATTCACACCGTTATTCCATAATTCATCAAGATAAGCCTTCATAAGAATAATGATATAACCGCATTCAACGCTCGAAGAAGAAGTTATTTTATTTAAACCATATGTAGAAGCATATTTATTATATTCATTTGCAGACATTGCTTTTGTATATGGTGTTGAATTCATTTCGCCCCATGGACCAACTAAACCGCATTCAATTGCTGTAATAACGTCTGTATAATCTTTGAGAGCCGGACAGATTACCTTAATATGATCTAAAATCTTTTTAAAGTCCGTTGGTTCAATCTGTGTACCGTCCTGCCCGTGCCCATCATAGCCTGCATCATAGCAGAAACGAACAATTGCAGTTTCATCATAAGTTCTTAAATCAGAAAGTATATTTTTTAAATCAGCTAATTTTTCCGAAGTAAAAGCATCAGGATTTCCTTGAATACTACCGTTAGAATTATACTCATTGCTACTATCAAATTTATTTGAATCTGAATAACGGCTTATATCAATTTTAAGATGAACTAATTTGAATTTAGCTTCATTTGTTTTTGCATTTAAATCATAGAAAGTATTTTTTACATCAAAAAACTTTGAATGCTTTGGAAAATTTACATTATAATTTTGTGATTTTCCTACAGGAACTTCAACTGCACAATAAAAACCGATATCAGGATTAAAAAAGACCTCGTCGGAATCCTCATACGAAATTACACTCTGCTCAACTAAAACTGCATTATCCTTCACTTTTTCTGCATTGGCACAACCCAAAAAAACAAAAGCTAACGCACACAAAAAATAGAAAGAGTTTTTCATAACGGACTCCTAAGAGGAAAAAAAGATTATTTTGATTTTATTGTATCAAGAATTTTACGGAAGGCGCTGTCTGGTTTACTCAATTCCTTTGAGCCTCTTGTAATTTTACAAAGAGACATGCCGAACATTTTTGCAATATCGCGCTGAGTAGTTCCCTTGTCTATTTCCTTTACCAAGAGCCATCTGTTTGCAATGTCCTTAATCTCTGCCGGAGTAAAAAGACATTTTATAAAATTGTAGACAAGCTCTTCGTCTGTTGTAGTAAAGATTTTACAAAGTTCTCTGATTGTTTCTTCTTCTAATTTCTCTCTGTTTTCGATTTCGCTCATACTTATATTATAACCCTAATTCCTGCATTTTTGCACCTAAAAAGATTACAAACAGAACCTGAAAAACAAGGGCAGGTAAAAAATTTGCAGTTTTGATTTTCTTAAATCCCAAAAGATTAATACCAATCATGATGATAATTGCACCGCCGCACGCAGAAACCTCTGTAATAAGAGTTTCTGATACATAAGGAGCAATAAAGCTTGAAAGAAGTGTGAGTCCGCCCTGGTAGATTAAAATGATGATGATAGAAAAAGCAGTACCGATACCCATTGCTGCTGCAAAGCTTACTGCCATAAATCCGTCCAGAATTGATTTAGTAAAAATGGTTGTGTAATTTCCCTGAACGCCTGCTTCAAAAGAACCAACAATGGACATAGCACCAACGCAGAACAAAACAGAAGAATTCAAAAATGCATAGGCAAAGTTTTTGTTGCTTTTTGCAGGAAGCTCACCGTTTTGTACTTCTGTGTTTTTATTCATCTTGAATTTTTTTTCAAGCCAGCCGCCTAAGTTTAAGATTCCCTTGTCTATATCAATTAAATAACCAACAATGGCACCAAGAATTAAGGAAATAGCCAAAAAGATAATGCTCTGGAATTTAAAAGCCATCTGAAGACCAAGCACAACCGTAATAACACCACAGGCTGTCTGAATCATATCCGAAAGCTCTTCTGTAAATTTTTTAGAAACTAAAAGACCGATTATGGAACCTAAGATTACTGTACCACAATTAACAAAAACTGCGAGCATATCTCTCTCCTGTTTTTAAAATAAAAAAAGGAGCTGAATTGTATTCAACTCCTGTAGATTGCGGAGGAGCCGACTTGAACGGCCACGACTTGCGCCACAAGCACCTCAAGCTTGCGTGTCTACCAATTCCACCACCCCCGCGGGATGAATAATAATATATCGAAATGGGTTTTCTTTGTCAACACCCAAACAGACTGATTCTAGAACTTTCCGCTTGAATGAGAAAATCCACGGGACGAAATTGATGTGCCCGACTTACTCGAAGTGCTTTCGTGATGAATTACCCTTGTTGTACTGTGAGTATAGCTGTCTGATTTGAGTGTAAGAGTAACACCATTTTCCGGAATATAATTAGAAGCTTCCTTTGCAATGTGTACCGACTTCATCTTTGCCTTCATTGTAAAAACAGTGGCAAGAGCAATAAAAAGCGCAATTCCAAAACCGACGAATAAAGCACTTTTTAAAACATCCATATCAATATAAATTTTATGATTCTGCTTTGCATACTCTCTTTCTGCTGCCTTGGCACGAGCCTTTTCTATATCAGCTAATTCGTCGTAATAATAATCAGAAGCCTTCTGAAGGAAAACCATAAAGCCTTCATACCAGTTGTCATTTTTAAAAGACGGTTTAAAATAATTGGCAATCATTTCCTTTCTAAAATCGGTATAAACCTTATGTCCATCACTTCCATAAGCCTCAATATCATAATCCCGTTCTGCAAAGTTCATTATCAAAAGAATACCGCTTTGTTCAGGACCAACACCCAAATTATTTCCTAAATAATATCTTTCTGCATAATCTTCGATATTGGTTTCATAAGGCTCGTCTACACAAACAATATAAAAACCAAAGTTCAAATCAAGCTTTAAAGAAGCACAGTTTTCTTCCAGAGATTCAAATTCGCTGTCGGAAAGAATACCAATGTGGTCAAAAACATATTTACCAATGTGTGATATTCCTTCTACCTCTTCCTCGGATAAAAGCTCTTCTTCTTCCGGAGTTTCAAGAGTGATTTCTTCCTGAGTTGGAGTATCCTGAGCAAAAAGGAGGTTTACAAAAAATAAAGAACAAAGACTTAATAACAAAAACTTTTTCATTTAAAATACCCCATAATAAAATAACAGATTGCTGTAAGAACTGCTCCGCTTCCTGCTAAAACTGCAAAAAAGTAAGCCCAGAATTTTCCCCACGAAACAGGTAAATCACCTGCAAGCTTTCCTGTCTGTCCGTTTATTCCAAAAAGAAAGTTTTTATCCCTCCATTTTGTATTTAAAAGCCAGACTGGAAAAAGTGCGTAAGCTGTATCATCGTATTTAATATCAACTTCTTTTGAAGTAACAGACTGAGTGTCATAGCTTCCAACTGTATCAAGCAAAGCGCCGATAGAAGAGGATTCTATTCTTACCTGGGCACGAGGCTTACAGTCTTCTTCTGAATCATCATAGGCTTCTGCATAAAAGCCTGGAAGATATGAGGTTGAAAATTTTTCGAGTTTTGAATAATTAAAAGGTTCGATAGAATCCATGAGAGCGTTGTCCATTTTTTTGGAAGCATCTACCGGAATCTTCTGGAATAAAATTTTTCCTTTACGGCTAACCTTGTAATGCTTGGTTGTAATTGTTTCTGTATTTCCCGAGCGTGCAGATGAAGAATTAGTACAGTCGAGATTTACAGAAGCATTTGATGAACCGCCAAAGAGCCAGAAAGGAACATAAATACCCTTTATTTCTTCTATATGATTTTCAGTTTTAAAAACCTTTGGAAGAAGGGGCTTTTTATTATAGTGCTCAGTTAACGCATTAATAGCCTGCTTTTTATCTACAGAAAACGGAATAACAAGATCCGGCATTCTTCCTGCTGTAAACTGATTAGGAATTACAGAAGGATTAGAACAGTACGGGCAGCTTGTTGCAACAGTATTTATATCGCAAAAGATTTCTGCACCACACGAAGGACAGTTATAGCTTCTGATTCCGGTAGCATCCCATTTAATTTCATTTTCCTGTTTTTTCTTCTGGGATTCTTCCTTTGCTGCATCTACCTTTTTATTGTAAATTGCATCAATTTCCGAAACCTCATATGAAGAACCGCAGTAATCACACTCAAGCTTTTTTGTCTTACTTGAAAAATGTAATGGCCCTGTACAAGCAGGACACTGATAATTAGTTACCTGAGCCATTGTATCTCCTTAAAAATGGACTAAAAATTATTCAGGACGCTTGGCACCGCATTCAGAACAGAATTTTCCTGTGTTTACAGTTCCGCATGAACAAGTCCATGTTCCAGTGGCAGCAGCATTGTTTACCTGATTATTCTGCATACCGCCTTGTGCATTCTGATTTGCCTGATTCTGCTGTGCTCCCATTGCGTAAAGATTTTGTGCACCAAAGCCGCCAGCCTGATTTGCCATGCCCATTCCCATAAATGCCATAGCAGAACCGTTTGGATTTGAAGCAGCCATCTTCATCGCATCTGCCTGAGCTCCGACTAAGTTTGCAGCAGCACGTGTTGGATCCATAAAAGCAGCGTTCTTCTGAAGATCCTTAATCATCTTTTCATCTTCTTCGTCTGCCTTAATAGAAGATACACCCACAGCCTGAATTTCAAGACCACGGTTTTGTTTCCACTTAGCAGAAAGCTCTGTCTTTAAAACCTCTGCAAGTTCGTTTGT
>JAGCUI010000052.1 GCA_017962965.1 Treponema sp. | reverse complement strand
GACGAACCTCTGGTTTACCAGTTATCCTGCCAAGGGTAAGTGCTGGGTATCTAAGTCCGGAAGGGATAACCGCTGAAAGCATCTAAGCGGGAAGCCCACCTCAAGATTAGACTTCCCTGGGACTTTAAGTTCCCTGAAGACTCCTGGGAGACTACCAGGTTGATAGGATGCAGGTGTAAGCAGTGCGAGCTGTTCAGCCGAGCATTACTAATAAGTCGTGAGGCTTGACCATATTATCATTTTCACTTATTCTTTATTCCGTTCCTTGTGGTGTGCTCACCTCAAAAAGTGATTAACACCCTTTGTATTAAATTATGATTAAAATGCCAGTGGCCATAGTGGAGAGGCAATACCCGTTCCCATTCCGAACACGGAAGTCAAGCTCTCTAACGTCGATGATACTGCTCTCTAGCGGGAAAGTAGATAGCTGCTGGCTTTTTTTATTTTAAATTGTTCATTGGTGCACCGGTGCCCGCTAGAGAGCAGCAGCTCCAATTGCGCAAAGCGCGGCGGCTGTCGGTGCAGCCGCACAGAACGGCTCTCAAGCGCGACGTTTGCGAAGCAAACTCGGTAGTGAGCGAACGCAGTGAGGGAACGTAGGAAAGATAGATAGCTGCTGGCTTTTTTTTGTTTAAAACATTTTAACAGTTAAAGGGTCAGCTGTAGTTAAGTGCAGCAGCTATCTACGACGGGGTTCGCATAGTCTCACCCCGAGCGCAATTAAGAGGAGAATCCTAAAAAATCGCACTGTCGTACGATTTTTTTTAACGGATTTCCTATTGTGCGCAAGCTGCTGGCTTTTTTTTGTTTAAATGAATTCAGAATGACAAAATTCAAAATGTGGTTTATAATACGAAACAGGAGGCAAATATGGAATACAGAGTAGATTTTACATGGGATGAAGAAGCAAGTGTTTGGATTGCCCAGAGTGACGACATTCCTGGTCTTGTTCTTGAAGGTGGTTCTTTAGACGCACTTTTTGAACGTGTACGTTTTGCCGCTCCAGAATTAATCGAACTTAATAAAACACCAAAAGTAAATTCATTTTATTTTAATGTCGAACGCAGAGAAAAGGTGTTTGCATAATGGCTGAATATGAAAAAAAGGTTAGGGATATCCTTCTTCAAAATGGATGCAGTTTTGTAAGGCATGGCAAAGGTGATCATGACATTTATTACAGCCCCATAACAAATAGAAATTTTACAGTTGATTCAAAGATAAAATCAAGACATACGGCAAATGCTATTATGAAGCAAAGCGGTATTAATCATCATTTTTAATAAATCAGTTTGCAGAGAAAATCCTAAATTTATTTCTTGAGAAAAACGTATATCTCATTTATAATTTTTATGTATATATTATTAAAATATATGAAAAAATTGTGATGACGAGGGATATATGAAAAAGTTGTTGTTTGGCTTATGCCTTATTTGTGCTTTGTTTGTAGTGGCCTGTGATGTTGATGCATCTGGTAAGAGCCGCCAAAAAGTCGTTGTAAAATCTCCTGATCTTAATGATTATCTTGCCAATCTTGAAGAAAACACCCCCGATGACCCATATGTAATCGTCGTATCTGAACCAGAAAAAATGGAAGTTCACGACGCATTGTATAATAACCCAAGAAAATACGTAAGCCTTTCCTTTGTTGATTATGAAAATTATGAATTATATTTTTATAAATGCGTAAATTTGGTCTCTATAGAAATACCTGAAGGAATTAAGGAAATTATAGATGGGGCTTTTTATCAATGCGTAAATTTACAAAAGGTGGGGATGACAGATTCTGTTTGTAGTATCGGTAGGACTGCTTTCCTTTATTGTATGGCTCTTAATGATATAAAACTTTCTCAAAATATTGAAAAAATTGGTGAGTTTGGTTTTTATGAATGTCCGAATCTGGAAGGCATAAAACTTCCTAAAAACTTAATATATATCGGTCAAAATTCATTTAACTATTGTTCGCGACTTAAAGAAATAGAAATTCCTTCTGGTGTAAATACTATAGAGAAAGGAACTTTTCTTTGGTGCTTAAGTCTTAAAAAAGTAGTTATTCCTTCTACCTTGTTAGAAATAAAAGAAGGAGCTTTTCTTTATTGTAGTTCACTTTTGGAAATAAATTTTACAGGTACAGAAGAACAATGGAATTCTGTTATAAAGACCGATGGGTGGGATGAAAACTGTTCCCCGTACTTAATAATTAATTACAATTATAAAAACTAGTTTTTATTGAGAGGTTATTATGAGAAAGTTTGTAAGTATTTTATTGATATCTGTTTGTATAAGTTTTTTTATTTCCTGTGAATCAAATAAAGGGGATGATACAATAAGGGTTCATTCTTCTGAATTATCTGACATTCTAGCAGGACTTGATGTAAATACGGCTGACAATCCTTATAAAGTAATTGTCCTTGAACCGGTTTGTGAAGAAATAAAAGAAGCTCTTAATTTGAACTATATGAAATTTATTAATCTTTCTTTTGAGGATTGTGAGGAATTTACGGAAATAAAGGAAAAAACATTTCAAGGTTGTAAGAATCTTGTAAATATAGAAATACCATATGGCGTTGCAATAATAGGTAACTATGCTTTTGAAAATTGTACATTTCTAAAAAATATTAAAATTTCAGAAACTGTAATAACAATTGGAGACTATGCCTTTCATTATTGCTCTAGTCTTGAAAAGCTTATAATACCAGATAGTGTAACATCTATTAATAAAGGGGCATTTTCACGTTCTCCTAATCTTAAAACTGTAATTCTTCCTACAAAAATGAAAATATTAAAAGAAGAAGTATTCCTACTTTGTTCCTGTTTAGAAGAACTAGTGTTACCTGAAGAACTTGAAATAATTGAAAATTCTGCATTTTATAACTGTTATAATCTTAGAAGTTTAGTTCTTCCAGAAGGATTGAAATCAATTGGTGCTCAACATTATTCATTTAGTTTAATGGATATCTATTACAGAGGAACGGAAGAACAATGGAATAAAATTCAAAAAAAATATGGTGGAGAGGAATATTTTCCACAAGGTCAAAAAATCCACTTCAATTATAAAGACTAATATCCAACTCTCCGAGCGTGTCATCCGTTTGTCCTTGCTCACTTATGAGTTGGCTTTGTAAACATTACGGGGGTGTTTCTCGTTCAAGGGGTGATTTGTTCTAGCTTACAACCCTCTCTGAAATTTTTCTTTCGCCATGCTATAATCAAATAATGAAAAAAATAATTTTAATGTTTGTTTTTCTGTGTACAGTTTTTTTGGCTTATGCAGAAAATGAAAATGAAGAAAATTCAAACTCGGGGGCTCCAGTAAATTATCAGATTAGTCTGCAGGCTTCCTCAAGTTTTGTTATAAAACCTTTTATTGAATTAGATTTTAACGGGTATTATCTTTTTGATTCTAACTATACTCTAGGGTTAGGAATAATAATCAGCGGTAATGCAATGCATGGGATCGAGGAACCTTATGTGTCCGGGATTTTTTATACGTTTTTTGGTTATGAAAATTTTAGTTTGGGAATAGGAAGTAGTTTTTCAAAATATGGTTTTGAATCTTTATATCTAAAGACAGGATGGTCAATCCCAATATGGCAGGCAGGTAAAGGAAAATTAGGTCTCTGCATAGGAGGCGAATTTTATGGCATGAATTGTTTTACAAAATGCCTTATCTATGATGCATCCGAAGATTCTTCTGAAGAATACAGTCTCAATAATCCTTTTCCGGCTGCAGTGTATTTACTAAATTGTTTTAAGCTTTATTTTGGAATAACATATTTCTTTTAAAAGAGGAATATCAAAGATTTTTTTATTTTTGATGTCAATTGTAACTTATATAAAAAAAGGTCGGTTAGAAAACCGACCTTTTTCATTATGAAATAGTAATTATTTTATTGTTTTACGATACTAATTATAATAGTTTGACCTTCTGTGTTGGTATAAGTTTCATAAAATTTAGTATTTGATGTATTTGAATAAACTAAAGCAGAAGATGTATAACCGCCAAACACTAATAATGAAGCTAAATTCGTTTGAAATTGTATAGTTTTTGGATCGTTTTCTATTACTTTGTAAGTACCTTTTAAACCATTCCATGTGAGCTTGTTAGACGGGTAATCTGTCTGATATTTTGTTTTTCCGGCTACACTTTTAACCGTAACTGTTTGGTATGTTGTTACCGATGTCGGTTCAGATGCTGCTGTTTTATTAGTAATGCTATAAGTAAAAACTATAGAGTCAATTTCTTTATAATCTGAGGTTTCAGTAATCATTAGACACTGATATTTGTATGTTCCATCTGAAGAGCGTGAAGTAACAAGAGTATAGAAATTGTCTGAAGCATCGATTGATTTTGTAACTGTTAATTGCGTTGATTCACTTTCGGAAATTAGAGGTTCAGTTGCTTCATCTCTGGTAGCTTCCGGAGCCTCCTGGTTTTGACTGCAAGCGAATATGGTTGCAGATAACAATAATAAGCCTGTAAGTTTAGCAAGTTTTTTCATTAATATCTCCTTATAATATATAAATATTCTTTAATTCTACTATTAGAAAAAGAATTTTGTCAAATTAAAAAAATAATCACTCCACTGGACTATTTTTTTGACTTGTTCTGTCTTCCATAAAATTTTTATAACCATTATACTTGAACGATATTGTATTGAGGATTTTTTATGGACAAGACGATGAATGTTTCGACATCTGAAAATAAGATGGGTGTTATGCCTGTAAATAAACTTTTGTGGCAGATGTCTTTTCCGATGATGATTTCGATGCTGGTTCAGGCATGCTATAACATCGTCGACAGTATTTTTGTTGCGCGTATTTCTACGGACGCGATGAATGCTATCTCGGTAGCGTTCCCGATTCAAAACCTTTTGATTGCATTTGCTGTTGGTACGGGAGTTGGTATTAATGCGGTTTTATCGCGTAAGCTTGGTGAAAAGGATCAGGATAGTGTTGATAAGGCTGCGATGAACGGTATTTTTATCACTATTGCAGCATATCTTGTTTTTGCAGTTTTAAGTTTTTTTGTTCCGCAGATCTTTTTTGAAAAACAGACTACAGATCCTATCATCCAGAATTATGGTGTTACTTACCTTCGTATTGTTGTCGGTATGTCCTTTGGTCTTTTTGGTTCCATCACTTTTGAACGACTTTTACAGTCTACCGGAAAAACAACACTTTCCATGGTGAGTCAGCTTACGGGTACTGTGTTCAATCTTATTTTAGACCCGATTATGATTTTTGGATATTTTGGATGTCCTGCCATGGGTATTGCGGGGGCTGCGTGGGCTACTGTAATCGGACAGATTGCTGCCCTTGTTGTTTCCATCATCTTAAATCTTAAGTGCAATAAAGAAATCCATTTTGATTTACGTAAACTTCTGCCCGATCCTAAAATCATAAAGATGATTTTTGCAGTCGGTATTCCTTCTATCATCCTCGGCTCTGTGGGTTCTGTGATGGTTTACTTTTTAAACATCATTCTTGGAAGATTTACTAAGGATGCTCAGACTGTATTCGGAATTTATTTCAAGCTTCAGAGCTTTATCTTTATGCCGGTCTTTGGTCTTAATAACGGTGCCGTTCCTATCATCGCCTATAACTACGGGGCGCGGAAGAAAAAGAGGATGACAGATACAATTAAGACTGGATGTATAGGCGCTGCATCAATCATGGTTTTTGGAATCCTTATTTTTGAATTTTTCCCTCATTTACTTCTTTCCTTCTTTGATGCTACTCCCGAAATTTACCGCATTGGAGAAATTGCTTTAAGAATCATCGCCATTCATTTCCCTCTTGCTGCAATCTGTATCATGCTGGGATGTGTTTTACAGGCTTTGGGTAAGGGTGTTCAGAGTATGCTTGTAAGCTTTGTCCGCCAGCTGATTGTTCTTCTTCCTGTTGCATGGCTTTTGTCTCTTTCGGGCAATCTGAATGTTGTATGGTGGGCATTCCCGATTGCAGAATTTGCATCGCTTATGTTTACACTTTTCTTCTATAAAAAGATTTATGATAAAACAATCAAACATATAGAAGCATAAAGATTTTTTTATTATAATAGGACGTATGGCTACACAACACAAAAAAATTGATGAAGAAACTCTTAACAATCTGCTTTATCTTTCTCGTCTGTCTCCGGATTCAACGGATATGGACACTTTAAAAAAGCAGGTAGATGATATTGTCGGTTATTTTGATATTCTTTCGAAATATGATGACAGCGAAAACCCGTACGACGCATATCCTAAGACTCAGGCAGAAAAGCTGCGTGAGGATGTTCAGGAAGGCGGCCTTGAAATTACCGACGTAAAAAAAGTAAGCAAAGACTTTATGGACGGCTACTTCCAGGTACCTAAGGTTTTGGGAGAGGGAGCCTAAAATAGCAAATCCGTTAAAAACAACAGTCCATCGGGACTGTTGTTTAGGATTTACACAAGAACGGCTCGCGAGATTTATCGAGCGCGGGGCCTTTTATAAAAGTTTGGAGTTATTTTATGTATTATACAATCGATGAAACCCGGGGTGCTTTGAAGGCCGGGAAAATTACCAGTGTTCAACTTGTTCAGAATGCTATTGATACTTTTAATAAGGATAAATCTGCCTCAATTCCGCTTAATGCTTTTATAGAAATGTATGATGATGCTGTTTCTAAGGCAGAAGCTGCAGATAAATTGATTTCCCAGGCTAAGGCAAACGGCACACTCGATAAATTATTTTCGGAAAAACCGCTTTTGGGTCTTCCTTTTGCAAACAAAGATAACATCAACTGTAAAGGACATAAATTAACCTGTGCTTCGAAAATCCTCGAAGGCTATGTTGCTCCATATAATGCAACTGTAATCGAACGCCTTGAAAACGCAGGTGCAATTCCTCTTGGCCGATGTAATCAGGATGAATTTGCAATGGGTTCTTCTACAGAATATTCAAGCTATGGCCCAACCCGTAATCCGATCAACCGCGAATTTGTTTCGGGAGGTTCTTCGGGTGGTTCTGCTGCGGCTGTAAGTGCGAATCAGGCATTATTTGGTCTTGGAACAGAAACTGGTGGTTCTGTAAGACTTCCTGCAAGCTACTGCGGTATTTATGGTCTTAAACCGACTTATGGTGTATTAAGCCGCTGGGGTGTTGTTGCTTACGGTTCATCGCTTGATCAGGTTGGTATTCTTGGTCATACACCAAAGGATATTGCTGAACCTTTGAGCCTTATGTGCGGAACAGATACTTTTGATGATACTTCTGCAGAACTTCCAAACGTAGATTCAATCAAAAACTTACAGGCTTTGAGCGATGCAGAATTTTCTAAAATAAAGGTTGCAATTCCAAAACAGTTCCTTAAAACAGAAGGTGCAGATCCTGATGTTGTAAAATGCTTTGGCGAAACACGCGAATGGTTTACTAAAAAAGGTGCCGTTGTAGAAGAAGTTGACCTTCCTATCCTCGACGCATCAATCGCTTCTTATTACGTAATTGCCCTTGCAGAAGCTGCTTCTAACTTAAGCCGCTTTGATGGTATTCGTTATGGCCGCCGTGTAGATAACGGTAAGGGTTATGATGAACTTTATGTAGACACAAGATCCGAAGGTTTTGGTCCCGAAGTAAAGCGCCGTATTGTAATCGGAAACTACGTCCTTTCTGAACAGTTCTCCGGTGATACTTATAAAAAGGGTATGACTGTAAGAGCAAGAATCCAGAAGGAAGTAGCCGCTGTTTTTGAAAAATACGACATCATCCTCTGTCCTACCTGTCCAACTGCGGCATTCAAACTCGGCTCTAAAGTTGACGACCCTCTGGAAATGTATCTTTCGGATCTTTATACAACCTTTGTTAATCTTGCGCGCATTCCTTCAATCAACGTGCCGGCAGGACGTACTGGTGCAGACAATATGCCTATTGGTATGCAGTTTGCAGGAAAGATGTTCAACGAAAGTCTTATCTTACGTCTTGCTCAGTCCTGGGAAGAAGAACACAAGGGCTGTGGAATTCCAGTAAAAGAATAAATAAAAATAAAATTGAAAGGCTCCCTGTTTTATTCAGGGAGTTTTTTTATTTAACGCTCATTACAAAAACTCCGTCCCATTTTTTATCAGGCGGATTTTTCTTAAAGTGCTTGATTCTGTCTAAGAAGATAATCGAAGGCATGTCGTTGTATTTTTCTGCGCACTCTGTAAAGTAGGTTTGGGCTTTGTCCCAGTTCTGCTTTCTGTAAAGATGAAGGCCTTTTTCAAAAAGCTCTTTGATTTCGTAAAGTTTTTCTTGGGCTTCTGAGCTTATCTGTAAAATCTCGTAAATGCGAACGGGCTCTTTTTTCCCTTTTACTGTGATAAAGTCGAGCTCGCGGCAGATGAATGAATCCTTTAATTTTTTGTAAACGGTTTCTGTGATGATTGATTTAGAACCGTATGCCTTGTTTGCACCCTCGAGTCTTGCAGCTAAGTTTACTGTGTCGCCGATGGAAGTAAAGTCCATTCTTGATTTTGAACCTACTGAGCCGAATACGACCTTTCCACTGTTTATACCGATGCCGATTGAAATAACGTCGGTACCTTCCTTGAGAGCCTGTTTTTGTTCCTTGCGCATAGCGGCCCGTATTTCCATGGCGGCTTTACAGGCGTTGTATTCTTTTTTAGGGCCGCTGAAGAAGGCCATCATTTCGTCGCCAACGAATTTATCTACGTCGCCGTTATTGTTTAAAATGATTTCTGTTTCGATGTCCAAATAATGGTTTAAAATTTCTACGATGTCTTTTGGGGAACGGTTTTCGCAGAGACTTGTAAAGCCGCGTATATCGGTGAACAAAAAGCAGAGATCTCTTGAGCGGCTTGAGGACGAGCCTTTGTCTGCATTTTTGAGGGTTGAAAAAGAGATGTATGGAACGATTCCCTTTATGAGGGAGAAGGTGTTGTCGATTTCAAGTGAGAGCTCTTTTATTTCGTCATTTGTTTTAATTGTATCTTCGAAAGAGAATGATTCAGTTGAAAATTTTGAGTGCCCGGAAATTGTCTGCGAGATTGCGTCTGAGGTTCTGTGTACGTTTGCCCTTAGGAAAATGAGCGGGTTTGTAATAAAATCTGCAAGGAACAAAATGAGCACGATTGAAATATACAAAAAGATTAATGAGCATGAAAAAACCAGAATTTTGATTTTAAAATACGGAACCATCAATGTTTCTTCTTTATAGGTTACTATCGAAAATCCTACGAGCTTTCTTCCGGCCTGGCGCTGGAGTGTAATTGGATAAATGTATTTACAGGTTCCGCGTGCCTTGTTATAAATCGGCTCTCGTAAATAAAGACCTGTGTTAAAGCGTTTGATGTATTCTCTTGCCTGGGCGTCTGTAATTGTAAGCTCATCTTCGGGAACTGATTTTCTTCTTCCTGTGGAATAGGCAAAGGTGTCGAATGGAGGAAGCTCTGTGGTTTCCGTAATGTCTTCCATAAAAACCTGGGCATTTATGCTTGAAATGATTATATCAATTCTGTCGAAAGGTGAGCTTGCATATCCGTTAGAAACTTTTTGCGAAGAAAAGAAGCTTGAGATTTTTTTATTTTCACCTTCGGCCGTTTCATAAACTGCGGCTGTCTGTTCTGACTGTGCACGACCTATATCACTTACGGCTTCTGTAATCTGAGTTTTATATCCGCTTAAAATCAAAAGTGTGAACGTAATAAGGATGGCAAGAATGGTGCCGATTACAATCAGAATGAGCTTTGTCTTAATTGAAAAACGATGTTTTTTATTTATGTTTTTGATGATTTCTTTTGCATCTTTATATTCGGGGTTTGTGGTTCTGTTAAAATACATTCCAAAGAAGGTGAGGGTAATATGGCTTATCACTGCAAAAAAGAAAAGCACGTAAATCACAGGCTCAAGATTTTTAAACCATCTTATTGTATTTGCAAAAATAATGAGCGAAGAAATACTGCAGAAAAGATAGATTGAAAGGGCAGCGATTGTGAGTATGTAAATCACCTTGTAAGGAATTTTTTTATTAAAGCATGTGTATATAAAAAAGGCTGCGATGAGGGGGAGTAAATAAATTGCGCAGTCCAGGATTTTAAAAACTGAGGTCTGGATTAAGGGTGAAACAGAAAAGGGCAGATTAAAGCTGAAAAGGGTTGTTGGCAGATAAGTCTCGTCGTAAAGCTCTATGCTTTCCATTGTGATTGGGCTAAAGAAAAGAAGCAGGATTACTGCGGCGGGAATTAATCTGATTAAATAAAACGAGAACTTTTTTAAACTCATATACTATAGAATAACATAGATTTGGAAAAAAGGAAAAAAAACTATTGGAATAAAAAAAAAAATTAGGTAATATAAACATTATACAAAAAGCTGGAGAGTAAAATGACTGGTCTTGTTTTAGAGGGTGGAGGACACAGAGGTATCTATACTGCCGGTGTTCTTGATGTTTTACTGGAGAATAAAATAACTGTTGATGGGGTGATTGGAGTTTCTGCGGGTGCTATCCACGGCTCTAATTTTGTGTCTCATCAGGTGGGACGTTCTGTCCGTTATACCGAAAAGTATTGTTCAAATCCAAGCTACATGGGTTTGAGTTCGTTTTTAAAAACCGGTGATTTATTTAATACTGAATTCTGTTATAGAACTCTTCCGGAATTTTTAGATCCTTTTGATTACAATACTTTTGCCCGTTCAAAAATCCCTTATTACGTTGTTGTTACGGATATTAAAAAGGGTGAACCGGTTTATCACAAATGCAAGACACTTAAAGATGAAAATATGGACTGGCTCAGGGCTTCGGCTTCCATGCCTTTGGTTTCAAAGCCGGTTGAAATTAAAAACAAATTGTATTTTGACGGCGGGGTAACTGATTCAATTCCTGTGGCAAAATTTGAAGAGCTTGGCTTTAATAAAAACATTGTTGTTTTAACTCAGCCTAAGGGATATTCAAAAAAGCCTGTAAAATTGATGAAGTTCATGGAAAAAAAGTACAAGGATTATCCTGAATTCCTGGAAGCGATGAAAAGGCGCCATGAGGTTTATAATCAGGAGCTTGAATATGTTGAACAGCAGGAAAATGCGGAAAATGCTTTTATTATCAGACCGTCTTCTAAACCGCTTGCAGGACGTCTTGAAAGAGATTCCGTAAAAATCCGGCTTACATATGAACTTGGAAGACGCGATGCAATTCAGGCGTTGAATAATTTAAAATGCTTTTTGAATCCGTCTTACTAAAATAAATATCATAACTCATCTAAAGGGGTATAGGACATGCAGGGTAGACTTGAAATTGGTCAGCAGATTGAAACTGAAATTGTAGCCGTAACAGACACAACTATTTTTCTGGATTTGAATGCTAAATCTGAAGGAGTTCTGGACAGAGCTGAGCTTGCAGATGAAGAAGGAAATGTAAGTGTAAAAGAAGGCGATAAAATCAAAGTCTATTTTACAGGCGAAGTTCACGGGGAAATGCGTTTTACTACAAAAATTAGTGGTGGTAAGGCAGATTTGTCTATGCTCGAGAATGCATGGAAAAATCACATTCCTGTTGAAGGTCATGTTGCCTCGGAAATTAAAGGCGGATTTGAAGTAAAGCTTGGTTCAAGCCGCGCATTCTGTCCTTATTCCCAGATGGGCTTTAAGAAAAAAGAAGAACCTGCTTTTTATGTGGGTAAGCATTTGAACTTTATCATCACCGAATTTAAAAATGACGGAAAGGATATTCTTGTTTCAAACCGTTTAATCGGTGAGCGTGAATATGAACAGGGGCTTGCAAAGCTTTCCATGGAAATTAAGGAAGGAGCTGTAGTTCAGGCTGTTGTTGAATCAATCGAAAAATTCGGGGCTTTTGTAAATATTCAGGGCTTCCGTGCTCTTCTTCCAATCAGTGAAATGTCTTTGGACCGCGTTCAGGATGCAGGACAAATTGTAAAGGCCGGAGAAGAAATTACAGTAAAGGTAATCCGTACAGACTGGGAGCATGAAAAGGTAAGCGTAAGTTTAAAGGCTTTGATGGCTGATCCTTGGGAAAATGTTTCTAAAAAGTTTACTCCCGGCACAAAGGTAGACGGTGAAATCTCGAGAATTGCAGACTTTGGTCTTTTTGTAAATCTTGATAAGGGAATCGACGGGCTTGTTCACATCAGCGAGCTTGAAGATGTTTCTGCAAATACAAATCTTCGTAAGGTTTATAAAATCGGGCAGAAAATGAGTGTGGTTGTAGAAAAGGTTGATGCGGCTCAAAAACGTATTTCTCTTGTTCCTGCAACCTCTAAAGAACAGGACGAAACCGCTCAAAAGTATCTTTCTTCTCAGGATGATGACGGAGAAACTTATAATCCTTTTGCTGCTTTATTAAAGAAATAATAATTCACATCTTCCTCATTTTTTGCCGATAATATAATGTAATACTGTTTTTATTATAGTATAATAAAGGCGGAGAATGAGACTTGTAAAAGACGCTTTAAAATCGCTATTTTCTCATAAAAAGGCCATTGTTTTTTGTTTGGTTATAGGCCTTGCTGTTTCTTTGTTTGCTGATAATTACAGATGGGTAGGCGGAACAGATACCTTATGGGAAACCTTGGATAACTGGGAAGTATATGATGATACAATCCCGGACTGGGTAGCTGCTACTGCACTTCCGGGAGCTAGTGATGATGTAAGCCTTGTGGGAGCTTCGGCTGGCACTGTTGTAAGCATTTCTTCCGTTCAGTCTGTAAAAACAATAAGCGTTTCGGGTGCAAATGTTACGGGTCTTTCAATCGGGGCTTCGGGGGATCTTTCTATTCCTGCCGCTTTTTCTGTTCCGGTTCCATTTACTGTAGAAGGAATTCTTTCTGTAACAGGTAATTTAACTGCTGCTTCCACTATAACTGTAGAAGACGGAGGTTCTGTCACAGCTACAGGCGATATAACTGTTTCTGAAACTGTTACCGTAAAGGGAGGAGGTTCTGTAACTGCTCTTGGAGATATAAGTGTCCTTGATACTGTTATCGTAATGAACGGAGGCTTGCTTTCTTCTTCAGGTGATATATCTATAGATACTGCGGGCACTATTTCTTCGAGTGGAACTGTAAGCGCCGGTGATGATTTAACAGCCGGTGGACTTTTATCTTCGGACGGAACTGTTACAATCGGAAAAGATCTCGAAATTCCTGGTACTGTCATAAACGGTAATATCATGACTGTAACCGGTGATGTTTTGAACGAAGGTAACTTTGTAAATAATGCAGATCTTACGGTCAGCGGTGTTTTTTCAAATGATACGGATGGAAGACTTACAAATAATGCTTCCGCTACGCTGACTGTTACGGGAAATCTTACAAATGCTTCTACGGCGATTATCACAAACGAAGGAAGTTTTTCTGCAGGTGGAAATGTTTCCAATGCGGGAGGTACTTTTTCAAACGAAGGAACTATTTCTGTAGATGGATATGTTACCAATACTGGAGGTACGTTTTCAAACGAAGGAGTATTCTCTGTCGAAGGATATGTTTCCATAACGGGAGGAACACTTTCTAACAGCGGTACACTTTCTGTCGATGGAAATCTTTCTAACACAGGCGCAACTCTTACAAATACAAGTGAAATCAATGTAAAAGGAGATTTTTCGGATACAGGAACTTATTCCGGAACAGGAAATATTGTATTAAACGGAACGACTCAGAGCTTTACGCCAAATAGCGGAACTACATATTCAAAGCTCACTGTTTCAACAGGGACAGCCCTTACCGTTACAGGTGAAGTACAGATTAATGACTTTGTACATAACAGCGGAAACATTACATTCGGCGGTGCTGTCACAATAATTAATTCAATCGGTGCAACTGAAAATACAGGTACTTTAACCTTTAACGATACACTTACAACAGGCTGCGCTTCTTCTTTTAAAAATACAGGTCTTACTACACTTTCCGAGGCAGTAAATCTTGGAGGAAATGCTTCCTTTGCCGGTGATGTAAAAGCTTCGGCTGATATTACAGGAAGCGGAATTCTTTCTTTCCAGAACATCAGCGTAACAGATTCTGTTGTGATTATTGGAGGACAGGTTTCTGTCGCTTCGGGAAAAACAATCACTTCTACAGCGGCGGGAAAAAATCTTACCTTAAAGGCTACGGGCGGAACAATCAGTGTAGGGCAGATTGGATCAGAATCAGTAAATTTTAATACGGTTGAACTCGACACAGGTTCTACGGCCCTCTCATTTACTTCGGAAGATGTTCACGCTTCTTCAATAAAACTCACTTCTACAGGAAACGTTTCTGTAACAGGAATTGATTACAACGGAGAACTTATTTTTAATACTTCCGCAAAAGTTTCTTTGAATGGCGGGACAGATGGACTTAGTGCCGCAAAACTTACATATAGTACAACTCCTTCTTCTTATGAGGTTTCGGGCGATATAGAAATTACGGGAACAGGCGGAATCATTTTTGATAAAGCAGTTACTCTTACAGGAAATACTTTATTAAAAACTTCCGGGACAAATGCGCCTGTAACAATAGGAAACGGAATAAGCGGTTCATATGCACTCGAAATAAATAACAAAGGGCTTTTAACAATAGACGATAAAACTTCCCTTACAGATACCGGTACGGCAGATGTAAGTGTTTCTTCTTTTAAACAAAGCGGAACCGGTAACGTGAGCATTGCAGGAGACATAACTGCTTCTTCAACAATAGATTTTTCAAGCGGAACATTCAGTCTTACAGGGGATGTTTTATTAAACGGAAGCAGTTCTAATTTTTCTTCTGCAGTTACTTTTTCATCATCAGATTCTTACGAGCTTACTGTAAACGGAACATTGACTAATGCAGCCGCTGTTACTGCAGATATCAATATAAATGCAATGGGTAATGTAACTTCAGGTGGTAACTGGACCGGAACAAAGAGCCTCATCTTTAACGGAACTGGAAACCAGACTTTTACAGTATCTTCTGATTCGACTTATAAGGATGTTAAGATAGAAAAGAGCTCAGGAAACCTTACAACAGCCGGAAGCGGAAAAGCGACATTTACATCACTTGGAATAAACAGTGGAGCTTCTTCTGTCATTACATTTAATAACGAAACAGATAATACAAACATCACTCTTACAAAAGCAAGTAAAACGATCTTTAATAAAGATACGACTATAAGCGCGGCTTCCATAGACAGTACAAATTCGGGAGACATAGAATTCAACGGCGGAGGAGAAGTCCTTGTTTCTGTAATCGAAGCGGGTGGAACTGTAAAAGTTACCGGAAGCAGTAAGCTTTCTTTCCCAAACGGATTGACTGCAAAAAGTAATGTAACTGTTACCGGTGAACTTGAAACAACAGATTTAGAAATTAACGGTTCAACATTCGCAAACTCAGGAACTGTAACTGCATCAGGGGATGTAAGTTCCAACAGTACTCTTTCAAACTCAGGAACTTTATCCGTAGGAGGAGATTTAACTTCTAGCGGAACACTCACAAACGGAGGAACCGGGACTCTTTCTGTAACCGGGGACATCACTTCGAGCGGAGTATTTACAAATAACGGAACAACAACTGCCAGCTCCGATTTTACAAATACTTCGGGAGCCACATTAACAAACGGTGAGGACCTTACAATTACAGGAAATCTTTCCAATACAGGTAACTCTTCAATTTCGAATAGCGGAGATATTGTATTAAACGGTAACCTTACAAACGCGTACGGATCTTCAATTGCCAACAGCGATTCAATCAGCCTTAAAGGAAACTTTACGGATTCTGGAACTTATACAGGAAACGGAACTGTAATATTCAACGGAACAACTCAAAGCTTCACCACGAACGCTTCTACTTCTTATGCAAAGATTACATCATCATCCTCTACAAAGCTTACAGTACAGGATAATGCAAACATAAAGACATTTACCCACAATTCCGGAAATCTGGAATTTAAAAAGCCTTTAACTGTAACAACATCTTATACGGGTAGCACAAATACAGGCACAGTTACTTTTGATGATACAGTTACTACAACCTGCGCCGCAACATTCAGTAATACAGGTCTAACAACATTTACTTATCCTGCAACATTCGGTGGAAACGTAAGCTTTGATGGTGATGTAAAATTAAGCGGAAACCTTACAAGCTCAGGAACTGTTTCTTTCCAGAACCTCACAGTGACAGATTCAGTGGAAATTTCGGGAACTCAGATTACTGCCGCATCAGGAAAGGTAATCGGTACATCGGCTGCAACAGGTACAAAAAATCTTACTCTCAAGGCATCAGGCGGAACAATTACTGCAGGACAGATTGGTACTTCTACAAATAAATTTAATATAGTAGAACTCGATACAGGTTCCCACGACATCAATTTTACATCAGAGACAATTTATGCAAATCAGATTAAGTTTACTTCCAGCGGAAATGTTACTGTAACAGGAATCGAGTATGATGGAGATTTGATTTTTAATACTTCCGGAAAAGTTTCCATAAATGGTGGAACAGGCGGATTTAATGTAAAAAATATCGTATTGCAGACAACTCCTTCATCATTTGAGCTTTCGGGCAATATCGAAATAACAGGAACCGGTGGTATAAGCTTCCCTAAAGCAGTTGTTCTTACCGGAAATACAGTTCTTACAGCGTCCGGAACAAATGCTCCTGTAACATTCAGCAGTGGAATAAGCGGTGCATATACTCTTGATGTAAATAATGCAGGTCTTTTAACAATTGATGATAAAACTTCAGTTACAGATACAGCAAATGCAGATGTAAACATTACTTCGTTTAATCAAAGTGGAGCAGGTGCTGTAAGCATTGCGGGTGATATAACATGTTCAAGCTCAATTCAGTTTGTAACTACATCTTTTGCCCTTACAGGAAATGTTCTGTTATCGGGCAATGTTGTTGCATTAACTTCCGCTATAACACTTTCTTCTTTATCATCTTATGAATTATCTGTTTCGGGAAAATTACAGGCCTATAATGCCGTAACTGCAAATGTAAATGTTAATGCTTTGAACGATGTTGTCTCTAACGGAAACTGGAGCGGATCTAAGAGCCTCATCTTTACGGGAAGCAATAATCAGCTTTTTAATCCTAAAACCGGAACCTCATATTCTTCTGTTTATATAATTAAAACTGACGGGACATTTACATGCGCAAGGGCAAATGCGGATACCGGAACTGCCGCAGTAACCTTTGCAGATATAAACATAGATAGCGCAAGTCCTACAATCACATTTGGATTTGATAAAGGACTTAAGATAACAGGTACAATAGATATTGATGACAGTAAGGCAGTAGTATTCAATAATACAGTCACAATCGCAACAATGACAGCCGATAAGAGTGATTCACTTACATTCAACGGCCCTACGACAATCACAACAGTCAGTATAGATAATAATGGCAGCACAACCTTTAATGATACGGCAACTATTGCGACTATCAGCATAGATAACAACGGCACAACAACATTCAACGATACTGCAACCATCACGACATTCAATGTTGATAAAAATACAAGCACAACATTTAACGGAACAACAACAATTACAAATATTTCCGACACGACTGACTCAGGAACCTTTACGTTTAATGATGGCGTTACATTCTCGAATAACGTTACATTGAATACAACTAAACTTGTAACATTCAAAGAAACATCCAACATTGGGGCAGCAGGGGCAAGAAAGAATTTTACCCACACAGGCGGAGTCACAAACATAAACGGCACCTTCAATGCAAACGATGTAAGCCTTGGAGCAATGACTTCTACACAGGAGCTGACTATAAATGCGGATGATATCAGTGTAAATGGAACTTTGACGGCAGATAAAAAGTTAGTTATAAATAACGGTAATACTGTTACGGTTTCGGGAAATATTACAGCCGGCGGAGTACTTGAACTTAATGCTGTTTCTTTAAGTGCAGGGGCTAACATAACTACAAAAGATACTGCATACTTTAATTGTAATGTTGCTACAAGCTCAAATATGACTTTTACGAACAGCAAGTATGTAAAAACAGAAAACGGAAAATCCTTTACCTGTAACGGTAATTTTACTCAAGTGAACGGAACCGGTACAGATAATAAGAGCTTTATGCTCGGCGGAAGTTTTACAGCCTCCGGAAACATCACTTTTGCTTCGAATGTATATTTTTACGGCACAAGCGGAAACTGTAATTTTGGTTCTACTACGGGCGGAGGAAATCAGGTAGCCGGAAACCTCTGTGTAGGAATGGGAAATGGCACCCGACAGTTAGACATTATTTCTAATGTATCCTGCAAAAATTTTGTTCTTCTTGCCGGAAAGGTAAATCTTCAGGCAGGGAAATATCTTTCAACAACTGATGGAGATATCGTTGTTATTGGAGCTGGTGCGGTTTATAAAGATGATACTACAAATATAGATGATGAATATCAGTATTTTTATACAAGAGGAATTTCTGATTCTTCTGCGAGTGCTCCAAAGTATGTTTTTGAATCTGTTTTCCCTGATGGTTCAGACGGAGGTATGACAGGTTACAATGGAAGTATGACATTTGGTTCCGGGGCTGTTTTACAAAGCGGACAGAATTTTTATGCAAACGGAACAAGTCTTACAGGAACTGCAGCCTGGTATATCGATATAAAAAAGACAAGCGATTCAGAAAGTTGTTTTGCTGAATGTTATAAAATTACCGTTGAAAATTGTACTGTACGAAAGCATAGCGGTACTTTGTTTAGTGCCGGAAACGATGGCGAAAGTAATAAAGATACTTTTGATAATGACACTCAGATGATGTGTGACGCAGCTTGTACTATTACCGATTGTCATAATTTTGATAATACAGATTTTAAAATTGTCAGAGCATATACAGTGCGAGATAATGTAATCCGCGTAGAGTTCAGCCATCCGGTAAGAAATTATAATGGAGAATTAAATCAGAAAAAACACAATTCTTCATCAAATGCTTCCAATATAAAAGGTCTTACAAATGTAAAGTACAAAAACAATGAAGGTAATGAGGTTGCCTTTAGCGGAGTTTATCTTGACGAGGAATGTACAGATGAACTTGCAGGAGATTTAACACAAAGCGAAGAAATCGGAGCAGATAAGGTTTATTACTGTTATTTCAAAGCTCCTTCAACCTGGGCAACAGATGCAACGGGAACTTCTTCAGGTGCAACGGACAGTACAGACCGCTATGGAATTACAAAAAATACAGCTGTCCCTTATATTCAGATTCCTCGTGCTACTGCAACTTTAAAATTTGTTGTAACAGATATTTATGGAAAAAGGCTTAAAAATTATAAACCTGTAACAGGAGTAACCGGAGAGGCAAACTTTACTGCAGTTACAGATAAAACCGCTCCATCATTATACAAGGTAACAACAGGTCAGGAAGACCATGCAGATGAAGCTGCAGACCAGTGGAGCTACGACGGACATAACTATATTGAGTTTCGATATTCAGAGCCTGTTGATTTTAATAATACTGATGGAACTTCTATAACAAACCTTAAAACAGAAAATGTTAATGCTACAAATCCTTCTACTTCTGTATCTCAGAATATTCTTGTAAGCCAGAATCTTGGTGGAATTGCAGAAACAATGACAAGCGATTATGAAGCCGGAGTTACTGAAGAAAAAATTACATTTATAGGTCTTGGAACAACAGCACAAGGATATATTTCTACCGGAATAAACGGAACAAGAACAACTCCAACTGCTAACAACGTAAACGCACTTTACAGAAAAGATGTTTTCTCTATTCGAATCAGTATTGCAGGTTATACAAGCGGAACTGTAAGCGGCGGATTTAAAAAATGGGTTGGATATATTGAAAGTGCAAAAATCCCTGGTGGTACAGTAACTCAGGCTTACACAGAAACTCAGGCCCTTACGGGGCATACCGGCCAGTATATTTATATAAATAAATGTGTTAAAGATAAAAACAATAATTATCTTATAATTTACAATACAAGTGTTGATAAAACAGGAACAGGCGGAACTCCTGCAAATGCAAATAAGGCTGTGTCTGTTACTCAAAACAGATGGGACTTAAGTGCACCGGAATTTGCAAAGGTTCATAAGATTAATCAGCCTCTGGCAGAAAGTTACTTTGAAGCAGTAGGTATGGGTTCCGGTTCGGTTCTTGACCGCATAGAAATTCATATTACAGATAACACTGGTGGAGATACATTTACCGACGGTACAGATATCGGATACTGGTTTACTTCTTTTGGATGGAGTACAAGCCTTGGTACAAGTCTTGCCAACACAAACACATATTGTGCCGACATATTTGGTGGTTCAAATCCTTATGGAGGAGAAGGTTCATTTACAAAGGGTGGTATCCGTTATTCAACTATAATAGGGCAGCAGTCTAACTTTAAATACTGCGTAGGTACAGGTGCGCTTTCTGTTCCGACTACTGAATTCCGTTCTGTTGAACCAGGTGGTGCGGCTCCGGTATTTACAGGTGCGGCTGCAGAACGTCGTCCTATTCCAGCTACTATGGATAATACTTACATTAAGTTCTTCCTTGATGCTTCCGACAGCAACCTGTCTTATGATACAACCTTTACTATTACTTACGACGCTGCTAATTCATATATTACCGACCTTGCGGGTAACCGTCTTCGTTCCATTTCTTTGTCTGTAACAAACATGGAATCTATAGACCGTACCTCACCGGAATTCGACCTTGTAATTGCACCTGTTGGAAGTGATGAAATTTACATTCAGTTTGTAAAGCAGCTTTCAAAACAGATTGTATATCAGGCAACTCCTTCTGATGCAGCAATCCATATTCCGGAAAGCTTTGAAGAAATTATTCCATACTGTTTCGAAATCGGCACTATAAGTGGTTCAAGCTTTACAGCAAATACAGGAACAGGACTTCAGATTGATACATCTACTCCGGCTCAGATTATTCAGAGCCATTCTAACACTTCATTTACTGCAGTTAAACTTAAACTTACAAGAAGTGTAACTCTGCAGGATGTTGAAACTCTTTATATTCGTGTTACTTATGCCCGGGGACTTTATAACGAACGCTCAGTAGACCCGTTCACTTCGATTGCAAACAGTTATGTAACATTCATCCAGGACAGTCTTGGTAACTACATGCAGATGTACTCGGCACACTGTATTTCCGACTTTGCCGTAAATGTTGTAAAGCCTTCTTATGCTTACGACCCGGACTTTGTAAATACAAGCGGTGCAAATATTCAGGACAGCCTTTATGAAGAAGGAAGTCAGGCTGTTCATAGCTGGAGTGCATCTCAGGGTAACTACGGAACACTTAAGGCAAAGGACCCTGTAATTCTTTTAGCAAATATTACGGATGGAACTGCTGCAGGTGAAGCGGCAAATAAACCGGAAAGCGGAAACAACATTCCTGCAAACGTAAGAATGTATTTCTCTGAGCATCCTACAGCATTCTCTCAGTCGGCACAGTACAACCTTGACCTTTCTAAAAACTTGAGAATCTGGGTTCCGGGAACTGTACCTGTATACGGACTTTCAAACGTAACAAATACAAACACAACAATACTCGACGGTGTATGGGACACTACAGAAGGAGGTCTCACCTTTACTTTCGAAAATGCCGACTATTCAGCCTGGTCTTCCGGAAATCAGATCACCTTCTTATTTGGACTGGAATCAAGCCCAGGCACAAGCATAAACATCATCCATTCACCAGTCCTTAGTGTAAGCTCTTCAACCTTCACATACGACGTTACAAGTAATCCAGCCCCTCTCTATGCGCTTCGGTTGGACGACCCTAACGACATCACATCTATAGACCTCTGGTCATTCAGGGTTAAGGACATTACACCTCAGCGCGGCGGTATCACTATAATGAACAATGTTATAGATCCGACCGTTGGTGAAAAAATGGTATTGAATGTAAATATGAAATCGGAAGGGGATTTGAGTATTATCGTAATGACTCTTGATGGAAACGTTGTAACCTATCTCAATCGTGGAAGTCTTTCTGCAGGCGATTACTATTTTACCTGGGACGGAAAGAACAACAACGGTAATATCGTAGCAAGAGGAATTTACTTTATAAGAATTATTGGAAATGGAGTGGACGAAACCCGTAAAGTAATGATTATAAAAGAATAACTTTTTGTATTGCTTGAACGGATAAAATTCCCTATACTGAAAAACCTATGAATCGAGAAAACAGACAGGAAACAAGATATCAGGAGATTGGACGAGTTGATGCTCCGGAAATTTGTGCTTTAAACGGAATCCTTGATGATATTAGTGACACAGGTTGTAAAGTTCATTTTTCTTGCCCGGTAAAGGTGAGCCTTGAAAATGAATACAATCTTAAATTCACTCTTTCCAGTTATTCAGAAGAACCTCCTCTGCAGCTTGTCTGTAAACCTATGTGGGTAAAAAAAGAAAACACAGAAACTCAGATTGGTTTTAAATATCTTTTTTCTCCCGACGATTCACGTCTTCACGAAATTATAAATCACCTGGAAGAAATGGAAGACGATTCTCCCGAAATTATTTAAATGTTTTAGGAAGATTAAATGGGAATTAGCGTAACAGAACTCGAGGGAATTGCTTTTTTACCTTTTATTGAACAGTCAGCCTTACTTTCTTCGGAATTAAAAAACAGATTCAATATCACATCAAAGCCGCAAAAACTCTACGGCGATTTAATGTATTTTCAGGATCGTGCTGAGTTTGAAGGAAAAGAACCTTACTGGGCAAGAACCACAATGCTTAAGCCCTTCCTTTTAAAATTTGATTCAATTTCGGACGCTGTAAATCATTTAAAATCAATTCAGAGAAACTGGGCTCCTTATTTATACACATGCTTTCGCCGCGCAGAGCTCATTCAGGAAAAGCTTCCTTACATCAATTTAAAAGAACGGCAGTTTCCTTTTTCCATTCCTCAAAGTGCCATGGGTTTATACGCTCTGATAGACGAGCATACCTTGATTGCTTCGGCCCAGACTACATCATTTTTACCGGCAGGACTTTTAAAATTTAAAGAAGATCATGAAAATCCTCCGAGTAGGGCGTATTTAAAAATTCAGGAAAGCCTCACAATGGCAAATCTTTTTTACGGTGTTGATTTTCCTCACCAAGGACAAAAATGCTTTGAAGCGGGGGCATGTCCTGGAGGATGGACCTGGGTTTTAGTAAATCAGGGGGCAGAGGTTTTTGCAGTAGACCGAGCTGAATTAGCGCCCGAACTTATGAAAAATCCGCTTGTAAAGTTTTTAGCACACGATGCTTTTACCCTAAAGCCCGAGGATATTGGCAATGTAGACTGGGTGTTTTCCGACGTAATTTGTTATCCTGAGCGCCTTTTAAAATGGATAAACGAATGGATGCAGAGCGGAAAAACAAAAAATATGATTTGTACCATAAAAATGCAGGGCGAAATCAACTGGCCTTTAATAAATGAGTTTGCGTCTATCCCGGATTCTAAAATTATCCACTTAAATTACAACAAACACGAATTAACCTGGATGTGGATCCACAAATAATAAGTTTAAACATTCAGCCAAAATTTGCCGAAAATTAATGTATGGGCAATAATAGCTACGAAAAACCTGACTTTTGGTCGCAAAAAGCTTTTTCAGAAGGTTATCCGGCTCGTTCTGTGTATAAACTGAAAGAAATTGATGAAAAGTTTGGAATGATAAAGAAAAATTATACAGTATTAGACCTGGGCTCGGCTCCGGGAAGCTGGACAACTTTTCTTTTACGTAAGCTTGACGGCTCTGGAAAAGTTGTTTCATGCGATTTGAATCCTCTTTCTAAAACAGTTAAAGGTGAAAATCTCGTGTTTATTCAGGGTGATTTGAATGCTCCTGAAATAAGGAAACAGATTAAAGATAATGGTCCTTATGATTTAGTTGTCTGTGATGCTGCTCCTAAAACAACCGGAAACAGAACTGTAGATACTGCTAGATCTGAGCAGCTTGTTGAAATGGCTGTGTGGTACGCTCAGGCAATGCTTAAAACAGGTTCTAATTTTGCTGTAAAAATCTTTCAGAACGGGGATCAGCAGAGGATTCTCAAATCTATGAGGGAAATTTTTACTACCGCCAAAGGATTTAAGCCCGAAGCCTGCAGAGCAGAAAGTTTTGAGACTTATTTAATAGGATTGAATAAAAAATAAAAATAATGTTTAATAGAAGGTAATATATGAATTTTGCGCGAAAATTCAAAAGACTATCGGATAAAGTTACAAAATTCCTTTTCTCATCGGAAGAAAACAAGGTAAGCAGAATTATCTATAAATCTGTTGCCTGCTTTGTTTTTGGTGCATTGATTACAACTCTTTGTGTTGTTTCAATCAATAATGCAAGCCAGCATTCCGGTCAGGGTGGATTTGAAACTTCAGCAGTTCCGGAGTTCGACGAAGTATTAGATTCTCAGGCAGAAGCCGTAAACCTCCAGGTAAATGAGGCAGCCCTTGCTTCACAGCAGTCTGGTACAGACGAAATTCTTGAAGAAATTTTCGCAGCAGAAGAAGAAAAAGCCAAAAAAGAAAATAAAGATACAAAAACTGTAGCTGCACTAGAAGAGCCTGTAGACCTTACATATCTTACTTATCGCGTAAAAGAAGGAGATATGATTGGTGTTATTGCAGACGTTTATGGAATTACACAGGATACAATCATCAGTATCAATAATATTAAACAGTCACGCCTTCTTCAGGTTGGACAGTATTTGAAAATCCCTTCTATGGCAGGTATCCTTTATACAGTTAAATCAAAGGGTGAAACTCCTGCAACAATCGCTAAAAAATACGAAGTTGATGCTGCAAAATGTGCAGTTGTAAATAATTTTGGAGAAGATGCAGAAATCCCGGCAGGTACTTCTGTATTCGTTCCGGATGCACAGTTGGACTGGGCTACAAGACAGGAAATCAACGGAGACTTATTCAAAAAGCCTCTCCGCAACAGATATTATCTTTCATCTTACTACGGATGGCGCAACTCTCCATTCAATACAGGAAAGCGTTCTTTCCACGGTGGTATTGATATGGCTTGTCCAAAGGGAACACCAATTTATCCTTCTATGGACGGAGTTGTAACTGCAACAGGCTATAACTCAACATACGGAAATTACGTAATCATCCAGCACCATTCAGGTTATAAGACCTTGTACGGACACATGAGCAAAATTCTTTGTAAGAAAGGAAACTTTGTTTACACATCTACAAAGATTGGTCTTGTAGGAAGCACAGGTATGAGTACAGGTCCACACCTTCACTTTACAGTATATAAGAACGGTAAATCTGTGAATCCGCTTCCATTGTTGAATAAACGATAGTTTTACTTTAAAACAAAAAAAGGACTGATATAAATATCAGTCCTTTTTTTATGCTCTTTTAGTCTAGAGCAGTGGTTTCATGTTAGTCATATAAGCGCGGAGCTTTCTACCAACAACCTCAATTGGATGGTTTCTAATCTCTTCGTTTACTGCTACAAGTTCTGCGTTGCTTACTTCGGTGTCTTTGAGGTCTAAGCCTTTTCCGATTACGTCTGTATGGAGTGAAGGCATTAAATCTTTGGCCATCATTGGAGCGGCTACGCGGCTAAAGAGGTAACATCCGTATTCGGCTGTGTCGGAGATTACGCGGTTCATTTCGTAGAGGCGTTTACGGTCGATGAGGTTTGCAATAAGAGGAACTTCGTGGAGCGATTCGTAGTATGCGCTTTCCGGTTTAATTCCTGCGTCTACCATTGTTTCGAATGCTAGTTCACAGCCTGCTTTTACCATTGCAACAAGAAGGATTCCCTTGTCAAAGTATTCCTGTTCAGAAATTTCTTCGCTTGATTCAGCGTTCTTTTCGAATGGAAGCTTTCCTGTGTCTTCACGCCATGTAAGTAAATCTTTGTCTCCTGCTTTCCAGTCTTCCATCATAGTAGAACTGAATTTTCCGCTGATGATGTCGTCCATGTGTTTCTGGTAGAGTGGAGCAAGGAGCTTTTTAATATCTTTTGAAATCTGATTTGCCTTGATTTTTGCAGGGTTAGAAAGGCGGTCCATCATATTTGTAATTCCACCCCATTTGAGGGCTTCGCTTACAACGTTCCATCCGTGCATCAAAAGCTTTGTTGCATATTCTGGAGCAATGCCTTCTTCAATCATTTTGTCGTAACATACGATTGTTCCTGCCTGGAGCATACCACACAAAATTGTCTGTTCGCCCATAAGGTCAGATTTAACTTCTGCAATAAAGCTTGATTCAAGTACGCCGGCCTTTGAACCGCCCATACCAACTGCAAGTGCTTTTGCATAAGCCCATCCCTTTCCTTCAGGATCGTTTGCAGGATGAACAGCGATTAAATCTGGTACACCAAATCCTCTCTGGAATTCGTGCCATACTTCTGTTCCTGGTCCTTTTGGAGCGCACATAATAACTGTAATATCATCACGGATAATCATTCCTTCTTCAATCATATTAAAGCCGTGTGAGTACCAGAGTGCAGAACCTTTTTTCATCAATTTCTGTACTTCGTTGATTACAGGAGTGTGCTGTTTATCTGGAGTGAGGTTACCAACAAGGTCTGCTGTAGGAATCATTTCTGCATAAGAACCTACTTTAAAACCGTTTTCTGTTGCATTCTTCCATGACTGTCTTTTTTCTGTAATTGCCGATTCGCGTAATGCATAAGAAACATCAAGTCCTGAATCGCGGAGACAAAGTCCCTGGTTCAATCCCTGTGCACCGCATCCTACAATTACAATCTTTTTTCCTTTAAGAGCGTTTACACCGTCTGCAAATTCTTCTTTAGCCATTGAGCGGCAATGTCCTAACTGTAAGCGGGCTTCGCGCCATGGAATTTTGTTAAAATAGTTTTCACCCATTTTTTTGTATATCTCCTTTTTAAAATTATTCAAAAAATAGTATTACCATTATATCAGCGGGACTTTATTGCGTAAAGTCACTTATTTTTTTGTGCTTTCAAGAATGGTCTTAAGAATGTCCTTTGAATACCACACACCCTTTTCGCGCACATAGTAACCGTAGCGTTCACCCTCTTTTTTAGAAGCTTCAAACTGATGGTTATCCCACACACAGGCTACAAATTCATAGTTGGTTGCTTCTGTAAGATAATATTTAAACCATTTGATTCTTTCTTCATCGTTTCCTTTATTTGTAGCTCCGTATTCTCCAACAAAAACAGGAATTCCGTTTCTTACAAATTTAGAATAAAGCTTTCCAAAGGTTCCGGAAATTTCTTTCTGATGCTGCTCTGTAAATACTCTTTCTCCAGGCATTTCCATTGCAAAAGAATATGGTGTGTACATGTGAACAGATACCATGAGCTTTCCTTGTGAAATATCACTTGGCATTTCGAATAAAGAAGAAAGCGCTGAATCTGCACCCGCATGTAAAACCGGTATAATTAAAATACGCTTTTTATTGTTTCCGCCAGAAGCTCGAACTGTATCAACAAAGGCCTGGTTCAAGGCAGAAAGACATTTAAATCCGTCCTTATTAACTTCAGAAGTTTCCTTTGTGCTCCATTCAACCTCTGTTCCGGCAAGGCGTGGTTCATTCATTCCTTCAAAAATAAGATGCTCGTCGTAACCGTTATTAAAGGTTGTGCTGATCTGATGCCAGATATTTACTATATACATGAGCGAAATATTGAGATTTGCAGAGTTTGGATAATAGCCGTAATTGTTGCTTGCTTCAGGACTAAAGAAATTATCGTGGTGTGAATTGATTACAACATAAAGGCCTTCTTCTATAGACCAGTCTACAACCTGCTTTACGCGCTTCATCCATTCAGGTTCAATTGTAAACTGTCCGTCCTGCATATGAATGGACCATGAAACAGGGATACGGATTGTTTTGATTCCGCTTGCTGCAAGGTTATGAATCATTTCTTTTGTAACTTTAGGACATCCCCATGAGGTTTCTGCTCTAAGTCCTGCGGCTCCGGTTGCATCAAAGGTGTTTCCAAGATTCCATCCGGTTCCCATTTTTGCGGCAAGGTCCTTTGCACTAATGTCGTTGAATTTAACTTTGCCTGTATCTTTAACTGCAAACTGCTTGTCATAACGAACAGGAGTTTTTGTAGAATTGAATTTTGTCTTGCAGTTTAAAGTTGTTAAAGACAATAATAAAACTAAAAATAATAATGACTTTTTCATTTTTATACTCCTTTTTTTAATTCTAATTCATATAAATCAATTCATCAACTTGAGAAAATGGAAAATTATCATTATTATTAAAGGAATGAAGACTAGAACCAGTATTATATTGTTTATTTTAGCAGCTCTCTTTCTTACCGGAGTATTTTTTGCTACCCGTAAATTTTTAGACAGAGGAGACTCAACCATTACAAGAGCCAAGGTTGTAAATCCAAAGACCGAGGACGAGGTTGAAGTTCAGACTCCTAAAGAAAATATTGAATCGCAGGTAGAACAGTTCGACACCTTCATCAGCCTTAAGGCTTCGGAAACATTGATTTCTTCCATTACAACAGATTTTAATTACGACTCTTTTGACGACGAAATTGTAGTAGTCCGTAAAATCGGTGAAAAGAATTTCTTTATCATCCCGGGTCTTTATAATCCGGAAACCATGACTTATGAAAGAATGAAGGAAATTCCAACCAAGGTTTCAAGTACAAAAACATTTTCCATTCAGAATCTTGATATTATCGGCGACCACAGAAATGCTTTGATTTATCAGGGTGTTGATGAACAGGAAAACAGCATAATGCAGATTTACCTTTGTGAATATGTGGACGGCGAGCTTGATTTTGTTTGTGTAGGCGACTTTACTTCGGACGGAACAATCTTTGTTCAGCAGACAGAGCGTTCGGATTCATACGAGCTTTCCATGACAAAGGGCGACAGTTATTCGGTATGGCTTTATAAATCGGATACAAGCGCTGCAGGAAACGACAATACTTTGAGTCAGATTCAGCAGGAATATAAATGGAATCCTATGGAAAGAGAATACGTTCTTGCACAGGAAATCAAGGTTGCAGGAAATAAGCTTGCACAGGCTGAGCTTTCTAAAATCCAGGACGGTACTGTAGAAACCTTTGCTTCTTTCTTGAACGGTCTTTGGGAAAAAACAGCAAACACAGGCTCTCATTTCCGCTACTTCTATTTTGATTTTGAAAACAGAGAAATCATTCAGTACTACGGCGACATTCAGGAAATTTATAAATGGGAAGTAAGCCGCCTTCGTCACAACGGTATTTATATTTCTACAACAAACATCGAAATTTCAAACCTTCACAGAAGAATTGATATAAGCCTTTTGAGCACAGATAAAATCCGCCTTACAACAAGAGACGACATCAACATCATTATTAAACAGGATGACCTTTGGGACGGAACTTACCAGAAGCTTGATTTAGACAGCACAATTGATGATGCTAAAAAGGTAAAGGAAAATATCGTGAGAAAAGAAATCGAAAGAACTCCTATCTGGAACGGTACGGACGGAACTTCGGTTATAAGCTTTGAAGATTCTATTTTCATTTTGAAAAGAGATGATATAGAAGAGAAGGGTGTTTATACAACTTTTACTGCAGGCAATTACAATGTTCTTCAGCTGCGTTCAAACTCTTATGATTCAATTTTAGACACAGACTACACCGTTGAGTTTGGAACAAAGGTAGAAAAGGACAAGACAGTTACTGATATGGATACAATCATCCTTACTCCGGTAAAAGTTACTCCAACAGACTGTTTTGCCATCGATGGAGAAATCCTTACTTTTACAAGGCAGCAGTAGATTCTGTAATTTACATACCATCAAAAATTTTATATAATTGTATTTTATGAACGCTAATGAACTTCGCTCAAAATATATTGAGTTTTTTAAAAGTAAAAATCATGCAGTAATTTCGGGACAGTCTTTAATCCCTGAAAATGATCCTTCGGTTTTGTTTACAACTGCGGGAATGCATCCTTTAGTACCATATCTGCTTGGAGAAAAACATCCTGCAGGTACCCGTCTTACAGATTATCAGAAATGTGTACGCACAGGTGATATAGATGAAGTAGGAGATCCGTCTCATTTGACCTGCTTTGAAATGCTTGGTAACTGGTCTTTGGGCGACTACTTTAAAAAAGAATCAATTGCTTTTTCATATGAGTTTTTAACTTCAAAGGACTGGCTCGCACTTGATCCAAGAAAAATTTCCGTAACAGTTTTTGCCGGAGACGAAAATGCTCCTCGTGATGAAGAAGCAGCTCAGATCTGGAAAGACAACGGAATGCCTGAAGGAAGAATTGCATATTTACCTGCAAGCGATAACTGGTGGGCAGCTGGTCCAACAGGTCCTTGTGGTCCAGATACAGAAATCTTTTACTGGGTAGGCGAAGGTCTTCCTCCAGAAAATTCAAATAAGGGTAACGACTCTGCAAACTGGATGGAAATCTGGAACAACGTATTCATGCAGTATAACCGCGTGGACGAAAAGACATTGGTTCCTCTTCCTAAAAAAAATGTAGATACAGGTATGGGTCTTGAAAGAACAAACTGTATTTTGCAGGGAAAAACATCGGTTTACCTTACAGAGGTTTTCCAGCCAATCATCAAAAAAATAGAAGCAATCACAGGCTACACATACGGTTCAGACGAAGAAAAAGACAAGTCTGTAAGAATCATTGCAGACCACATCCGTTCTTCGGTTTTCATTCTTGGAGACCAGAGAGGCGTTACTCCGGACAGAGTTGGTGCCGGCTATGTTTTGCGCCGTTTAATCCGCAGAGCCGTAAGACACGGAATGAAGCTTGGTATTGAAAAAGACTTTATGGCTGATATTGCAAAGGTTGTTGTAGAAAACTTTAAGGCTCCATATCCTGAGCTTGCAGACAACGAAAATAAAGTTTATTCAGAGCTCACAGCAGAAGAAGCAAAATTCCGCACAACCTTAAAGAAGGGCGAAGCAGAATTCCAGAAGATGCTTCCAAACCTCATGAAGAATCCTAAAAAGATTATCAGCGGAAAGGTTGCATATAATCTTTACGAAACATACGGCTATCCTCTTGAGCTTACTCAGGAGCTTGGTGCCGAAAACGGATTTACTGTTGATATAGAAGGCTTTAAAGAAGCAGAAAGAAAACATCAGGAAGCAAGTAAAACTGCAGAAGCCGGAAAGGCAAAGGGCGGTCTTGCAGAACAGTCTGATGTTACAACAAAGTATCACACAGCAACACACCTTTTGCAGCAGGCATTGGTTGACGTACTTGGAGACCAGGTTGCACAGAAGGGTTCAAACATCAACAACGAAAGAATGCGCTTTGACTTTACATTCGAACGTCCTATGACACCGGAAGAAATTAAAAAGGTACAGGACATTGTAAACGAAAAGATTAAGGAAGACTTACCTGTAGATATGCGCGAAATGACACTCGACGAAGCTAAGGCAGAGGGAGCAAGAGCGCTGTTTACAAATAAATATGGCGAAAAGGTAAAGGTTTACACAATCGGCCGCGACGTAAAGAACGACTGGTTCAGTAAGGAAGTTTGTGGTGGACCTCACGTTCAGCATACAGCACAGATCGGCGACTTTAAGATTGAAAAAGAGCAGTCTTCTTCGGCCGGGGTTCGTAGAATCCGTGCTACAATTTCGGGAGGGCTTCCATTAGATAAGTAAACGGTAAGTAAACATTTATCTTTTGGAAATAGCGTAACCAATAATAAGAATTTTGGTTATTTAGATAACAATTCATAAGATGGAATTAGTATATTAAATATAAGGAATGTAAGAATATGAAGAAATTTGTACTTTCATTAGTTATGATTCTGGGAATTACCGGAGCAGTTTTTGCCCAGAATGATTTACAGGTTCTTGCCGTTGTTAAATTGGGCACATCAGAATCTATTACTGTTAAACAGGTTAAAAACCGTTGTGCTATGTATGAAAAACAGCGTGGCACAAAACTCACTTTGGAAGAAAAGAAAAAGGTTTTGAATGCGCTTATCGAAGAAAAACTTGTTCTTCATGCCGCTGCAAAAGAAGGAATAGCAATTCCTGAAAGCACTGTAGATCAGTACTTCTTGCAGAATATGGCTCAGGCTGCAGGAGCTCCTTCAATTACAGAAAAACAGTTGAACGACCTTCTTAAGTCTCAGCAGGGTAAAACTCTTGATCAGGCTTTGCAGGAACAGGTTGGCATGACTGTAACTGAATACAAATTGTATTTGAAGAACCAGCTTATCTGCCAGCAGTACATTCTTAAACAGAAACAGAGCGAAATCCAGGGTATTTCTGCCACAGATGATGAAATCAGAGCTTTTTATGAAAGCAACAAGAGTTCATTTGTATGGAACGACATGCTCGAAGTATTCTTAGTAATTGTTCCAAAGGGCAGTAATGCAGAACAGGCTAAAACAAAGTGTAATGATTTGTTAAAGAAATATAAGGCTAAGGCGAATACAGAAACAGAAAAGGCTATTGTTGAACAGGCTAAAAAAGAAGGTTTCCAGGCAGGTGCTTTAACATTGCCAAAGACAGAAGCAGCAGCTGATACAATCGGTATGCCATATAAAAACCTCTGCTTCCTTTTTGATCAGGGAAACGGTTATGTTTCTGACCTTTCTGAAACAGCAAACGATTTCCGCTTTATCAAGGTTGGAAAAAAATACGATGCAAAGCTTCTTTCTATAAGTGATATTGTAAGCCCTGGTACAAACGTAACAGTTTACGAATACATCAAGGTTAATCTTACAGGTATGAAACAGCAGCAGTATCTTGCAGTTGCAGCTGCAGAAGTTGCTTCTGGATTGAACAAACCTGAAAATGTAGAACAGAAGAAAACTGGTGATGCATTAGACAAGCTTCTTAACTGGTAGGAGTACAAGGTGTCACGTAGAAAAGGTAGAATTTTAGCTTTTCAGGCACTTTATTCCTGGGATGTAAGTAAAACTTCACTCGAAGATTTGCTTACATTCTCATGGCTTCAAAAAGATTCTGAAAGCACACAGTCGGAAGAAGAAACACAGATTAGTGCTTCAGAACAGCCGGAAAAAATCTTTGCCGGTTTAATCATTTCCGGAACAATCCAGAACATCCAGGCTATAGACGATTTAATCAAAGCACATCTTTCTGCATCCTGGACTTTTGAACGCATAAATAAAGTAACTTTAGCTATTTTACGAACAAGTATTTATGAATTAAAATATCAGACGGATTCACAGGCAAAGGTTGTAATTGATGAAGCCGTAAACATTGCCAAGGAATTTGGTACGGATGATTCATACAAGTTTATCAATGCTGTACTTGATAAAATAGGCAAAGATGCGAAAGATAAAAGTTAAAATAATTTCAGGCATTTTATTTTCTATTCTTATAATTGCTCTGTCTTCCTGTAAAATGAGGGCAGAGCAAAAGTCGTTAACAAGCCATTTTGAAATAATCGATTCATTTATCTCGGACGGAGATTTTAAGGCAGCATTAAAGGAATTAAAGAACCTTGAAAAGCTTGCTTACGACGCCTGGGCCTACATTGGTATTTATAAGCGTTACATTCAGCTTTGCGAAGAAGACCGTGCAGAAAAGGTTTTAAAAAAGGCACTAAAGAAAAATAAGCATAATGAAGAGCTTATAGCAGTTTATTCAGACTTCCTTCTCCGGCATAACAGGCTAAGTGAAGCGGCAAAGAGGGCAGAGGAGCTTAGAGGCGGAAAGTACGGCTCTTTATTTTCGGAAGCGGTTTTAAGAATCGAGCAGGAAAAAACTTCGGCCTTCGAGCATCCTGAATATTACAAGGAATCTAAATTTTACGAAATATATTTTGATGCATACAAGGCACGTAATAATCCTATGTGGCTTAGAAACTGTGCAGTGTATCATCTTATAGACGGTTCTTACGAAAGAGCTGCTTCTATTGCACCTGGTTCTTATTCTGAGCCTGATGATGCATACTTTTGGGCTATGGTTATGTATGATGCGGCACATTACTATGATTGTGCGGCTATTGCAGAGGTTGGAATCAGACTGCTTGATAACCTTTCTCCGCTTTCAAACTATAAAATTAATCCCCAGACTCATCCTGATGTTCTTCATCTTGCTGCCCTTGAATCTGATGCTTATCTTGCAGTTGCAGAGGTTGAAAAGGCACAGGAAGCAAGAAGTGTTTTATTTACAAGACTTGAAGATTACGAAAATCCAACAGAAGAACAAAGCGAGCTTTTAAAGCTATTGGCAATCAACTCGGCAATTTATGCAAACTCTGTGGATGATGATGTTGTTATTACAGACATGCTTTCTTATGTTACTTCTAAGTGGCCTGAGTACGAAAAGGGTCTTATTCTTTATGCTGATTATGCATACCGTTCAAATTTAATGAGAGAAGAAGACATGGAAGTTCAGGCTTTAAGAAAGGTCGGATTAAAAACTCTGGAGATGGAGCGCTACGATTCAAGAAGAAAGCTTCCTATGGATAATGCCATTGCAATGATAGACAGCGCTGTAGAAAAAGAAATCAATCCTGAGCTTTTACTTTTACAGCTGGACGTAAAATATAAGCTTGATACAACCTATACATTTAAACAAAAAACTGCAGACTTATGGAAGCTTTTGGAAAGCAGCAATACAGAGGAAAAACGATTCTATCTTGAAATTGTAGAATACGCACTTTCATTTTTAATAAATACAAATCAGTATGATGATGCATACGAGCTTTTCTACAAGTACATTTCCAAAACCTACGACTTTAATATTCAGGAGAGTTTTTGGACACAAGTGGGCTCCATCCTGCCGCGCCTTGAACCGCTCATCGCCGAATATGCAGCCTATTTTGCGGCGCGCCAAAAGCTCTATGACGAAACCATACGTTTTTATGAATATTGTGTTTTTGAAAGCGGCGGCATGAACCTTATGGAAAAAGAGGGTGCTACTCAGTTTGTAAGCCCTTATGTTTCAAATGCCTCTGTTATGAATCTTGCAGACATTTATTATTCAATCGGAAAAAAAGACCGTGCCATTGATTTATACGGAGCTGCAGCAGGAAGGGAAAACAGCAGCTACAGAAAAAGTGATATTTTCTACAGGCTTGCACTCGTGTATGAATCCAGTGGGGATAAAAAAAGTGCATTGCGGGCTTTGGAATACTCCATTGATATTTACCCTGCCAATGCACGTTCAGCTTTATTAAAAGATAAATTGAATAAAGAATAAACTATTCGATTATTGCAATAATATCGCTCATCTTTAAGATAAGGTGATCTTCACCGTCGATTTTAATCTGTGTTCCGGCGTATTTGTCGTACATGATTCTGTCGCCAGGCTTTACAGTGATTTTTTCATCCTGAGTTCCAGGTCCTACTGCTACAACGCTTGCAGTCTGTGTTTTTTCCTGTGCAGCTTCCGGGATAATGATTCCGCTTGATGTTTTAGTTTCTGCCTTGTCGTTTTTTACAAGAACTCTGTCTGCTAATGGTTTAATTTTCATATTATGCCTCTAAATTATTATTAATTTTATATATATTTAAATATATGAAAAAATTCTTTCAACGTCTATATAAAATCAAAAATTCCTTTTTATTTTTCACGTCCAAAAAGCTTTAAAAGATTAAGAAAGATTCCAATAAAATCAATGTAAAGCTCAAGAGCTCCGTAGATGGAAGCCTTTTTATAAATGTCGGAACCGTCTGCAAGCTCAGAGGCTTTTACGATTTTTTTAGTGTCGTAGGCTGTAAGGAACATAAAAAGAATTACTGCTACAAAAGAAATAATCCACGAAAAGATATCTGACTTTAAAAAGAAGTTTACTAAGAATGCAATAAAGAGTCCTATCATGAGCATGGAAAGATAACGGAAGAAAGAATGAATATGTGTTTTTGTTATCATTCCGTAAACAGACATTACTGCAAACATGAGCGCACTTACCAAAAAAATTAAATAAATTGAATTGAGCTTAAAGATTGCAAATACTGCAGAAAGCGTTATACCGTTCAAAACCGAATAAAATATAAAGGCTATGACGGCGGTTACGGGTTTTATTTTTTCTATTACTGCTGTGAACCAGAAAACAAATATAATTTCTAAAATTGCGAGTGCAAAAAATACATATTTATTTTTCCATACGATGTTCAAAACTGATTCTGTGTTTGAAATTACCCATGCAAGGGCTCCGCTTATAAAGAGTGCGAGTGTCATCCAGGCATAAACGCGTGCAATGAATTTTCTTGCTTCGGCTGATGCTGCCTTTTGTCTGGTTAATGCTTTTGTTGCCATTTAATCCTCCAATATTATAACTATAAACTATATTTTTATTTCACACAATTTTTTTAGAGCCCTTTACTCTTTTTCTTATACGTTATATTCTATTAAGGCTATTAATTTCTAATCAATCAATAGGTATACATATATAACAGGAGTTCTTTTTATGGACGAAAAATTTGATTTTACAATTGAAAATCTTGGACCATGCACAATCGAGTCCCCGATTAAACTTTCTACAGCTCATGGTGATTATACAGCTAATTATGTTCGTGATGATTCTTACGTTATCGGAAATATAAACGTTTATGACAAAACAAAACCAATTGTGCTCGATTCTTCAAATCTTATGGAAAAAGCTGGTCCACGCGAAAAGATCTTCTTTGACCCGACTCATGCAAAAGCCGGAATCTGTACTTGTGGTGGACTCTGTCCTGGTTTAAATGATGTTATCCGCGCTATTGTACGCTGTTTGAACACACGTTATGGTGTAAAGACAATCAAGGGCTATCAGTTTGGTTTCCGCGGATTTTTTGCTGACTCTGGTTATGAACCTATTGAACTCGACCGCTACTTAATCGACGAAATCCACAAGATTGGTGGTACATACCTTGGTACAAGCCGTGGCGGTGGACAGAGAACTTCTGACATTGTAGACTGCCTTGAACGCGACGGCATTAACATGCTTTTTATTCTTGGTGGAGACGGCACACAAAGAGGTGCTTATGATGTTGCGTGCGAAGTAGAAAAACGCGGTCTTAAGTGTGCAGTTGTTGGTGTTCCAAAGACTGTAGATAACGACCTTATGTTTATGGACCGCTCTTTCGGATTTGAAACAGCCGTTCAGCGCGCTAAAGAAACAATTGCAGCCGTACACATGGAAGCTTCTAGCCAGATTGGTGGTATTGGTCTTGTAAAACTTATGGGCCGTGAATCAGGCTTTATTGCCGCTGCAGCAAGCCTTTCTTCTCACGAAACAAACTTCTGTTTAATTCCTGAAGTTCCATTCGAACTCGACGGAGACACAGGCTTCCTTGCTTGTCTTGAACGTCGTCTTGCAAAACGCGGACACGCTGTAATCGTAGTTGCAGAAGGGGCTGGACAGGATTTACTTGATGCTACAAATGCAACAGACGCTTCTGGAAACAAAAAGCTTTCTGATATTGGTGTTTACTTAAAATCTCAGATTGAAAAATACTTTAAAGAAAAGAAAATCGAAATCAACTTGAAATATATTGATCCTTCTTATCAGGTTCGTGCTTCTGTAACAACAGCTTCTGACTCTATCTATTGTGAACGTCTTGGTAACAACGCTGTTCATGCTGCTATGGCAGGAAAGACAAAGCTTGTAATCGGTTTGGTTCACGATAAGTTCGTACACCTTCCAATTAAGGCTGTTACAGCTCACAGAAATGCAGTAGATCCTGAAGGTTCATTCTGGCGTGATACTCTTGATGCTACAGGACAGCCAATTCTCATGGTAAAAGATCCAAAAGTAGCTCAGGCAAAGATGGCAGCGGCGGTTGCGGGTGCCAAATTAAAGCCGAGTGAACAGCAGAAGAAAAAATAAATTTTCTTAAGGTAATAAACGCCCGTAGCCCTTGAAAAAAACTTGAGCTGCGGGCTTTTTTTATGCTCCGGATTGCTTTCTTGTAAACAACGGGGTTTTATAGTATAATTTTTTAACCAAATTTAAAAAAAATCACTAAATTTGCGAGGATTTATTATGGAAGAAATACTTGATTTGTTGCGTCAGAATGCAAGATTGTCTGTAAATGACATTGCTTCTATGACTAAGAAGACACCGGAAGAAGTTACTGCTATTATCAAAAAGCTTGAAGACGACGGAATTATTCTTAAATACGCGGCCATTGTAAATCCGGAAAAAGACAAAGTCGCGAAGGATAAAGTAATCGCAGAAATTCAGATCCAGGTTCAGCCGCAGCGTGAACATGGGTTTGATGCTATAGCCGATCGTATCTACAGATTCCCTCAGGTTAAATCATTGTATCTTATGAGCGGAGGATACGACCTTAAAGTTTTGATTGAAGGCACTAATCTTAAAGAAGTTGCTTTATTCGTAAGTGAAAAGTTGAGTACTCTCGAAGGTGTTCGTTCTACAAAAACAAATTTTGTTCTTAAGACATATAAGGAAAACGACATTATTTATGTAGAAGATGAAAGAGACCGTAGAGAAGGTGTTCAGGCATAAGGAAAGATAAATAATGAATAATAGAAAAGATAAATTTTGTACTCAGATGGAAAGCATACCACCGTCTGGAATCCGTAAGTTCTTTGAACTTTGTATCGGCCATGATGATATTATTTCGCTTGGTGTAGGTGAACCTGATTTTCCTACCCCTTGGGTAATCCGCGAAGAAGCATTCTATCATCTTGAAAAGGGTCATACTTCATATACTTCAAACTGGGGTTTGATTGAATTAAGGGAAGAAATTGCTAAGTATCTTGAACGCTTTAATATGTTCTATGATCCAAAAACAGAAATCCTTCCGACCGTTGGTGCTTCGGAGGGCTTGGACCTTGTTCTTCGTTCTATCTTGAATCCGGGCGATGAAATTATTGTATGTGAGCCTTGCTACGTAAACTATCAGCCGTTGTCTGATTTATGTGGTGCTAAGGTTATTCATCTTGATACAAGTAAAACAAATCTTTATCCCACAGCTCAGGCAATTGAAGAAGCATGTACACCAAAAACAAAGGCTGTAATGTTTTGTTCGCCAAGTAACCCTACAGGACGCATTATCCCTGCAGACGAATTAGCAAAAATTGCAGAGGTTGTAAAAAAGCATGAAATCTGGTGCTTGAGCGATGAAATCTACTGTGAGCTTTTGTACGACGGAAGAAAGCATGTTTCAATCGGCTCGTTCCCTGGTATGAAGGATTATGCAATCATCTTTAACGGATTTTCAAAAGCATTTGCTATGACAGGCTGGCGTATCGGTTATATTGCCGCTCCAAATGATTTACTTACTCAGTGCTGTAAGCTCCATGCATATAATACAATCTGTCCTCCAATCTTCAGCCAGTATGCTGCTGCAGAAGGCCTTAGAAACGGCTGGGACGAAGTAGAAAAGATGCGCATAAGCTATCAGCAGAGAAGAAACTTAATGTATAAGGCATTTATTGATATGGGACTTCCTTGTGTAGAACCAGAGGGTGCCTTTTACATGTTCCCTGATATCCGTCCTACAGGATTAACCAGCGAAGAATTTGCAACTAAGCTTATTCAAAATTATAATGTTGCTGTAGTACCAGGAAGCTGTTTTGGAAAAGCCGGCGAAGGTTTTATCCGCTGCTGTTATGCAACTGATATAAATAAAATTAAGAAAGCCATGGAAAACATTGCTCAAATGGTAAAAGGTCTTATGTAATGGGAATTGTAATTTCAGTTCTTGTCTTTTTAATTATTGCGGGACTCGTTTTTGTAATCCTTCTTTCTTCAAAATCTTCTAAGGGAGATAAAAACAAGAAGGAAGGAAAGCTTACATCTAACCTGCAGAAAAAGGGAAGTTCTGCTGTTGTAAAGGAGCTTGAAAAAAAGCTTTTACACGATCCTCATAATCTTGAAGCTTTAACAGATCTTGGAAAAATCTATTTCGACAGCCAGAACTGGGAAAAGGTGTGGGCCGTTTATAAAAACCTTTATTCACTTGCTCCCGTAAGAACTGATATTGATATTGCTTTTTGTACAAGAAGAATGGGTATTGCAGCCTACAGTCTTGGAAAATACGACGAAGCTATAAATGCATTCCTTCTTTCCGGAAAGCAAAATCCTGATTCATACGAAACAAATTATTACCTTGGAATGTCTTTTTACTGTAAGGAGATTTACGACAAGGCAATCATCTGCTTCAGGAAATGTAAGATTTTAAATCCTGAAAATACAGACGCATATCTTTATCTTGGAATGTCTTTCTTTAAGGCACAAAAATATAAAGACTGTCTTCCTTATTTAAAACATGTATTGGACCTTCAGCCTGATAATAAAGAGCTTTTGTTTAATATGGCCGTTGCTATGTCCGAAACAGGAATGACAGATAAGGCTTTAAAGGTTTTTGTTCACTTAAGACCCGATCCTCAGTATGGTGCTATGTCTTGTCTCGAAGCCGGAAAGATGCATGAACGATTTAAGGATTATGCGAGTGCCATCGGCGACTATGAAATCGCGCTTAAGCTTTCGAATGTACCGGACAATATTTTAGTACAGATTAAATATCACATTGCAAACGACTACATTGCAACAAACAATATTCCAAAGGGACTTGCGGTTTTAAAACAGCTTCAGGCTACACACCCGGGGTATAAGGATGTAGATACTTTGGTTTTGCGTTATTCAGAATTGAATCAGAACCAGAATCTTCAGCTTTATTTATTTTCGGGAACAAGTGACTTTGTTGCGCTTTGCCGTAAGTTTATTGGTGCTTACTATCCCGACGGCTTTGTTAAGGTAGAAGACGTAAACGTAATTTCTGAATGCGTTGAAATTATTTGTTCTGTAGAAACCAATAAGTGGGAAAGAAAGCAGATGTTCCGCTTTTACAGAACTCAGACGGTTATCGGCGATATTTATATCCGCGAATTTCATTCAAAGATGCGCGATGCAAAGTGTGATAATGGAACCTGTGTTACAATGGGCTCGTTCTCAGAAAGCGCGCATAAGTACATAGAAGGGCGCCCGCTGGACTTAATAGAAAAAGATCAGCTTAGCACGGTGCTTAAGAAAATCAACATGTTCAGTTAGACAAAGGCAGGGTGGGAATGAATATTTGTCTTTTTGAAAAATCAGAAATTAATAAGCCTCTCAAATTAAACGACGAAAGAGCCGAACACCTTATAAAAATTTTACACAAAAAAGAAGGCGACACCTTTACTGCAGGAATTGTGGGTGGTAAAAGCGGCGTTGCTACAATTACCAAAATTATTTTAGACAAAGCCTGTAACGATTCAGGGATTTATTTTTCTTTTAAAGAGACAGGGGAAGGAAAAAAACTCTTTCCTGTAAAAATGATAATAGGCTTTCCACGCCCCATCCAGCTTAAGCGCCTTTTGCGTGATATTGCGGCTTTGGGTGTTTGCGAGGTTCATTTAACTGCAACTGAGCTTGGAGAAAAGTCTTATCTTAAGTCTACGCTTGTGGAAAAGGGTAACGCATATAAAATGCTTTTGGACGGAACGGTGCAGGCTGGAAGCACGCATGTACCGGCTTTGTTTATTCATAAGTCGCTGGCAGAATGTCTGGATGCGGTAGAAGAAGGGCTTGTAGAGGACACTGTGGGGCGGCTTGCGCTTGATAATGTGAATGCAAAGTGTTCTCTGGAGCGGGCGCTGAACGGCGAGAAAAAGAACAGCATGACTATTGCGGCCATTGGAAGTGAGAGAGGATGGACGGACAGGGAACGCGAGCTTTTGGAAAAAAGAGGTTATATAAGGTGTTCCATGGGAGAGCGTATAATGAGAACCGAAACTGCTGCAACTGTTTCCGGTGCTATTATTTTGAACAAATTAGGATTTTTTGGTATATAATATAGTTGGGAGGAAATCGTGACAAACGAGCGCATTAAAGAAATTCTTTTAGACATCTATTCCTGTGATATCGATTTTACTGTAACTCAGACCGGTAAAGAAAGTAAAAGAGTTAATGGATTTTATAAACCTGATACACACGAAATCTTCCTCCATAATAAAAACTTTACAAACGACAATCAGCTCATATACACAGCTGTTCATGAATACACACATCATCTTTTAACAATAGAAAAACAGCAGATAGATCCAGGCTATGCAAACCAGTGCAGGGTTCATACTCAGGAATTCTGGGCACGCTTTGGAACTCTTATTCAGCTTGCAGAACAGAAAAACTATTATTCTCTTGGCTGGGAAAACAATGCAGAATTAAAGGAATTAACTCTTGATATAAAAACAAACTATCTTGCAAAGAACGGACAGCTTATGCAGGAGTTTGGTAAAAAGCTTGCAAGAGCGTGGGAGCTTTGTAAGCAAGCTGATATAAGATACGAAGATTATATCGACAGGGTTTTGTGTCTTCCTCGTAATACAGAGCGTGATATAAGAAGGGTTGGCGCTGTAGAAGTAAATCCTGCAATCGGTTTTGATAATATGAAAACTGTTGCAAGCGTAAAGAAAAAGGATGAACGCGAAAGCCTTGAAAAAGAATTCTTAGAGGGCGGAAAAAGTCCTTCTACTGTCCGCGAAATGATGAAACAAAAATCGGCTCAGGTTAGGGCCGAAGATCCTAAATCAAAACTTGAAAAAGAAAAGAGTCGGCTCGAAAAAACAATTGCACAGCTTACACAACGACTTGAATTAGTGGAGGAAAGTCTTGCAAATCTGTAAACATTTTTCAAAGAAAATATTTTTTACTGTGACTCTGGGGTTTATTTCATTCAGTCTTTTTGCACAGGGTATGCCGCAAATGCCACAGATGCCTCAAATGCCAACTGTTCAGATGCCAACAACAGGTGGTTTTTATGTGCCTCAGGTTCCTACAATGCCTACTATGCCAACTCCACCGGGGACTACACCAAAGGGAAATCCAAACTCAAACAACCAGAATAATTCACAAGGCCAGCAGAATCAGAACACACAGCAAAATCAGCAGAGCCAGCAAAATACCCAGGCCAATCAAAATACACAAACTCAAACTCCGGCTCAGAACCAGCAGAATTATAATCAGAGCTTAGACGCAGCACAAAAGCAGGCTATGATGAAAACTCTTTCTACCTACGGTCTTTCGGCTTCGGATATCTCTGGTATGTATGACCTTGGTATGTTTGGAAGCATCACAGGGCTTTATGATAATCAGAGCACCAATAATACAGGGACAACAGAGGTTTTACTCAGTCAGATTTTACAGAGTCTTGAAGAATTAAAGGCCGCTCAGGTTTCTAACGGACAGCAGCAGGTTTCTCTTAAGGACAACAAAACAGACAACGTAAACTTTAAAAAGAGAAATCCTCAGGTTTTAAGATTTAAGGTAAACGGCTTTAATATTACAGATTCATTTGTAACTGTTTTCTTTAGCGACATTGAACCGGACGGAACCTTCCTTCTTACTGCAGACAGAGTTTATTATATTAATCAGCAGGAAAGATACGAAACAATTTATCTTTTGTTTAGGACTGTAAAATCAAACGGCTCTGTTACAACTTATGAGGTAGTTCCAACTGTAACTCAGGATTACGAAAATCAGACTTCTTCGATGTATAAAATGGCTCAAGCATCTTCATATAAAGCAGAAAAAACCGGTAACATGGTAAGTCTTCATTATTCAGAAACAGACTTTAGTATGGATGTTCTTTTAAATCTGGACGGACAGTAATACAGGCAGCGCAGTATGGATAAATTAAAAGACGGATTATTACAGTGCGGAATTGAAGAGGAGATGATTGAGAGCGTTTCTGCAAAGATGGAAGCTTATATAAAAGAAATCATTCTTTTTAATTCTGCCTATAATTTAACTAACACAAGCGATCATGATGAACTTGTAATCCGTCATATTTTAGATTCATTGAGTGCCTATAAACCATTAAAAGAACTTGCCGCAAAATTAAAGGATAACCAGGGCTTTTGCTTTGCAGACATCGGTTCGGGCGGCGGGCTTCCTGGTATTCCTCTTGCAGCATGCTTTTTGGACTTTGAGTTTAAGCTTGTAGAAAGAATGAGTAAGCGTTGTGCTTTTCTTGAAAACTGTGCGGCAATCCTTGGGCTTAAAAATGTAAAGGTTTTAAATCTTGAAGCAGAAAAGGTACCAGAGAATTCTATTGATATTGCAGTGTTCCGTGCATTCAGGCCGCTTGATCAGGCTATGACAAAAACACTTTTGCGTCTTACAAAAAAAGGCGGATATCTTGCAGCGTATAAGGCAAAGATGGAAAATATAAAAACGGAAATGGAAGGAGTAAAAAACTTAACGGGTGAGTATTCTGTTGTGGAATTAAAGGTTCCTTTTATGAATGAAAGCGAAAGAAATCTTGTTCTTGTAAATAAAAACTGATGGAGCATAATAATGGGATTTAAAGAATTGAACGAAAGAGTAAAAGAAAAAATACAGAAAAAACTCACGCCGGCACAGGTTGTTGTTCGAGACGTTGTGGCCCTTAAAAAAGGTGAGCGCGTTTTGATTATTGCAAATCCTTCTACTGCAGAAATTGCACAGGATTTATATCTTGCCGTAAAAGAAAGGGAAGGCATTCCTACATTAATCTTTCAGGAAGATAAAACAAGCTTTGATAATGCAAATCCTGAAGTACTTAGTGCCATTGCAACTGAACCTGAAATCTGTTTTTCAATTTCAAACATCAAGCTTGGAAAAGACCCTGGTGCTACAGCAAAACCTTATGAAACTGAGGACGGAAGAAAAATCACTCATATTTTTGATTATCTTTTGGATGGTAAGAAAAACATGCGTGCAATCTGGACTCCGGGGCTTACAGTTGATATGATGAACCGCACAGCAGACATTGATTACGGGGAGCTTAAAAGCCGCTGTAATAAACTTGAAAAGCTTTTTAAAAATACAGTAAGGGTTCATGTAACTGCGCCTGGTGGTACTGATGTTTATATTAATGTAGAAGGCAGAAGTCTTATGTTTGATGACGGAGACTTTACAAAGCCTGGAACCGGTGGAAACATTCCTGCAGGTGAAGTTTTTATAAGTCCTGTTGTTGGTAAAACAGAGGGTACAATCGTTTACGACGGCTCTATGACTTTTTCGGACGGGGATTCAATCCTTGAAACTCCAATCACCTGTGTATTAAAGGACGGCTTTGTTCAAAAGATTACAGGTGGAGAAGAAGCTAAGAGACTTTTAAAAACAATTGATGAAGCCGAAGAAAGGCCTTATGAGCTTGAAAATGAAGGTAAACTTCAAAAAGGGCAGGCCGATATTTATAAAAGGAATGCAAGAAACATAGGAGAGCTTGGAATCGGGCTTAATCCTGCAGCACAGATTACAGGAAATATGCTTGAGGATGAAAAGGCTTTCCACACATGTCACTTTGCAATCGGTGAAAATTACGATAACGATGCTCCGTGTTTAATCCATCTGGATGGAGTTGTTCGCGATCCGACTATAGAACTTGAATATAAAGACGGTTCTAAAAAAATCATTCTTGATATGGGGCAGTTGAAAATTGAAAAATAACGAAGGTAAGAAAATGAAAAAATCTTTGAAAATTGCATGCGCTTTATTTGCGGTGGGAGTTGTTGTTCTTGTTTGTCTTTTTGCAAAGAATAAAAGTGACAAGGATATGCTTAAGGAACTTGAACAAATGGAAATGGGCGTAGAGGTTGCCTTGAACGACGTTCCTAAAAATACAAATAATAAGAAAAGCAGTGCCGACGAAAAGAAGGTTGATTTAATTGTTTCCAGAATGTCGCCTAGATTTCAGAAGGAATTGAAGGAAACAATTTGCGGCAATAAAAAGCAGTTTTTGGAAGAGTTGTATGTTGTGTTGGAGGATGAAAAGGCGGGCGAAGTAGAGGGATGCTTACCTTTGTACTTCCTTATTGATAAAAAGCACAAGGCAGAGCCAGAGACTTATGTTCCTTCGAACCTTGTTCCGCTTGTAAAAAATAATTACTACAACATCAGCCGTAACGACCTTTCTTTAAGAGAGGACGTAGAAGCAAAGCTTGTAGAAATGGCTAAGGCTGCAAGAAAGGACGGAATTACTTTACTTGTAAGCTCAACTTACCGCTCGTATGAATATCAGAAGGCTCTTTTCCAGCGATGGGTAAAAATAGACGGACTTGAAGAAGCAGAAAGAGAATCTGCAAGAGAAGGAACCAGCCAGCATCAGCTTGGTGTTGCAATCGACTTTGGAAGCATAGACAGTTCATTTATTAATACATCTCAGGGTAAATGGCTCAACAATCATTCAGAAGAATACGGCTGGAGTTTGAGCTTTCCAAGAGAATACGAAGATATTACAGGCTTTAAGTGGGAATGCTGGCACTTCCGTTATATCGGTGTAAATGCCTGCAAGTTTCAGAATAAATGGTTCAACGACGTTCAGCAGTACATGATTGAATTTATTGATGAATGGAAAAAGTCATAATTTTCTGATATGATTTTTTTCTATGCTGGATGTTAAATTAATTGCTTTAGATTTAGACGATACTCTTCTAAATAACGACCGCCAGATTAGTGACGAGAACGTTAAAGCTTTGCGTGAGTGTGCCCAGAGGGGAATCTATATTGTAATGTGTTCGGGCCGTGCCGAGGATGCAATCCTTCCTTTTGTACGCCGCCTGGAAATTGCCGGAATGGAAGCGGGGCGATATTTAATTGCGATTAACGGCTGCAGTATTTTTGACCTTCATTTAAGAAAGCAGATTTTTTGCCGCAAGGTAGAAAGCGACATCCTTTTAAGAACAAATCAGATTGCAGAAGAGTGGGGACTAAGAAGCGAGGTTTATACTCCGGATACAATTTATTACCGAGAAGAAACCAAATGGACCAGGATGGACGTAGATTTATGCGGCCTTAAAGGGCAGGTTGTAAGTGATTATGATAAGTTTTTGGAAACAGGTTTTACAAAGATGCTTGTTCCAGGAGAGCCTGAACTTCTTTTAAAACTTCAGAAGGTATTAAAGAATGAGTTTGGAAAGAGGGCTGTTATTTTTACAAGTAAACCTTATTTTTTAGAGATTCTTCCACCGGACTGCGGAAAGGGCGAAGCTGTAAACTGGCTTAGTAATCACATAGGGCTCTCCCTTGAAAAAACAATGGGCTTTGGAGACAGCATGAATGACGAAAGTCTTATCCGCCTTTGTAAATACGGGGTTTGCATGAAAAACGGTCTTGATGCCATTAAAGAGATCGCAGACTTTGTAACAGAAAAAGACAATAATTCAAGCGGCATTGCAGATTTCTTATATAAAAACGTTCTTTAGTTTTTTATTTATAAATTTCAGGATTAATATTTAAAGAAGAAATAATTTCTGGTTTTTTATTTTTACAACTGGAAGCTTCATCTTTTTCCAAGCCCGATTTTTTTACTGCGCGGATGAGGATGTTTTTTGGAGTATGTTCTTCATCAATAAATTCCAGCATCTGAACCTTATACCCCTGATCTTCAAGCCACTGGCCTCTGAGGGAATCTGTGAGTAAAGAAGAAAACTTTTCCCGGATAAGCCCCCACTTTAATAAAGGCTCAAGCTCTGTTTGTTTTATTAGATCTTTATTGCTGGAAAGCTCTGTATTAATCTGATGCTGGCAGCATGGAACACTTAAGATTGCCTTTGTGTTTTTTTCTACGGCGTATTTTAATGCATAATCTGTTGCAGTGTCGCAGGCGTGGAGAGTGATGATTAAATCAACATTTTGTTCTTCCTTGTAATCTTCTATGTGCCCGCACGAAAAGTTTAAGTTTTTAAGATTGAGTTTTTTTGTAATGTCGTTACAGTAATCAATTACATCCTTTTTAATATCAAGACCCAGGATGGAGCATTCAGTTTTTTTAATCTGTGTTAAATAATAATGAACGGCAAAGGTAAGGTATGATTTTCCGCATCCAAAGTCTATGATTTTAATACATGAGCTTTCGTTATTCTGTTTTTTAAGCTTTAAAATGTCTGGGATAATGTCGTCTATAAATTCCAAAAAGCGGTTTATCTGGCGGAACTTGTCGTATTTTTTTGAGATAACTTTTCCGTCTGTTGTCATAATTCCAAGGAAAACTAAAAACGGAACAGGCTCACCTTCGGTTAAAATATAATTTTTCTTTTTCTGGGAAAGCGGAACAAGGTGATTTTGAGAAAGGGAAGTAAAGCTTTTGTTAGCCTCTGAGGAGATTTCTTTTTCTATTTTAGTTGTCTTTCCTTTTTTATTTGTAAGGTAGGTGATTTGGGCTTCTGTGGTTTTTACAATGCAGGACTTAAAATTTATTCCGATGTTTTTATCTAAAAAGCTTTGGAGCTGTTCTTCCTTTAAGTGCTCATGAAAAACCTGGCTCTGGGTAAAAAGCTGTACAAAATATGCACCGCCTTCCTTTGAGTTTTCATAATTGATTTTGATTTTAATATAGTCGCGGCCAAGGTTTTGCAGTACGTCCTTTTGCGGCTTTGAAAATGTAGCACTTAAAATCATGGTTTATTCTTTGTCCTTACTTAGATGGTATACTATTTTTAAAAAAAATGATATATTTAATGTTATGGGTAAGTCTATAGTTTTTGTTAATCAAAAGGGTGGAGTAGGAAAAACAACCTCTGCCATAAACATCGGTGCATATATTGCGCTTGCCGGAAAAAAAGTTCTTCTCGTAGATTTTGACTCTCAGGGAAATATGTCGAGCGGAGTTGGAGTTTCTAAAGACAAACCAACTGTTTACGAATTGATTGCAGGTATGGTTGATGCAGAAGAAGCAGTAAAACATACACCAGTTCAGAATCTTGATGCAATCAGTGCTTCCATTGACCTTTCTGGTGCTGCAATCGAACTTGTAGATCAGGACAAACGCGAATTCTTTTTAAAGAATGCCCTTGAACCATTAAAATCAAAATATGATTATATTTTAATTGACTGCCCGCCATCACTTGGAATTTTAACTTTGAACGGACTTGCTGCTGCAGATTCTGTTTTAGTTCCTATGCAGTGTGAATATTTCGCCCTCGAAGGAATTACTCTTCTTTTACAGACAGTTCAGAAGGTTCAGAAAGAAATTAATCCAAAGCTTACAATCGGCGGTATCTTCTTTACAATGTATGATTCACGCACACGTCTTGCACAGGATGTTGTTGTTCAGGTTAAATCATATTTTAAAGATGTAGTTTTCAGTACAATCATTCCTCGTAACGTACGTCTTTCAGAAGCACCTTCTCACGGACTTCCAATCTGTAAATACGATCCTGAATGTATTGGTGCAAAGAGTTACGAAAAACTTGCAGAAGAGGTAATTAATCGTGGCTAGAACTGGTTTAGGAAAAGGTTTAGGTGCTCTCATTTCTGAAAGCTCTGTGGATTTAAATCCTGCAGTAGAAGTAAATAAGCCTGTTTTGTCTGTTAAAAAATCAGCTGATTCAAATTTACCCTCTGCAATTGAAACAGATGAAAACGGATGTCTTTGGATAGATCCTTCATTGCTTAAACCAAATCCTAAGCAGCCTCGTATTGAATTTAATCAGAAGCAGCTTGATGAATTATGCGATTCAATAAAGGTAAACGGTGTTTTACAGCCAATCATCATCGAACACGTAAAGGATGACCTTTTTTATATTATTGCCGGTGAACGAAGAACAAGAGCCGCTAAAATGGCAGGCCTTTCTAAAGTACCGGTTCAGCTTAGAAAATTCGACGAACAGAAAAAGCTCGAAGTTGCACTCATAGAAAATATTCAGCGTGCAGACTTAAATCCAATTGAAGAAGCAACTGCATATTATAACCTTATTCAGATGGGCGATTTGAGCCAGGACGAGGTTGCAAGAAGAGTAGGTAAGAACCGCTCAACAGTTGCAAACGCAATCCGTCTTTTAAAATTACCAGAGGATGTTCAAAAGGCCCTTGTTACAGGACAGATTACATCGGGACATGCGCGTGCACTTCTTATGGTAAAAACAGATGCAGACATGCGCGTTCTTTTTGGAAAAATCATCGGTTCAGGACTTTCTGTACGGGAAGCAGAAGCTCTGGCAGACACATACAATAACGGCGGACGTGCGGTTAGCAAAAAGACTGCAAAGAAAGCCAGCAAAAAAGACCCTGATATTGCATTGTTCGAGCAGGAACTCAGAAATCTCTTTGGAGTTAAGGACGTTAGTTTTAAAGGGGATATGAGTAAGGGTTCCATCGAAATCGGCTTTACAAACAAAGACGACTTCGACAGAATTTACAATGTTCTTTTAGGAAACAAATAATCTATTTTTCAATCTTTAAAAAAGCCTTGTTACAGTTATAAAGCTGGATGATATCTTCTCTGGCTGTAATTTCCCATGGGGCATGCATGCTCAAAACAGCAACACCTGCATCAAGAACGTTCATTCCGTATTTAGCAGCATGGTATGCAATTGTTCCGCCGCCTCCCTGGTCTACTTTTCCAAGCTCTGCCATCTGGTAGCTTATATTCTGGGCATCAAGTGCTGCACGAATCTTTGCGATAAATTCCGGGTTTGCATCAGAAGCACCGCTTTTTCCGCGAGAACCTGTGTATTTCTGGAAGGCTACTCCGCCTGCAAGTAAAGAAGAGTTTTCCTTGTCAAAAAGATTTGCGTTTAGAGGGTCGTATGCTGAGTTTACATCAGACGAAAGCATGTATGAAGAGGCGAGCGTTCTTCTTAAAACAAGCTCAGAATAATCTTTTTGGGTGCGGGCGATGATTTCGCTTGTCATGTTTTCAAAAAGATTGGAAGCCATACCTGTAGCCCCTACGCTTCCGATTTCTTCCTTGTCTACACAAAGACAGCAGCTTGTTCTTACAGGGTTTTCTATCTCCAAAATTGCCTGTACAGATGTAAATGCGCAGGAACGGTCGTCCTGTCCGTAGCCTAAGATTAATGAACGGTCAAGACCAAGGTCGCGTGCTTTTCCTGCAGGAACAATTTCAAGCTCAGAAGAGATTAAATCACTTTCTTCAATTCCATATTTTTCTTTGAGTAAATCCAGGATGATTTTCTTTCCCTTTTCCTTTGCAGCCTTTTCTTCTTTTTTGTCAGCTTTTTCTGCAGGCTTTTTAGAAGGGATTGTGCAGTTTAAAATCAAATCTAAATCTTCGCCCTTAATAAAATCAGAGGCCTTGTCTTTCATCTGGTCCTGGGCAAGGTGAGGAAGAATGTCGCTTATGCAGAATACAGGATCTTCATCATCTTCTCCAATTACAATCTTTACCTGTGAGCCGTCTTTTTTACAAACAACGCCGTGAATTGCAAGAGGGATTGTAGTCCACTGGTACTTTTTAATTCCCCCGTAGTAATGTGTGTTTAAATATGTAATGTTATCTTTTTCGTAAATAGGATTCTGCTTTGCATCAAGGCGAGGGGAATCTATGTGAGCGCAGAGAATGTTCATTCCGTTTTCAATAGGCTCTTTCCCGATTATATAAAGTGCAATGGCCTTGTTCATCTTTGTGATGTAAACCTTGTCGCCGGCCTTTAGGCTCTGTACTTCGTTTATATCTTTAAAGCCCTGTTTTTTTGCTTTAAGAATAATCTGTTCAACGCATTCGCGTTCAGTTTTTCCCTGATTTAAAAAAGATTTATATTCACTAATGAGTTTTTCCATAATGAGACTCCTTAAAATTTTGTACACAATTAAAGCTCTTATAAATTGCAGCCTGTTCTAGAACTGATATCCTATTTCAATAAACGGAATGAATGAGAACATATACATTCTTTCATCAGAAGCATCTACACCAATAACATTAAAGGTTACGGCAGTATCAATTCCCACAGAGAGGAAAAGTCGTTTAGAAGGATAGAATATTAATGAAGTTCCCAAAGATGCGTTTGGAGCAATAAGATTGAGTGGAGGCGAAATCAAATCATGAGGGAATGAAAAGTGCATGTTGTAGAATGCCGAAAGTCCTGCTCCCGCTCTAAAATCCCAGAAGAGTTTTTTATCCATGAATGGAATCTGGATATTAAAATCAATTGCGGCAATTGTAAAGAAAGTAGAAAGATCATACTTTGGAAGCGAGTTTGCATAATAACAGTTTGAAATATTAAGCGAAACTCCGTAATAAAGCTTCTTTGTTTTTAAGAAGATGTAAGTTGATCTTAAAGATAAACCGATAGCAGAAATCTGTGTCTGGAAGTAGGTTTTGAATGTATCATCACCAGGAATCCAGATGAATGCATATCCGCCGGAAATATCAAAGTCCTGTGCTTTCTTAAACTGAATCTTTACCGGGTTATAATCAAATTTTAATCCACCAACGTTTGTTGCAACAACAGACCAGTTACCGCTGTCCAAGTCATCAGGATTAAAATAAAGCTTTGCCTTTCTGTTTCTTGAATCGCGTTCAATTTTTATAGGAATAAGTTCTGTTGAACCGTTTTTGAGGACGTAGGTTGTGTCTTCCCTTAATTCATAACCTTCGATTGTAAAAATACCGTCCTGTTCTTCTTCAAGGTAAATTGTAGAAGGGCTTACGCTTGAGATTTTAGGCTGATATGCTTTAATAACGTCCAAAGGGAACCATTCTGTTTCGAGTTCAGGGAGACCGAGGTAGTTATAAAGAATGAGCTTATAGCGGTAGTGTCCTGCAGAAAGAGTTACGTTTACAAAAGATTCAGTTGTTTCCTGATGATCTACAACTTCGTATTTTCCTCTACGGCCTTCCTTTTCGATTGTAAAATCATATTTATAAACATCCGGGTTCGGGTCCCATCTTAAAGTCTGTACGAATACGGCACCGTCTTCTGTATCCTGAATGTAGTAGTTTTCCTGAGACCACATTGAGCAGGCGATGAAAATAATTGAAATGATTAATAATAATTTTTTAATTTTAGTTTCCATATAATATACCTGCTTTCTGTACAGAAGGTGTTGTAAGTGGATTCAAGTCAATCTTAATTCTCTGAGGTGTTACTTTTCCGTGCTGGAATACAACGCCCTTATAGAGAGACTGAGCTTCAACTTCCCATGTCATTCTTCCTTTTTCAAGGAGCTTAAGATCTGTTAATGTATACTCAGTAGTATTCTTGTTCAAAGTCTTTGTTACAATAACTTCGTCTTTAGAGTTCTTAAGAGTGAAGATGTACTGGTCTGCACCAAATACGCGGCCCCACTTGAATGTAATTTTTTTGTTTTCTACAAAGTATTCTTTTCCGAAAGACTGATTCTTCTTTGGTTCGTTCATAGAAGGAGCATTGAGCTTTGGAATTTCTGTTACAGTGAACTTACGTGTTTCCAAAGATGAAATATCAAATCCGTCTTTTGTATAAGCTTCGATTCTCCATAAGTAGTTTCCTTCGTAAAGAACAGGAAGCTTGTATGGACTTGCAGGAGCTGGGATTCTGTATGCTTCGTTTTCAGGAGTTTCCTTGTCTTTGTAAATTACAAGATTCATGTTTACAGGTTCATCAACTACCTGCCAAGAAAGACTAGGTGGAGTTCTGATTGCTGTAGCTCCGTCGATTGTAATGTCGTCCTGTGGAGTTAAGAGTTCAACCGGTTTAAGGGTCTTGAGATTAAAGTTATATGTTCCGGCATATCCAGAAGAACGGGAAGCAAGCTCTGTTTCCTGTCTGAATGCCTGGAGTGTTAAGATGTAATTTCCTTCCCACAGGCTGTCGAGGTAGATTTTTGTGCCTTCCATTTCGCCGCCTGAAGCTTCGATTAAGTTTTTGTCGATGAGGGCAACGGTTGGGTTAGAGGCTCTGTAAATTTTAACCTGATAGTAGTCTGCACCAGCAATTGCGTTCCATCTGAATTCGTATGGAGTGCGAGGTCTCATTACGGCACTACCGTTATTTACCGGATTAAATGGGAACGGTGCCTTGAACGGAAGATCTACAATAAGCTTTTTAGCAGGGCTTGAGAATGTTACGTCTCCAAGCTTTGTTGTAACGCGCCAGTAGTAAGTTCCGGCTGCAAGGTAACGGCCAGAGAAACTGTTTCCAGGAGCTGATTCAGAAAGCACAGTCTTTTTAAAGTCTGCGTCACGTGCAATCTGGAACAAGGTTCCTTCTTTAATATTTGTTTTCCAGTTAAAGCGGAGGTCCTGAGTACGTGTCTGTGCAACAGTGTATCCGTCTGGTGGGAATACAGTTCTCTGTTCTACCTTGGAATCCATTGCATAGAATTTTCTTGTCTCTGATGAAACAACGTTCTTTTCATCATCAACCTTGTCTACCTGCCAGTACCAGTTTCCGTTTGTAAGATTCTGTGTCTGTGCATTTACGGCTACGTTGTTCTGTTTGATTCCTGTTCTTGAAATTGCAGGGTTTGCAGAAGAGCCGTTTTCAGGCCATGCTCTAAAGTTATATGATTCAGCCTCGTTATCATTCTTCCATGAGAAGTAGATTGTTTTGTACGAGTCTGCGTTATTGCTTAAAGGAATTTTTGTACTTACCAAAGCGTTGTTTTCAGGAGTTGTTAATTCCGGCTTTGTAAGCATAGAAGATTTTGTAATCTTAAAGAATCCCTGTCCAGACGGGCGTGCAAGACCAATGCGGTTTAATGCGTAGTATGGAGTTACAGTCCAGTACCAGGTTCCTTCCGAAAGAGTGTTGAATACAGAAGAAGTCTGAGTTGTTCTGTCCGAAATTACAGGGTTATCCATTGCAGGGTTATTTGCAACAGTAAGATGATATGAAGAAGCGCGTTCTACAGGTTCCCATGTAAAGTGGATTAAAGGATTACGGGTTCTGTATGTAAATTCTGAGTCATTTTTAGGAGCAATGAGAACTGGTGGAGGAGAGTGAATTACGTTGATTTTTCCTGTTACCTGTTCTGTGAATGAGCTGTCGGAAGAATTAGAAGGAATTGTTGAAATTCTCCAGAAGCTGATTCCGTTATTTACAGCGAGTGCTGCACGTTTTGAACCCTTTACAAGCTGAGAAGAAGTTACTGTAGTAAAGTTTCTTGTATCAGAGGTTTCGATTAAAACTGTATCTTCGTCGCAAGACCATTCAAAGTTTGCAAGATATTTATCGTCAGAGAAGTTTAAGTATTTTTTAGAAAGCTCAGGAGAAACTACATTCAAATGATTTTTGATGATTTTTCCGTCTGCCTGAATTGTAGCAGTGTTTCCTGAAATTACAGTCTGAGTTCCGTTTGAATTTGAGATGATTACCTGACCATCTACAACCTGCATCATGAGGTTTCCGTTTTCATCCTGGTCTGTAGAAATTGCAGAGCCCTTTTCCAAATTAAGCTGTGTATCTCCAAAGGAAAGTTTGAATCCGGCATCTCCGGCTCTTGCATTAACAGAACCGTTCTGGAGCTTTGCATCAAGCTTATCGTCTGCAGAAATAAAAATCTGAATCATTGAGCTTGGAAGAAGTTCAATTTCATCACCGTTCTGATTAATAAATACAGTTGCTTCAGAAACAGGAGCAGTACGGATTGTATCTCCATCGTACAAAGGCGAGGTATCTCTAAGGCGGTCCCAGAGAAGGTCATCTAAAAAGCGGCGTTGAACCGTATTTTTCTTAACCTGAATTAAGGCAATAGGGTCTTCGTCTTTTGTTAAAGTCTGATAGAAGAGAGTTGTGAATTTGAAAATTGAAAAAACAGCTCCTGCTATACAGACAATTACAAAGAGTATATCAGTTAGCTTTGACTTTGCTTTCTTCTGCATCTAAATTCACTCCACTAAAGTCAGGTGTTGGTATTCCAAGAAGGGTTCTAACTTCTGCAAGTGTTCTTGGACCTTTAGGACCAATAGCACAAATACAATCAGGATCTGCAACAAAGTCTGGATCTGTTGTTTTAAAGAATCCTTCAATATCAAAACGAGGCATATTTACTACACCGTAGAAGTGCTGTTTACCCTTTCCTTTAACTTCAAAGGTAACAGGAATAACTTCAACGATGATTTCGTTATCAAGATTTTCCGGTTTGATTGTGTAATTGTTTTCCGGAGATTTGATGTAATCGTATTTAAGAAGATTGTATGTATCTTCTGTAATAAGCATATCTGTTCCACAAGGCTTGTTTGAGCTTTCAGTACGGCTTGCAAGGTTTACTGCATCACCAATAGATGTAAATTCCATTTTGTCGTAAGAACCCATAAAGCCGACTGTTGCACGACCAGAGTTCAAACCGGAACCGATTCTGATGTGCGGCTTGTATTTAGCAAGTGGTTCACCTTCGTGTTCTTTTGTAAATGCTTCTGCAGCCTTGTTGTAAACCATGAGGGCATAACGCATAGCAAGAACACCGCGAACTGCATTGATTGCATCTTCCTGTACGTGCTTTTTGTGTTCTGGAGTTTCAAGGTTTTCATCACGCAAAACACCCCAGCAGGCCATAATAGCGTCACCTTCGAACTTATCAACGTTACCGCCGGAAATTGTAATACAGTTTACCATGCGGCTCATGTAGTCGTTCAAGAAGCTGATGATTTCTGCAGCAGATTTTTCTCCAAAGCGTTTATTAAAGCCGTCCGAAATAGCTGTGAATCCGCGGATATCGCTGAAGAAGATTGTGATGTCTTTTAAGTGAGGTTCAAAGTCAATTTCCTTACGAACAATAGCCTTTGCTACACCCTTGTTTGTAAGGCGGCTGACTGTGTTAAGGATTTCACGTTCGTCCTTAGTACTCTGGATAAGAACACCAATTTCGTCTGTGCGTTTAGATTTAAGGTTTTCGAATAATTCTGTATTAAAGTTACCCTGATTGATTTCCTGGGCAACAGCAGTAAGAGCCTGAACCGGTTTACTGATTGTTTTAGAGTAGAGAGCAACAAAGAGGATGGTGATAAAAAGAACTGCGAGTGTAAGATAAATGTTCTGCCATGTGAGAGTATTAACGCTCTTTAAAGCAGTGTTACGTTCGATGTTTGTGATAACTGCAAGGTTACCGAACGAAAGCTTTTTATATGCACCAAAGTATCTTGTGCCGTCGTCTTCTTCGTAAAGCTGCTGGTGAAGCTCGTTTCCGTTAGAGTTCATGATTTCGATGATTTTTTCTTTGGAAACGTTTGTTCCTGCCATTACAAGGTCGATGTCCGGATGAATAAGAATGTCTGCGTCGCCGTTGATGAGGTAGGTAACAGATGTTGTTGAAGTACCGTATGTTTCAGAAAGAGAGTCGCTTGAGAAGAAGATGATTACAGCCTGATCCTTACCGCCTTCACGCCATGGGAAGAGATAAGCAAGAACCTGAAGTTCAAAAACAGGGGCTGCATTAAGAATAAAGGTTTCGCCTTCTGTAGCACGCTGGATTTCAGAAGAGTGCGCAGTCAAAAAGCGGTTTACAAGCTCTGATTCAATTTCGTTAGAAATAAAGAATCTTGTATTAATGAGTTCCTGTTCTTCAGGAATAATTACAGCTGCAATGTCAGGATTTCTTTCAAAGAAGAATGAAGTAGTCTGGCGTGAAAGCACCTGTGAAGAGCCGGAAATCGAAAGAAGTTCCAGCATGAGCGAGGTGTTGGCACGAATAGAACTAATCTGCTTTTCTGTTGTGGAAGCAGTTTCATTTGTCTTTTCCAACGTTGTAATTTCGGCATTCGCACTGGTTGTATCGCTCATGAAGAACTGTACAAGGAATGTAATTGATACAAGAGAGATAAATACCAATGTAGAAATGATTAAAACAAGCTTGGCTCCGAGTGAGAGCCCTTTTGTCTTAGAAAGATCGCTATTTTTTTCCATAAACTCAATAACCTTTATTTTTTAATCCATTTATTTATTTGAATAACAAAAAATTATCTATAAATGATAACATAGATATAAACGTAATGTCAAACCTAAATGCCATATATAGAAGAAATTCTTTATCATTTTATTATCGGCTAAAAGCGTTCAAAATGTAATTTTTAGAGCGTTTTTACTTGTCGATTTATGCATTTTTTTATATCTTTGAATATGAATAAATTTTAAATTATTAAGGAAAAGGTATAGAAAATGGCAAAACAATTATTGTTTAGTGAAGATGCTCGTAAAAAGCTTTTGAATGGTGTTGAACAGATTTCTAAGGCTGTAAAAACAACTTTGGGACCTTGTGGAAGAATGGTTATGATGGACAAAAAATATGGTTCACCAACAATCACTAAGGACGGAGTTTCTGTTGCAAAAGAAGTTGAACTTGCTGATCCATACGAAAACATGGGTGCTCAGTTTGTTCGCGAAGTTGCTTCTAAAACAAATGATGATGCGGGAGACGGTACTACAACTGCTACTGTTCTTTCTTATGCCCTTGTTCGCGAAGGAGTTAAATCTGTAGCTGCCGGAATGCGTCCTATCGAAATCAAACGCGGTATGGATAAGGCTGTAAAAATTGCCGTTGAAGAAATCAAGAAAAATGCAAAGCCTGTAAAGGGTGCTGATGATATTACAAACATTGCAACAATCTCTGCAAACAATGATCCTGAAATCGGTAAAATGCTCGCTGATGCAATCGAAAAGGTTGGTAAAGACGGAGTTATCACTGTTGAGGAATCTAAGAATATGGAGATGACTGTTGATACTGTTGAAGGTATGCAGTTTGACCGCGGTTATATCTCTTCTTATTTTGTAACTGACCGTGAACGCATGGAAGCTGATTTTTCTGATGCATGCGTTTTGATTTATGACAAAAAGATTTCTGCAATGAAAGACCTTCTTCCAATCCTGGAAAAGGTTGCAAATGCAGGTAAGGCTTTAGTTATCATCTGTGAAGATGTTGATGGTGAAGCTCTTACAACTTTAGTTTTGAATACTATCCGCGGAACAATCAAATGCTGTGCTGTTAAGGCTCCTGGCTTTGGTGACCGCCGTAAGGATATGCTCCAGGATATCGCTATTTTGACTGGTGCTACTGTTGTTTCTGAAGAAGTTGGATTAAAGCTTGAATCATGTGGTGAAGAAGTTCTTGGTCAGGCTAAGTCAATCAAGATTGATAAGGATAATACTACAATCGTTGGCGGAGCCGGAAACTCTAAGGATATCAAAGCTCGTGTAGAAGAAATCAAGCTTGCAATTGAAAAATCAACTTCTACTTATGATAAGGAACAGCTTCAGAAACGTCTTGCAAAGCTTGCAGGCGGTGTTGCTGTAATCAACGTTGGTGCAAACACAGAAACAGAAATGAAGGAAATGAAGTTCCGTGTTGAAGATACAATCGCTGCTACTCGTGCCGCTTTGGAAGAAGGAATTGTAAGTGGTGGTGGTATGGCTTTGATTGATGCCGCTAAAGCTCTTGCAGAAATCCCTGCTGATTTGTCTGAAGACGAAAAGGTTGGATTCAAGATTGTTCGCCGTGCACTCGAAGAACCAATCCGTCAGATTGCAGAAAACGCAGGTCTTGACGGTGCTGTAATCGCTGAACGCGCTAAGAACGAAAAGAAGGGAATCGGATTTAATGCCCGCACAAACGAATGGGTAAACATGCTCGAAGCCGGAATCATCGACCCAGCCAAAGTAACATGCTCTGCCTTGAAGAATGCCGCATCAGTTGCCGGAACACTCCTCACAACCGAATGCGCCATCACCGACATCCCAGAACCAAAAGCACCCGCTGCACCGGCTGCAGATCCATCGATGATGTACTAGTTTCGCTTAGCGAAACTAGAGGCGTACCAAGAAACTTCTGACGTTTGCAAACTGTCTGGTGGTACGCCAAATGTACTAGTTTTTGCGAAGTTTTTCATAAATTGTAAATAAAACAAGAGAGGTCAGAAATCGTGATTTCTGGCCTCTCTTGTTTTTAAACCTGTCGTAATGACAGTTATGCATGTTATAATATCCCCGTGACTAAAAAAGTAAAATTTCTTCTACCATTAATTCTTTTCGCATTTATCTCGTGTAATTCGACCAGGCTGGAAACACGGGATGATGGATTATATCTTGATGGTAAATGCATTTTGGAAAGTAAAGAAGGAATCGTTCATTATTATGCCGAGACAGAAAAATATTTGATTCTTCGTTCTGAGATACCCTTTACATATTTTGTTTATGAAAAATCCTCAGGAAAAATAATTTACGATTTTGCTTCTTCAGGAATTATTCATATTACAGACACGTATCTTGTTTATGTTGATGAATTTTATGCTTCGACCTGGTATTATTGCGATTTAAAAAATCCAGTCAGGAAAAAAATTGATTTTTATGTCGAAAAAGTTTTTACAAAGGACGGTCAGGTATTTGTCGAAGGGATAAAAAAGGATGAAAACCGCAATATAACCGAGTATTCTGAAAATTTATTTACTCGTGAAAAATGGACCCGCACCGACGAAGAAGAAGTTCCCCCGCTTACGTTTTCTTTTATCGGCGACGAATCTAAATACATCCGCGAACTGATGGAACAAGAGATGCAGGGGATGGAAGGAGATGCGGAGGAGGAATGAAGCAATTTAAATAAAAAAATGATTATCTATTAGTCAGAAAATTTACAAGTTTTGGGAATAAAATGATATATATTATTGTTGATATTTTATCATTATAAAGTTAAAATGTTGATAAGATATTGATAATAGAGGTAAATATATGACACAAATAAGACCTGTTTCAGATTTAAGAAATAAGTATTCAGAAATTGAGAATCTTGTTACTACTTCAGAAGCACCTGTTTTCCTTACAAAAAATGGTTACGGATCAATGGTTTTGATGTCTCTCCAGATGTATGATTCTCTTACAAATAATATAGAACACTATCTTGACGAAGCCGACAGACAGGCAGCTGAAACAGACAAAAGATATTCACATGAAGAAGTCTTTAATTCTTTAAGAGGAAAAATTAAGAGATAAGATGAAAAAGTATAAACTTAGTTATCTTCCAATTGCTCTTGAGGATTTAGGTAGTATAGTTGATTATATATGTAATGTTCTTCAAAATCCTATTGCCGCTGAAAATATATTGAATAAAATAGAATCAGCTATTATTGAACGACTTGATATGTGTGAAAGTTTTCCTATATGGGAATCTACAAGAAACCGTCTTCATCCATATCGAAGAATCAATGCTGGAAATTATACAATCTGGTATGTCGTAATAGACAATGTAATGGAAGTCAGAAGGATACAGCCCTCAAATCGTAATGAAACATCTCTTTTGACTTAAAATTTGTAAATTTCCTTAGTCCCCCAAATTGCGATTGTAGGAATAAAAAAACGGAGGAAAAAGACCAGAATTGACCCGATTTTGAGCCTGAAAATATACCCGTAAGGCAGACACACTACATATAGTGTTGTTTTAACAGTTAAAAAATGAGAATTTCGGAGGCGCTAAATAAGTTTCTGAAATTCAGACATAAACCAGTTGATTATTTCTAATTTGTATGATTCAGGATTAATCAGTTTTTAGTGGATTTTCAGTCTAAAACCTGGAATCTGCCCCAAAAATGGAAATTCCCCCCAGAAGGAGGCCAAAAATTGTATGATTCTCTAAAAATCACCCCAAAAACCCGCGGTTATCAGATAATTTTTAATCATACAAATTTCCATTTGTACCACTACGCAGGGAACAATCCGATTAGGTATATTGATCCGGATGGTGAATCTACAACTCTTGAAGATTTTGAATATCAGCAAAGAATGAAATATAGCCCTTATAATGTTAATAACAAACCAAAAACTGTAAAGCATAAAAAAAGTTTTACAAGATCCTTGTTAAATCTTTTTATTGGTAAAGACAATGTTGATAAAATTTGGAATGAACCGTATTACGATGGTTTTATGAGTTTTTCTGATCAAATAATATTTGCTGCATTGGAAACACCTTGTGTAATAGTTGGAGAAATCTCTGATTATGTAGGACTTTTTGCTTTATCAACAGGAAATGTACCACTAGCAGCTTCTGCTGCAGCCGTTTCAAAAGGAGCTGACCTTACTCATTTTGGAATATCAGTTCTAAAAGCTTATACAACCGAAGATTGGTCTGATGTTGCCAAACAAATGGTATCATATGGTATATCTACAATCATTTCATTTGAAATTGAAAAGGGTTTTGTAGATATAAGAGTCTCTCAAAGTACTAAAAAAACGGAGGATTCTATCAAAAAGGCCATCGAGGTAGACTTTCAGATAAGGCAGGAATGAGAAAAGCTTTTATTCAAAAGATGACTCCTGAGATTGGTAAAAAGGGAGCTGAAGTAGCTTTTAATATTCTCTGGGATAAAATACAAAAGGCAAAAACAAAACAGAACAATGAAGAATAAAATGAAAAAAGTTATTGAATATATTATTATACTTCTGCTTATTAGTTTAATAATTCTTTTTTTACAAATTGATTCTATATCTATAAGGAGCAAATTAATTTTGCTTAATGTTTGTTTAGTATCCATTTGTATTAAATATAGAGAATTTAGGAAAAAAACTGAAGATGAAAGAAGTATCTTATTTGTTATAAGGTGGTATGGTCTACTATTAATAATAATTATATCAACTATAGCAATTTTTTTTGTGGAATAACTAAGGATAATAGTCTTTTTTAATTATTTCCCTTACTCCTACAAATTGCGATTTGATATGTTGTGCCTTTGTCAATAGAGAAATATAATAAAAATGGAAGCAACAGACAGAAATTAATTCGGCATTTGACCATTCTGATATACGTGGATTCGGTTAAACCTTACCTACAGGTCAATGGACCG
>JAGCUI010000051.1 GCA_017962965.1 Treponema sp. | reverse complement strand
TGCTCCACTTTACCTCTACAACAACCCAATCAACAAGTTCGTAGCAGGATTTATTGGTACACCTCCAATGAACTTCCTTACAGTAAAAGTTCTTGAAAAGAATGGTAAGATCGTTTGTGACGAAGGTTCTTTCGAAATCAACCCAACAGACGCTCAGGCTAAATCTTTGAAAGCTTACGTAGGAAAAGAAGTATCTTTCGGTATTCGTCCAGAAGACCTCAAATATACAGAAAAACCAGTTGCAAAAGATGATATGCAGATGAAGATTACTAACAAGGAACCACTTGGTGCTGAAACACACCTCTACCTTGTTTCTAACAAAGGTCAGTCAATCATCGCTAAGACAACAGCTAATGCTGAATTCCGCTTAGGTGATTCAGTAAACGTTGTACCAGACATGACAAAGGCTAAGTTCTTTGCTATGGATGAAGGCGAATTGAACATCTGCGACACAATCGAAAAGAAATGGTAGACTAAAATCGAAAATCCGTTAAAAACAGGGCTGCGACAGCGGGCCTGTTTAGGATTATCGAAAGAACGTCTGAGCGTCGAGACTATGCGAGACGCAAAGAATAGATAGGGTCGTTCCAAAAGGAGCGGCCTTTTTTTATTTTCAAAGTATTTAATTTTTTATTTGACCAAGTTCCGTTTTTGGAATATAGTATTTTTACCTTTCAATTAATTTATAAATCGTTCAATTACTCTATTTTAGAGTGCTTTTAATCAATTTATTTGGAGGTCTTTTTTATTATGAAAAAGATTATTTTGGGTGCTTTAATGGCATTGACTATGGCTTCTTTGTCTGCTCAGGTAATGGGAAGTACAGGTGTTCGTAACACTTTATGGGGTGGATGTGGTTCTCCTGATACTGAAAACAAAGATTTTACTTTTTACGGTTTTACAGATACACTTCAGGCAAGAGTTGATATTGCTCAATTCACAATGGAAGGTATGGTAAACTGGGGACTTTTTATTGATTTTGATGGAAACGGTTCAAGAGCATTTGTATTTACAGATAAAACTGCTTTCTATGCTGCTAACCGTTGTTCTGACTTTGTTGCTGGAAGTGCAACAGACTCTTTAACAGATCCTTACTATGTAAACTTCCTCTGGCATCCTTTAGCTGGTCTTGATATTGGTGTTGGTACACGTCTTGAATGGAAGGTTGGCGTTGCTCCTGCTTGCGGTGACTACTACTGGGGAAAAGGCGCACACATTAAACAGGGTGGTTTGAAAGAATTTACTCCTGGAAATACTGACGTTGCAGGATTTGTATTCTATCCAAACTCTTATGCAAGAAAAGCAATTGGTGCAAGATATACTTACAAAGATCTTTTCCAGATTGGTTTTGCTATTCCTTCTGGTGCTACAACTGGTGGATTTGACTTTAACGCAGGTCTTTCTGTTCATCCAATGGATTTCTTTACAATCAGCTTTGCATACGACGGAGTTTGCTCTGGTAACGGTAACCTCTTTGCAGGACTTGAACTTTTTATCCAGAAAAACTTTACTTTGAACATCTTCTATGCAATGAACAATGTTGGAAACAATACAAAGAGCGGTGTAAACGGAATTGGTGCAAATGCAATCATTGGTATTCCAAGCATCAACCTTACTGTTAAACCAGAATTTGGTATGACATTCTACGAAGATGATTCTTATTCAAATGCATTCTACTTTGGTTCAGGACTTGATTTTGCTATCAACAAGCAGTTCACAGTAGGTACTTGGGTATCTTTTGCATGGGGTGCTAAGAACAAATACTGGGATGTTGAGAATGTAGCTGAACGTTCTAATCATCACATTCCTTTAACAACTCTTTATGCTGAATCTAAAAACTGGAACGGTGGTACAGTATTTGATATCAGACCATATGCTGACTTTGAAGTTAACAAGAACAATGATATCACTCTTTACCTCGACTACCAGCAGCGCACTATGTACAACAACTATCAGTATGGTAACTGGTCATTCGGTATGTACTGGACTTATACTAACTAATAAATACACTTAATGTGTTTTATAAGACAGTGGTTTCAGGTTTTGCCTTTAATCACTGTCTTTTTTTTTATTTTGATATCTGCTAGAATGTAAAAATGGACAAAAGCTCATTAGTCTTATACAAAAATCAGCCAGCAGTAATTACGGATTTTGATCAGGATAAATATGTAATCCGTTTTTGCAGCACTCCGGCAACTTCCACAGGAAAAAAAGCAGTTTATTCAGAGCAGAAGGTTCGCCAGAAGGATGTTGTTCTTCTTCATAAAGGGCCGGTGTCTTCTTTGGACAATGTGCTTTCCAATGCCGAAAAAGATTTTTCAGACTCAATTAAAGAAACGTATGAGCTTTTATTAACAGATGAATCCACAAAATCAAATTCAATCAGCCTTGCAGATTTAAGTGAATATGCCCTTGGAAGCTTTGAAGCAGATAACGCCTGGGCCTTTTATAATGCACTTACAAAATGCGCAGAATTTTCATTGGTTCAGGATGAATTAAAAAACGGAAACATTTATTTTATTCCAAGAAGCAATGAAGAAATCCAGGCTATAAATCAGAAAAATTACGAAAAAGAACACGAAGCAGAAATCCGCCAGACCTTTATAAACCGTCTTAAAGAAAGAAAGCTTGATTTACCGGGCGATGCAAAGTTTATGGGAGAGGTAGAAGCCTTTGCATTAAATAAAACAAAGCAGTCTAAAATTTTAAGCGAAGCAGGTCTTTCTAATTCAATCGAAAAGGCACATAAGCTTTTAATAGAAACCGGAATTTGGGACATTACAAAAAATCCTCATCCAACACGTTTTGGCTTTAGCTTTGATTCTGCCCGCGAACAGCTTGGAAATATGCCCGACGAAGAAAGGGAAGAAGTTCCATGCGTTTGTTACGCCATAGACGCACCCGATGCCACAGACCCTGATGATGCTGTTGGTTTTGACGGTGAATATTACTGGGTTTGTATTGCAGATCCTGCAAGCTCTGTTAAGCCTGATTCAAGCATTGATATTGCAGCTCGTGCCCGTGGTACAACCCTTTATATCCCGGAAGGTGCAAGCCGTATGCTTTGCGAAAGCTCGTTAGAAGATTATGCCCTTGGTTTAAAAGAAAGGGAAAATCCAAATGACCAGAGTGTACGCTCAAGTGCCTTGGCTTTTAAAATCAAAGTGGATGATGAGTGCCAGATAGAAGAGGCTGAAGTAAAGATTGTAAAGGTTCGTGTAAAGATGATTTCTTACGAAAAGGCCGAAGAACAGAAGGAGAGTGCAGAATTAAAGCCTCTTTTTGAATTTGCAAGAAGAAATCTTGAGCGAAGAAATTTAAACAACGCCGTAACAATCCGCATGCCGGAAGTAAACATTAAAGTAGATAAAGAAACTAAAAAGGTTAGTCTTGAAGAAGAAAAGCGTTTTGAATCAAACGACATGATTCAGGAAATGATGCTTTTAGCCGGTGAATGTGCCGCACGTTTTGCTTTTAAAAATCAGATTCCTTTTCCTTTTGTGAGCCAGGAAGCACCTGAGTTTCCGGAAAATCTTCCAAAGGGCGGATGGGCAGAACAGTTTGCGCGTGTTAAGTGCATGAGAAAAAGAAGTGTGGGAATTACACCGGCTCCACATGCGGGGCTTGGTTTAAGCTTATACAGCCAGGTTACTTCTCCTTTGCGCCGTTATTCAGACCTTGTGGCTCATCAGCAGCTCAGGGCTTTTATAAAGGGAGAGCATCTTCTTGGAAAGGACGAAATGCTTGAACGAATTGCAGCAGGGGATGCAGCGTCTATTGCGGCAAAAAAGGCCAGCCGTTTGAGTGAGACTCACTGGAAGTTAGTGTATCTTTTACAGAATCCTGATAACGTTTATAAAGGCTACTGCATCGATAAGCGCGGAACAGACTGCCTTTTTTTAATCCCGGAGCTTGATATGCAGACTACAATCAAAAACCGTGATGATATTCAGCTTAATACCGAATTAAATCTTAAGGCTTCGAGCATAGATATTACAACTCAGAATGTTACATTTTTGTGTTTAGTATAAGGCCTATTTTTTCTGGCGGCGCTGCTTTGGTGTAATGCCTTTAATCTTTTTGTAAGTGCGGATAAAGTGGCTTGAATCCGTAAATCCTGTTTCCTGACTGATATAATCCAAAGTTTTATTTGTGTAGAGTAAGAGGGTATCTGCCTTACAGATTCTTACAAATTCGATGTATTCCTTGCAGGTTTTTCCAAACTGGGTTTTAAATTGCTTTGCAAAATTTGAGTAGCACATTCCGCAGTTTGAGGCTAATTTTTCTATGTTGATGTTTTCTGCCGAATGCTTGTCTATGTATTCGAGAACGCTAAAGTCCTTTGTAGAAAACTGGTCGAAGGTTGTTTTTGTAGAAAATTCAAAGCCGTGTCTGAGCCAGATTCGCATGAGCTCTGTAATGATGAGCGAAATCATCGAAGCAACTTTTATATCATAACCGAATTCACGGTGCTTTGTTTCCCAGATGCAGTTTTCAAAAAAGAGTTTAACCGGATTAAAACGAAGCTCGTCCTTTGTAATTAAGTTTGAAGCGTCGTTTGAATTGTTTACGTTTTCGAGGAGTTTTGGAAGCTTTGGAGAACCCGGAGTAGTGTTTGAGAGAATCATATCATCAAATTTAATTACATAGAAAAAGGGCTTTTGTTCCTGTGCGTCCTTTACAGGGTAATCAAGAAAAGCATGAATCTGGCGCGGATGAAAGATAATAAGGTCGCCTTCGTTTACGGTAATTTTTTTATCTCCAACTTCTGCAAAGAGAGTACCGCTAACAACATAAACCATTTCTGTAAAATAGTGCCAGTGAGGTTTTACTACCATCCAGTCTCCAGAAAAAGCCTGGAACGGAGCATTTAATACGTCGCTTGACTCAAATAACTCATCCATTGAATGATTCTCCTCTCCATAGAGATTTATACAATTTTGTTCTTTTTTCTTTATATCATGGATTTTCAAATAATGCTAGAGTAGATTTATGTTAAAGTGGATTTGGACCTATATCCGTAAGTACAGATTTCTCATGGCACTGGGACTTTCCTTAAGTGTTGTGGTTGCTGCTGCGAATATGATAAACCCTCTCATAACCGGACGAATAGTTGACAGAGTTATTACAGGCGGAGAGTATTCAATTCTTTTAAAACTTATCCTCATTATGGTTTGTACAACCCTTGGCAAGGCTGTAATCCGATATCTTTATCAGGTAATTTTTGAGCATTGTTCTCAAAACGTTATCAGAACCATGAGGGAAGATTTGTATGCTCATATTCAAAAGCTCAATTTTTCATGGTACGATAAATCTCCTTCCGGAAACATTATGACTCTTTTAACAAGCGACCTTGATAAAGTACGTCACTTTGTTGCATGGGTTATGTATCAGATTCTGGAAAATGTTTTAGTTTATGTTTTTTCAATTGTTACTCTTTCTTCAATTAACTGGAAATTAACATTAGCATTTTTAATCATTGCGCCTCCTGTTTTAATTCTGATTCATAAATTTAAAAAGCATATCCGCCCGGCTCATCTTAAGGTGCGTGATCAGTTTGCTGTTTTAAATACACGTGTTGGCGAAAATATCGAAGGTAACAGGGTAGTTAAAGCCTTTGTGCGAGAAGAATATGAAATTAAACGCTTTGACGAGGATAACGAAAATTTCAGAAAGGTAAGTGTAGACAATGCGGACGTTCGCGTAAAATATACTCCTTGGATTGATGCACTCACCGGTGTTCTTCCTGTAATTTTGATTCTTTTTGGCGGCTATTTAGTAATCAATAAAGAAATGACAATCGGACAGCTTGTTACATTCAACGGTCTTATGTGGGCATTTACTCAGCCAATCAGCATGTTTGGTTTACTCGTAGATAATACACAAAACTTTTATGCTTCGGGCGACAGGCTTTATGAGCTATGGTGCAACAAGGCAGAAATCAAGACAAAGGAAAATGCCGTAGAAAAATCACCAAAAGAATTTAAGGGCAACGTTGAATTTAAAAACGTAAGCTTTTCTTATAATGAAACTCCGGTTTTAAAAAATATTTCGTTCAAGATTAAAAGCGGGCAGACCGTTGGAATTTTAGGACCAACTGGAAGCGGTAAGACAACCATTGCTAATCTTTTGTGCCGATATTACGACGCTACAGAAGGTCAGGTTTTGCTCGACGGAATAGATGTAAAGGATTATAACCTTCAAAACCTTAGAAAGAACGTGGGAATTACAATGCAGGAGGTTTTCTTATTCAGCGACACTGTAGAAGGAAACATTGCATTCGGTAATAAAGACGCAAGCTTTGAAGAAGTAGAAAGGGCTGCAGAGCTTGCACGCGTTAAGGAATTTATAGGTGACCTTACAGACGGCTACGACACTGTTGTAGGAGAAAGAGGCGTTGGTTTAAGCGGCGGACAAAAACAGAGAATCGCCCTTGCACGTCTTTTCCTTGCAAATCCAAAAGTAATGATTCTGGATGATACAACAAGTGCGGTAGACATCGAAACAGAAGAAAGAATCCGTAAGTCTATTAAAGAGCAGAGTAAGGGACACACAACCTTTATCATAAGCCACAGAGTTTCTTCCTTCGAAGCCTGCGACATTATTTTAGTAATTAAAGACGGACAGATTATAGAAAAGGGTAATCATAAGGCGCTTGTTTCAAAGCACGGTTATTATTATGACGTGTGGGCAGAACAGAACGGAGTGATGGTATGAGAAATAAGTTTGATGAAGATGAAGAAATTGAACAGAAATTAAACCTCCGTATTATTCCGCGTCTTATCGGATGGATTAAGCCCTATAAATGGTGGATGGTTTTAGCATGCATTATTATGCTCTTAGCTTCAGGTATCTCCCTGGTAAGTCCGTACCTCATCAGGATGGCTATTGACGTTGCTATTCCGGCAGCCCAGGCTCTTGGTGAGGATGCGGACTTTTTCCAGAAATATTTTATGCTTTTAAAAATTTCTGCATTCCTTTTGGCTACTACTTTAGTGGTAAGGGTTTTGCTTGCTTCCAAGTTAAAGCTCATGACTCGTGTTGCGCAGAAAATTATTGTAAACATCCGTAAAGAAGTTTTTACAAAGCTCCAGGCTCTTCCTTTTACTTACTTCGACAGCCGCCCTCACGGAAAGATTCTTATCCGCGTTGTAAATTATGTAAACTCACTTTCGGATCTTCTGAGTAACGGTATTATTCAGCTCATAAGCGATCTTTTTACTCTCATAGTAATCATCTGTTTTATGATTGCAATCGACCCGCGCCTTACTTTAGTTGCAATGGCTGTTCTTCCGGTTTTACTTGTTGTTTTGATTTCCATGAAGAAAAAGCAGCACGAAGCGTGGAAGCAGGAAAGTTATAAACGTTCAAACCTCACAGCCTATCTTTCGGAAAGCATTAACGGAATGAAGGTTACTCAGTCTTTTGCTCGTGAGTCTGTAAACCAGGGAATTTTTAATAACCTCTGTGATATCTGTAAAAAGGTCTGGATTCGCGCTGTAAATATTAATAACATCATCTGGCCGGTTGTAGATAATCTTTCTACGCTCGGAGTTTCTCTTGTTTATATGGCAGGGATTAGCTGGCTTGGAAACGGAATTACTGGCACTGTAACAGTCGGAACCCTTGTTGCCTTTGCAGGATACATATGGAGATTCTGGATGCCGATTCAAAACCTTGGAAACTTTTATAATTCCATGGTAACTACCGGTGCCTATGTAGAACGTATTTTTGAACTTTTGGATGAACCCGAAGACATTACAGACAGGCCTGATGCAAAGGATTTACCTCCAATCAGGGGTCATGTTCATTTTGACCATGTAAACTTTTCTTACGAAAAAGGAAATCCTATCTTAAAGGATGTGGATTTTAATATAACACCGGGAACAAGTGTGGCAATTGTTGGTCCTACAGGGGCCGGAAAAACTACAATCGTAAATCTTCTTTCAAGATTCTATAATCCGGACGAAGGAAAGATTTTAATAGACGGAATTGATATTCAGGAGCTTAAGATTAAATCCATCCGTAAGCAGGTTGGTGTAATGCTTCAGGATTCATTTTTGTTCTCAGGTCCTATTATCGAAAATATCCGCTACGGAAGACTTGATGCTACAGACGAAGAATGTATTGAGGCTGCAAAGATGGTTCATGCCCACGAATTTATTTCAGCCTTCCCGGACGGCTATAATACAATTTTAAGTGCAAACGGTGGTGGTCTTTCCCAGGGACAAAAGCAGCTTATAAGCTTTGCCCGCGTTTTACTTTCGGATCCACGTATTTTGATTTTGGATGAAGCAACATCTTCTGTAGATACTCAGACAGAAAAACTTGTGCAGCAGGGCTTGAATAAGCTTTTAAAAAATAGAACCTCGTTTATTATTGCGCACCGTCTTTCTACAATCAGAAATTCAGACATCATTTTTGTTGTAAACCACGGAGAAATTGTGGAAAGAGGAAATCATCAGGAGTTGATGGATTTAAAAGGCGAGTATTACAAATTGTGTTCAAAGGTGGTATACTCTTCTAAGGAATAGTATATGAAGCTTTTACATATTTCGGATCTCCATCTTGGAAAAAAATTAAGGGAATTTTCTTTAATAGAAGACCAGAAATATATCCTCATAAAAATCATTAATATTATTGATGAAGAAAAGCCTGATGCCATTTTAATTGCAGGGGACGTTTACGATAAAGGTGTTCCACCGCTTCAGGCTGTAAGTCTTTTGGACGACTTTTTAACTAAAATATGGAAACGAAAAATTCCCTGCTTTGTAATAAGCGGAAATCATGATTCTGCAGAACGTCTTTCCTTTGGCTCAAAGCTCATGGAAGAAGGAAAGATTTATGTTTCTAAAAGCTACGACGGTAACGTTACTCCAATTGAATTAAAAGATGAATTTGGTCCTGTAAATATTTACATGCTTCCTTTTATTTCTCCTGTTGAAAAATCCTTTACAGAGGCAGTGGAGCAGGCTGTCCAGAAAATGAACGTGGATGTTTCAAAAAGAAATGTTTTGATTTCTCATCAGCTTGTTACCGGGGCAGAAAGAAGTGATTCTGAGGATTTGAGCTTTGGCGGGGCAGAGGATGTAGCAATAGAAGTTTTCGACTGTTTTGATTACGTTGCCTTAGGACACATTCATAAGCCTCAAAAATGCGGAAGGGAATTTGTTCGATATAGTGGCACTCCATTAAAATATTCTTTTTCTGAAGTGGATCATAAAAAAAGCGTAACGATTGTTGAATTAAAAGAAAAAAATGATATTACGGTTAGAACGGTTCCCCTTGAGCCAAAAAGAGATTTGCGTGTTATTAAGGGAAGTTTTGAAGAAATTACAAAAAAAGAATTTTACGAAAAGCAGAACCGCCAGGATTTTGTAAAGATTATTTTAACTAACGAAGATGATGTAAAAGACGGATTTGCACGCCTTAGTACAATTTATGAAAATCTGGTTTTCCTTGATTACGACAATAAAAGAACCCGCTCGGTTTCCACTATAGAAGACCTTGATAAAATTAAGGCAACAGATCCGCTTGAAATTTTTAAAGAGTTTTACGAGATTCAAAACGGGCAGCCTATGACAGACGAGCAGGTTAGTTTTTCGAGTGAACTTATTAAAGAAGTGTGGAGGGATGAAAAATGAAACCTGTAAAAATCACCCTCGAAGCATTCGGCCCATATCTTAATAAAACTCAAATTGACTTACAAAAACTTGGAACAAACGGCCTTTATTTAATCACAGGAAACACAGGCTCGGGAAAAACTACAATCTTTGATGCAATCTCTTATGCACTTTTTGGAAGCCCTTCTGGAACAGACAGAAAATCTTCTATGATGCGCTGTAATTATGCAGGGCCTCAAAATCCAACTTATGTAGAGCTTGAATTTGAATACAGAAAAGCCATGTATACTGTAAGACGAAATCCTGAATACATTGGTCTTAAAAAAGTTGGAGAGGGAACAAAAACTATTCCTCAAAATGCATCCCTTGTCTGCCCGGACGGAAATGAGTTTACGGGGGCAACAGATGTTACAAAAGAAATAGAAAATCTTTTGGGAATAAACCAGAGTCAGTTTTCTCAGATTGCGATGATTGCACAGGGAAACTTTCAGGAAATATTATTTGCAGATACAACTAAGCGAATCCCGATTTTCAGAAATCTTTTTAAAACAGAAAAATATGAAGCGCTCCAGAACAGGCTTAATGAAGAAGCAAAAAAAGCAAAGGATGAATTTGAAAAAAACAGCTCCAGCTATAACGAAACAATTTTAAACTTTGTGTGTTCCCCTGATTCAGTTTTGAGCATAGACTTGGACAAAGCCCAGAAAGAAGAAATGCCTTTTGAAGAAAAATATTCGCTCTTCCAAAAGATTATAGAAGAGGATAAAAAGCTCAAGGAAAAATATGCAAAAGAGCAGAAGGACCTGGACGAAGAAACCGCAAAGGTTATTAAAGAAATTGCAAAGGCAGAAGAAATAAACAAGGCTTTTACAGAGCTTGAAAAAACAACTCAAAGCCTCCTGGAAGAAGAAAAAATAAATCTTGAATTAAAAAAGAATTTTGAAGAATTAAAAAAATCAGAAGGCTTGATAAAAGAGCTTGAAAATAAAGCTGCAGTTATTCTTGATAAAATGGATAACTACACAAAGCTTTCTCAAAAAGAAGAAACAAAAAAAGAACTCCAGGAACGCCTTAAAAACAATAACGAAAAAAAGACTCAAGATGACAAGACCCTCCTTGAATTACAGAATAAAAAAACAGAAGCCGAAAGCTTATTAAAAACTCTTGATAAAACCGGTGAAAATGTTTTAAAGCTTGAACAGGAAATCCAGGATTTAGAAGATAAAAAATCACAATTCGATTCTGTAAAAGAAAAGCTTATAAACAGAGTTGAGCTTAAAAAAGAACTTGAGCTTTCGCAAAAAGAGTATATAAAAAATCAGGAGTTCTTCCGTGCCAGGAACGCTGAATATACTTCCATAAAAGAATTATTCATGAATAATCTTGCAGGAATTATAAGCAGCCAGCTTAAGGATAATGAGCCTTGTCCTGTCTGCGGTTCCCTAACTCACGATAATCCTTGTAAGCCTTCCTCAAAAGAAGTGTCTAAAGAAAGTGTAGAAAATGCAGAAATTGAGGCAAAGGCGGCCGGAGAAAAAGCAGAAAAAAGTAACCAGGCTGCAATTGTAAATAAATCAAACCTGGAAAATCTTGAAAAGCAGCTTTTAAAAGAAATAAAGGATTTATTCGGCCAGGATGAGCAAAAGGATTTTGATGAGCTTTCTAAAAAAACAGAAGAAGAGCTTAAAAAGAACGACGAATCTCTAAATGCTTTGAAGGAAAACCTGGAAAAAGAAAAAGAGAAAAAGGCGCAGAAAGAAAGACTTGAAAAATCAATGCCCGAAATTTTATCATCCATCACTGAGAAAACAGAAGAAATCATTCTTTTGAGCAATCAGATTTTACAGGATGAAACAACTCTTAAATCCCTTACTGCAGAAATAACGGATTTAAAGAAAACTCTTTCTTATGAATCAAAACAAGAAGCAGAAAATGCAATACAAGAGATTCAAAACGAAGTAAGGGAAAAGAAAGAACAGATTTTAAATGCCGAAGAAGAGTACAAAAAAAGCAGTAAAAAAATTGATGAATATAACGGAACTAAAAAAATACTTTTGGAACAGACAAGCGGAAAACAAAAGATTGAGCTTGAATCCCTTAATGCAAAAAAAGATGTTTTGGATAAGGAAAACCAGGAGCTTGATTCCAAAAAACAGGAAGTATTCAGCCGCCTGGAAAATAATAACACACAGCTTACAAAGCTTTCTAAAGTTCACGACGAATTACTTGTTTCTGAAAAAAAATACAATATGATTTCGTCTCTTGATAAAACGGCTCGTGCACAGCTTGTTGGAAAGAAAACAAAGATGCACCTTGAAACTTATGTGCAGATTACCTTTTTGGAAAAAGTCATAGGCTTTGCAAATGAACGCCTTAAAATTATGACAGACGGACAGTATGAGCTTATTCGTAAGGAAGAAGGTATTTTTGCAAACCAGGAAGCAGGCCTTGATATTGATGTAATAGACCATTATAACGGCGGAATAAGAAGCGTAAAATCTCTTTCGGGCGGTGAATCCTTCCAGGCATCCTTAGCCCTTGCCTTAGGACTTTCCGATGTTGTTCGCCACAGCTCAAGCGGAATTAAAATTGATACAATGTTTATAGACGAAGGCTTTGGAACTCTTGATACAGAAACGCTTCAAAAAGCATTTAAAGCCCTTGTTTCTTTAACCGAAGGAACCGAGCGACTTATCGGAATTATTTCTCACGTAGATCTTCTTAAGGAAAAAATTAAAAAACAGATTTGTGTTACAAAGAGCGGAAACGGCGGAAGCAGCATTCAGATAATTAGATAAAATTGAATGACTGAACTTCAATATTATGGTATAGTTATATTAGCGGTAATTATATGAATTTGAATAATTTAAGGGCAAATGCATATCTGTCCCAGAATAAAAAACCGGAAAACGACGGAAAAAATAATATTCCAAATGAGGATTCCGGTGTAATAAATCAAATCGGCACACAGGGCTTTTCTAAAACAGAAATAGATTCAAACGTTGATTTTAAAAATCCCGACCTTGGAATTCTAAAAGTTCCCGAGGGCACAGGCGAAACTGAATCCGTATACAGACGTGTTGCAAAGTTTCTTCTTTTAATTGGAGAAGAAGAATCTGCCAAAATCTTACCACATCTTTCAGAAAAACAGATAGAAAAAATTGTTCCCGAAATTGCTTCCATCAGAACTGTAAGCAACGACGAGGCAGCTGTAATCCTTGCCGAATTTAAAGGGCTTTTAAATCAGTCCAGAAAAAGCGGTGGAATTGAAACTGCAAAGGACATGCTCGAAAAGGCTTACGGAAAAGACAAGGCAGAACGCATGCTTCATAAGGCAATCCCTTTTGAAGGAAAAGTTCCTTTTGAATATTTCCGAGATGCAGACAACGAAAAAATCTACAGGCTTTTGAGCGACGAAAGTGTAGGTGTTCAGTCAATCGTACTTTCTCATCTTGAGCCAAAAAAATCTGCCGCTGTAATCAACCTTATGAACGCTGCAGAAAAAAAAGATGTTGTTTTACGCCTGGCAAAAATGCAGCCTATTGAACCTGATGTTGTTCGCAGAATAGATCATTCAATGCACGAAAAGGCACTGGCATATACTGCAGAAAAAGCTGAAAACATCGACGGAAGAAACGCCCTTGCTCAGATTCTTAAAAAGATGGATGCCGGAAAAGAAAATGAAATTCTTTCTGTTCTTGCAAACGAGGATCCGGATCTTGGACAGGATTTAAGAAGCAGGCTCTTTACAATCGACGATGTTATTAAATCAGACGACAGGTTTATCGAAGAAACTTTGCGTAAGTTCGAAGACCGCGATATCTGCTATCTTATTGCCGGTAAAAACGATGAATTCCGCGGAAAAATTTTACAGAATATTTCGCAGACACGCGGAGCAGAAATCCTTGCACAGGAAGAAATTTTAAAACCAATGCGCCGTGCAGACTGCGATAAAATTACTGCACACTTTTTTAGTATACTGCGTCGTGCTTACGAAGAAGGTCATTTGATTATACAGGGCCGGGATGACGATGATGTTTACGTATAATTAAATTCTACTGGAGTTTTTTTACAATGTTCGACTTTCTTGATTCTAAAAATATTGGAAAAGAATATAAAGGCTTTGTTTTACTTGGAATTGATGAGCTTCCCGATTACAAGACAAAGGCAGTTTTTTTACGCCACAAAAGAACCGGTCTTGAAGTTTATCACGTTTTAAAAGACGACAAGGAAAATACCTTTGCTTTTGCCTTTAGAACAATTGCACAGAATTCAAAGGGAGTTGCGCACATAATTGAACACTCAGTTCTCTGCGGCTCAGAAAAATATCCATTAAAAGAACCTTTTTCAACTCTTTCAAGCCAGAGCCTCTACACATTTTTAAATGCAATTACATATCCTGATAAAACTGCATACCCCGGTTCCTCTTTAATCCGCTCGGATTATTTTACAATGATGGACGTTTATGCAGATGCCGTATTTTTCCCAAAGCTTGATTACGAAACTTTCTGCCAGGAAGGCCACCGTCTGGAAATAGACCAGACTGAAAATTTGAGCATTCAGGGTGTTGTTTACAACGAGATGAAAGGAAATTATTCTTCGTTTTATTCTGTTGCTTTTTCAAAGCTTATTTCTACAATATTTCCATCCTCGTTTCCGGCCTATGATTCAGGCGGAGATCCTTTGGAAATACCAGAGCTTACTTACCAGGAATTTCTTGATTACCATAAAAAGTTTTATAATCCTGATAACTGTCTTTTATTTTTGTACGGAGATATCCCGACTAAAGACCAGCTTGATTATTTTGACGAACACTTTATAAAACGCCTTGAAAAAAAATACGAATGCAAAAACGACATAAAGAATTTTACTTCAAAGCTCCCACTTATAGATCCTGAGGTTCAAAAGCTTCAGACTTTAAATAAAGTTCAAAAGAGCATGAGGGTAATAGAAACTGCTCCGATTTCGGGCACAACAGGAAGCTTTGTAACTTTGTGCTGGTATACTGGAAAAGAAGATATTGCCCGCCTCTTTCTTTCGGAAGTGCTTGCCGGTAACGACAGTTCTCCATTAACCTCTTATTTAAAAGAACAGGGGCTAGGAGACGACATTACATGCTTTAATTTTACACAGTTTCAGGAAGGCATTTATGTAATGGGTGTAAACGGAGTAAAGCCCGGAAACGAAGAAAAGGTTTACGATGTTTTTAAAGATGCCATTAAAAAAATCACAAGCGAGAAAATCTCTCAAAAGGATGTAGAAGGTGCTTTAATGGGGCTCGATGTTTCTTTGCGTGATGTAAACCGCTACAGAGGTCCTTATTCAATTCCAGTAATGGAAAGAGTTTTAAAAAGCTGGTGCTATGGAGAAGAATGTTCTAACCGCCTCTTCCCGATAACTAAATTCGAAAGGATGAAGGATGAAATAAAAGCTAATCCTGATTTTGTGACAGACTTAATAAATAAAACCTTTTTGGAACGCGGTGTAAGTGTTGAATATATCTGCAGGCCAGACCGTTCATATTTTGAAGAGCGCAAGGCAAAAGAAAATAAACTCATCCAAAAGCTCGAGGCTGGTCTTGATAAAGAAAAATTAAAAAAAGACCTGGAACGCCTGCACGAATATCAGCAGCATATAGAAACAATTGAAGAAACAAAGGTAATCCCTCGCACAGAGCTTTCTTCTTTAAATAAAACCTTTGATAAAGTAAAAACCGAGCTCATAGAATTTGATTCTTTACAAAACGATAAAATCCCGGCCGTTATAAGCCAGGAAGAAACCAACGGTATTTTTTATATTGATGTTCTTTTCCCATACGACCGCCTTGATGTTAAATACTTTAAGTTCATTCCTTTTGTAGCACAGATAATTTCGAACCTTGGCTGGAACGGAAAAAAATGGGATGAATGTATTTCAGAAACTGCAATCACTGTGGGAGACATCTGGGGAAGGGCTACAAACGGCTTTGTTACCCCGATTGCTGAATGTAAGGCAAAAGCAAAGCAGTACGAAAAGTATAATATTATCGAACGTCAGTGGCTTGGAATTACCTGCCAGTCTTTAAAAAGCGAAGCACAAAAGACCCTTGAGCTTTTAGCAGAAATTATCACCACAATGGATTTTAAAGATGCAGAAAGATTAAAGAATCTTATTAAAGAGCTTGTGGCAGAAAAAAAGAGTACCATTGTTAATAAGGGGTCAGAATATTCACTTATAAGAAACCGTTGTCTTGCCGGAAAAAAGAGTGCCCTTGTAGAAATCCAGAACGGAATTACCCAGCTTGATACTGTAAAATACATTAAAAATACTTCTCCAAAAAAGCTTTTAAAGATTGCAAAATATATTTACGATGAATGTGTGGCTTCGGGTGCTTTAATTCATGTTACTGCAGATGAAGACACTTTAAAAACTTTACAGCCGCTTTTGGCGCAGTTTACAAAGGATGCAAAATTAACAAAGCTTCTTCCAAAAAAAGAGTTTACTATGGAAGAATTAAAAAAGCAGATTTATAAGGTACAGGATATTCTTCCAAATCAGATTCAGATGATTAAGATTCCAACCCAGACTTCCTTTGCAACCTTGAGTACCCTTAATTCTCCTCCATGCACAAAAGAATCCATGTCTGAGCTTGTTTTATGTAACTGGATGGAAAATCATGTTCTCTGGGATAAAATCAGAACTACAGGCGGGGCATACGGAACAAGCGCTTCTACAGATCATTCAGTTGGACGCTTTATGATGAGCTCTTATAGAGATCCAAATCCTCTTTCTTCTGTAAATGTGTTTAAAGATATTTTTACACAGATGAAGAGTTTTGAATTCAATAAGGAAGAAATTGAACGCGTAATTCTTTCAATTTATGCAACTATGATTTGTCCTGTAAGTCCGCGTGGAAGGGGAGAGCAGGGACTTTTGGATTTACTTTATGCCGATGTCCCGGAGCTTCGTGAAAAAAAATACGAAATGCTTTTAAACTTAAAGCCAGAGGATATTAAGGATGCAATTTTACGGCTTGAAAGCAATGTTTTAAAAGAATGGTATGCTGTTATTTTTTGCGATAAATCTGTGAAAACTAGTGGAAATATAATAAAATTACCGTTATAATATTAGCATATTTTTGCAGGGAGTGAATCCATGGATAAAAAAACAAAAGAATGTATTCAAATGCTTCGAGATCTTGTTTCTGATGTACAGGGAGCACCTTTCCCGGGTGATGGAATCGAATCAGAATTATATTCAATCTGGTATGAACACACCCAGCGTGCAGCGGTAGAGTGTTTTGAATTTTTAAATGCAAACTTTCCAAAAGAACAGTCTGAGCTTGGAAAATCAATAGACAGACTCTTTGAAAAATAATTTTTTTGCTAAGTATTACCTTTTTTTATGCCGATAATTACATATAGGGATTTAAAGGTGGTATTTAGCTATGGCAGTTTCTAAAAAAAGCTTAAAATATAGTAAGTTCGGACTCAATGGTTCGCACAAAAAAATCGGTATTAATTACTGGCGTTTCTTTTTTAATGGTACAGCTACCGGTTCTGGAACAGAAGGAACTTTCTTTATAGAATTAGAGATGCTTAATCCATGGTATTCTCCTGTTGAGCCGATTTTAGGATATAAACCAAGAGTAAAAATCAAGGAAGAAGACCTTCAGTATGCTCTTGCAGGCACAGAAAGTGCTCACGAAATTCAGTCAGAAAAAATCCTTACACCTTCATACGTCGTAATTAGAGTTGGTAAAATTGATGCAGAACCAAAGCAGCTTTGTAGTTATGTGTCTGTAAAAAATATCAAATTCAACTCAAAGCCATTCGAAATTATTGCCGGAAACAAGGTATTTACAGAAAACGAATTGAGCGGCGAAATCATCATCAGTAACGAAGAAAATGCTTCTCATCCTGAATATCTTTGTGATGCAGGCTTTGCTAAATGGAATTTAAAATACGACGTTATTAAAGATTATCTTGAAGGCTATGAAAATCAGACAGACAAATGGTTCCCTATTGGAATGCGTTCTTGTTTTTCAGGCTCAATCAATTTTGACGGAATAGATTATATTGTAGAACCAAAAAAATCAGCAGGTTATATCGACCGCTACTGGGCTAAGACCTTCCCTGAAAAATGGTTCCACATCTCTTCTTCAACTTTAACAAGTCAGATTTCGGGAAAAACCTTGTTCAACTCAGGCTTTACTGTACAGGGTGCCTTTGACAATAAAATTTCATTTCTTGGTGATTTTGAAGGTTCGGACATTCTCTTTTGTGCCGATGCTCCAAAACGTCTTTACTCGGTTATGTGGAACTGTGTAGAAGCTCCAGACCTTGATGAAGATGAAGAAAAACGCCTCCACTGGTCTGCAAGCTTTAACAGTAAGTTCTGGGTAATTGATATAGATCTTTACTGTAAGATTAAGGCTTTGTACAACAGAATCCTTGAGCTTCCAGAAGGACAGAGAAAGGTTTTGAATGTTGTTCAGAGTGCAACTGGCATTGGCGAAATCAAGCTTTATAGAAAAAATAAAAACGACCTTGAACAGATTGAACTGGCGCGTATTTCTAATGCAGTCTGCGAATTTGGTCATACAGAAGAAGCAAATAAATAGTTTTATTAAATTTCCTCCTGATTTAATAAAAAATTTTCTAAAAATCTTGCCGATTTTCAAATTTTTGAATACTTTTGAAATAGGCAGGATTTTTTTTTGTCGTTTTTAATTTTTGGAGGACGCTTATGAACTATGAAAATTTTACTATTAAAACTCAGGAAGCATTACAGGAAGCTTCATCAATTGCCTTAAAAAATGACAATTCAGAAATCGGAACAGAACATGTCTTAATGGCTTTGCTTGAGCAGCAGGACGGTTTTATTACACCGATTGTAGAACGTGTTGGAGTTTCATCCTTTGACCTTATAAATAAATGTTTAAATCTTATTAAGGAAAATCCAAAGGTCAGCGGTAATGCAAATGTTTATTTTTCTCAAACCATGCAGAAGGTTTTAGCAAAAGCTGAACTTGAAATGAATAACCTTCACGATTCGTTTTTGTCTACAGAGCACATTCTTTTAGCCATGACAGAAATGGACGACCGAACCGCTTCTTTATTAAAGCAGAACGGAATAAATCATAATACTGTAATAGAAGCATTAAAATCTGTTCGCGGAAACCAGACTGTAAATGACCAGGACCCGGAAAGTAAAGCAGGCTCACTCGAAAAATTCTGTAAGGATTTAACAGCCCTTGCCAAGATGGATAAAATAGATCCTGTAATCGGGCGTGATGAAGAAATAAGACGTGTAATGCAAGTTTTGTGCCGCCGTACAAAAAATAACCCGGTAATTATAGGAGAACCGGGTGTTGGAAAAACTGCAATTGTAGAAGGATTGGCCCGTCGTATTGCAAGCGGTGATGTTCCGGATTCCCTTAAAAATAAAAGACTTTTAGCTCTTGATTTAGGAAACCTTGTTGCAGGTGCAAAATTCCGCGGTGAATTTGAAGAGCGTCTTAAAGCCCTTATTAATGAGATTCAAAAGTCTGAAGGAAGAATCATTCTTTTTATAGACGAGCTTCATACTCTTGTAGGAGCGGGGGCAGTGGAAGGCGGAATGGATGCAAGTAATCTTTTAAAGCCTGCCTTAGCCCGTGGAGAGCTGCGTGCAATCGGGGCAACAACCCTTGATGAATACAGAAAGTATATAGAAAAGGATGCAGCACTTGAACGCCGTTTCCAGCAGGTATATTGTGCAGAGCCTACAGTAGAAGATACAATTGCAATCCTTCGTGGCTTACGAGAAAAATATGAAATCCACCATGGAGTTAGAATCGAAGATGAAGCCCTTGTAGCAGCAGCAACTTTGTCTAACAGATACATCACATCGCGCTTCCTTCCTGATAAGGCAATTGACTTAGTAGATGAAGCAGCCAGCCGTTTAAAGATGGAAATAGAAAGTCAGCCTGTAGAATTGGATCAGGTAGAAAGAAAGATTTTACAGCTTCAGATTGAAAAACAGTCTTTGAGTAAGGAAGAAGATAAAACTTCTATGGAACGCCTTGCCCTTTTGGAAAAAGAACTTTCTGAACTTGTTACAAAGCGTGACACAATGAAGCTTCAGTGGCAGAACGAAAAAAACAGCATTAATAAAAGCCGCGAGCTTAAAGAAAAGCTTGAACAGGCAAGATTCGACGAAGAAAAGTTTACCCGTGAATCAAATCTGGAAAAAGCGGCAGAAATTAAATACAGTATAATTCCTCAGTTACAAAAGGACCTGGAAGAAGCTTTAAAGCAGGAAAAGGAAAAAGAAGCAGCAGGGTCTGAAAGGCTATTACGTCAGTCTGTTACAGAAGAAGACATTGCAAAAGTTGTAAGTGCCTGGAGCGGAATCCCTGTGCAGAAAATGATGACTGGCGAAAAGCAAAAATATGTAGAGCTTGAAGAGGTTTTACATAAGCGTGTAATCGGACAAAATCAGGCTGTGCAGGTAGTAAGCGATGCAATCAGAAGAAACAGAAGTGGTTTAAGCGACCCGAATAAGCCTCTTGGAAGCTTTATGTTCTTAGGACCAACCGGAGTAGGTAAAACTGAGCTTGCAAAAACTTTGGCTGACTTTTTGTTCAACGATGAAAAGGCTTTAACCAGAATTGATATGAGTGAGT
>JAGCUI010000050.1 GCA_017962965.1 Treponema sp. | reverse complement strand
GGAAGGCGCCTACCGGATTTCAAAAACACTCTACAATGCTGCCGGCCGTAGCCGGCAATGTGTATAATTACACCGCATTGTAGCGTGTAGCGCACGAGTGCGCGGTTTTGCAAATCCGCTAGGCAACTGCAAGCGATTTTTGCTCTTAGTACTCATCTTTTAAAAATTGTTAAAATACATAATTACATCTTTTCATCGTGTAGCGCACGGTGCGCGGTTTTGTAAATCCGCTAGGCAACTGTAAGCGATTTTTGCTCTCTGTACCCATTTTTTTTAAAATATCTCATGTTCCGCTTTTTAATATAAGGAATTTCCCTTCTTTTATTTTCCCCAAATTTTATGTTATAATTTCATTAATCCAAAAAAGTTGATGCGTTCAGAGTTAAAAAACAGTTCGGAGAAAAAGTTCAATGAAAACAATAAAATCGTGCGCAGGATTTTGTTTTCTTATCATTGCAGCATTATTTACTTTAATTTCCTGTGAATTTTTTATAGGCTCAGTCCCACAGTATCTCAAAAAATATTCCGAAGAAATCGTTGTAAATAATCATCATCCACAAGGTCCAACCCAAATCGATAACACTAACACAATCTGTTTTCCTTCAAATTATAAAGAAAAATTTCCGTATTATGTCTCATACACAAATCCAAGAGGGAAAAATGCAGATCTAATTATATTAGATAGTGAAGATAATCCAATAGACTGGGAGGAAAATAAAATAACACATGAACGGGTAGATGATTATGCTTATGTAATTTATTTTCATAACGATCTTTTTTTACAACCAAAGGACAAAGAAACTACAGACAGAAAAGTCTCATATACTTTTAGTTTTATAGATGGTGATGTCCCTGTTCAAACCGGAAAATTTAAAGTCACTTTTAATGTAAACACCCCTCCAGATATCATTGACGGAGAGCTTGGCTTATGTAAGGCGGTTGTTAATAACAGTATACGAAATATTGTTTGTTTTAATCTTAAGCCCCAGAGCCTTGAAAATATTTACGGGGATCTTAAAAATTCGGATGGAAAATATCCAATAACAATAGATGGAAAAACTTATTATTTTACTTTTGATTCAAACGGAATTCCTGTTTTTGATGATGGAAATTTTTACCGTAGCCCCGATGATATTTCCGAAGCTTCAGAATTTACAGTCGTTAATGAATTTACCCAAAAGCAGAACCCGGTGTATTTTGTAACAAACGAAAATTTAAACAAAACCTACACAATAAGTACAAAGGATAATCACGGCCTTGTTTCTCCAAATTATTCAATTTCTACAAAGCCTAGCGGAAATCCTCAGCTTGTATTTACAGCCCAAAAGATAAATGATTATTTAAGAATTACCCCAGATTTTACAGCCCGCGCCCGAAAAGTTGGTGATACAGATATTCCTCTTACAAAAGAAATCCTTACCTTGAAATATAAAATAAATGACGAAGATGAAAAAACTTATGATTTTACCCTTGCAAATTCTTCTCCTTTGAATATTTACGTTCCGGGTGGTACAAGTACAGTTTTATGCAGTATGACTTGTGATAGTAGGGATGATATTCAGAATAGTGATTTAGTAATGGAAACCTTTAATCTTCCAAATGCTATTTATGCTTCTCCGTATGATTCTGATTTTAATGAAAATTATAAAGGTGGAAATGCAAGCCACAGAATAAAAATTAAAGATGCAGTTGATTACGTTAATACCCAGACAGGCTCCTGGACCATTTATCTAAAAGCCGGAACTTATGAGGCACAGGATGAAGATAGAGTGACTTATGGATATGATGAATATTCTTATATTTTTTTTAAGCAAAAAGACGCGAAAACTTTAAATATAACATTACAGGGAGATAGTAATTCTTCACGTGCAGTATTGAATGCAAATGGTAGAGCAAGAGTGATTGATAATAAAAGTACTTCATTGACATTACGCTATGTTGATATTACGGGAGGATATATTGATACTGCAGGCCAGGATGATAACGGAGTCCATGGTGGTGGAATAAAATCAACAGGTGCTTTAACTCTTGAAAATTGTGATATTTATGAAAATAAAACCTTAGGAAATAAATCTAGTGGAGGAGGAATTCATTGTACTAACAATATTACTCTTAAAAACACTAAAATTCATAATAATCAATGTAAAAATCATGGTGGTGGTATCTATATTCATACACATGAAATAATACTACAAGGAAATAATGAGATATATGAAAATACAGCAAATTCACATGGAGGAGGAATAAATTTTTATAATACTTCTTATGTTGAATTAAAAAGTGGTGTTACATCTTTTACAAATGAAGGAAAAATAAATGGAGGTCTTTCTGTTTATAAAAACAAAGGAAGCAAAGGTGGAGGAATTTCATTTAGTGAAGGTGCGGCAACAATTTCTGGCGTTAATGTATATGATAATGAAAATAGTGGAAATAATGCAGAGGGTGTAGGAATTTATTCCAGCGGTCCTCTAACTTTGGAATATGTGTATCTAGATAATAATGTTGATAATACAAATAAGGCTGAAGGTGCTGTTTATTGTGAAAGTCTTACATTACAAAACAAAATAAATTTAAATACAGAAAATATTGTAATCCCTCCAAACTCACTTACAATCATTGAATCAGGTAATAATGCCTTAAAATCAGATTATATTTCAAATATAAATGTTAAATTAAAAACTGACACTGACTTGGCTACACTTCTTAAAAAAGACTACATAGAATTAAATGGAGCGACTCCCTGGTGGGTAAGTAAAATTAATAGTGCAGATTCTGCTTATGTATTTTCAAATTTTAGAAGTAAAAACCTTGAATTAGTAAATAAAAAACGTATGGTTTATTCAACTAGTGATTTCTCAACTGTACTTACTAAAGTGAATAATTTAGATAGTCCAAGTGGTACAGTGCCTGGAATTATTATTTTTGCAGAAGATTATACAATAGATGCCAACACTTCTGGAGATTTAATAACTTTTAAAAGTCAGGGATCCCCCAAAAAATACATAGTTTATGGTAATGGAAAAGTTTTAAATGCAAATCGTAGTTCAACATTTAATGGTAATGCTATAGTTGTAAATCAAAATAATGATGTAGAAATAAGGGATTTTAAGGAAATACGTGGTGGATATACACTTAAAGGTGGGGCTATTTATATTGATAAAGGTACTGTAACTTTAAAAAATACAACAATTGGTAAAGCTCCTCCAAGAAAATCAAATAATGAATTAGATTTAAGCTTAAACTGGTCTGAGGAAATTTATAATAAAGCCAGAAATGGTGGTGGAATATATGTTTGTAATGGTGGAAGATTAATAGTTGAACCAGATACAGATGAAAATTCATATACTTATTTTTGTAAAAATTTTGCAACTGATGGTAATGGTTCTGCCTTGTATGTAGAAAAAGGAGGTCTTGCACAACTAAATCGTTGTTATTTTATATATAACGGTTTTAATCCAGTAAATGATACTCATGGAACAATTTATTGTGAAAAAGATGCTAAGCTTGAAATAGGAAATACAAACATCCAGAGAAATTATTGTGCAGGGGGAACTGCAGGAATATATTTAGCTGGAGATGCTTCTATTAAAATAAATGAGGGACTTACAGTAAAAAAGAATTTTATTCCAACTGGAGTTTTGACCGGTGACCCTGCGACCGCTGAGGCAGCAGGTATCCATACAAATGAATCTTTCTTTCTATCTACTATTGAATATACAGAATATGCAGAAGGAGTTAATATTCCTTGTATTAAAAATTTAGAATTAAATAATGATATGGGGCTTGTTGATTTTAATATTTCACAAATAAAGTACAAGGATGGAACAACTGATAGAAAGTTAAACTGTATTAATTCTACGAAATTTTTTATTAGAATTTTTACCTATAACGGAAAAGCTGTGTCTACAGCTCGTATTGGTTGGAAAGGTAACAATGGAATAAATTATTACTACGATTTACAAAAAGACGCTGTTATTAATACAGATTGGGTTCAAGGTAATCAAATTCAATAAACCCCTCACACACACTAAACATTTACAAACCTCATTTATATATGATAAAATAATTCATTGTAGCATTTAGATTTGGACTTGGTTTTATCTTTTTTTGCTGAGGGTTCTTGATGAAGAGTTTAAAACATGTATTACGTTCGGGGCTGCTTTTACTGGGGCTTTGTTTTTCTGTTTTTTCCTGCGATATGTTCCAGCACTCTATTCCTCAGTATTTAAAAAATTATACTGAGCAGATTCTCGCTGGCGAAATTACCCCTTGTTCCGGCATGCCTTTTGAACGTGCTTCCGATGGGACTTATATCATCCCTTCGACCTTAGACGAAGATTACTGTTTTTCATTTTATTATAACGACCCGCAAGACCGGCCTAATATTTTTCTTTTTTATGAAAATCCTTCTGACCCTGATAATCCTGTATTTTTCCCAAGTCAAGATGGTACATCAGATTTCTATTCCATTCACGATACAGATAATTCATTATATAAAATTGGTTTTAAATCTTCCTATCTTAAAGAAAAAGACAGAGAATCTTCAGATAGAAATATAAATTTTAAATTAATTTTTCAATATAGTGATGAACCTACTCCATCTAATAGTTTCAAAATCGGAGAGTTTAACTTTAACTGTATCGTAAACACTCCGCCGGAAATTTTGGAAGATAATTATACATATTGTAAACTGATTGTTGACGGGGTAAAAAGAAATATCCTTTGTTTTAATATTAAACCCGAAGAAGAAAATCTTTATGGGGATCTAAAAAATTCAAACGGAAATTACACAATCAAAATAAACGGAACTACATACGAATTTTATTTTGACACAACAACTCATAAACCTGTTTTTCTGGATACAAACCATTTCTTTAGTTCATTAAGCAGTATTCCAAACAGCAGCGGGCTTGAAACTCCCGAAGGAGGATTCGAAACAAAGACAAATCCTGTTTATTTTGTCACAAACGAAAATACAGAAAAACTCTACGAGATTCTTATAGTAGATAACCACGGTCTCGAAAAAAAATATACGATTTCTACAAAGCCATCCGGAAAACAAAAGCTTAAACTTAGTGTATCTGAAGGAATTGATTTTATTGAGATTACACCTGATTTTACGGCAGTTCCTCAAAAAGAAGGTGAAACTCCAATCACTGTAAATAATCTTACCCTTGTTTATAAAATAGATGATGGTGAAGCACAGGAACATTCTATTCCCGATTCAACTCCTTTTACTATTTACGTTCCTGGCGGCACAGAAAGAATCAATTATTATATGAAAACCGATCAGCCAGACATAAACCAGAGTGAACACAAAGAAACAAAATTTACCCTGCAGAAAAAAATTTATGTTAAACCAACCCCAGAAGACTCGAACTACAGAGGCGGCACAAGCAAACACCCATGGAACATCAAAGACGCCCTTGAATACCTTGGCCACCAGACCGGCGAATGGACCTTGGATGTCGGCAGCTGGGAGTATATAGCAGATGCATCTGATATTACAAATGAAGATAATGTAAATACATTTTTATACGTAAAACTTCGTGATAATCAAGAATCTCTAAAAATTTATATAGAGGGAAATTCAAATACACAAAGAGCAACATTTAATGCGAATGGTAAGGGGCGTGTTTTTTATCCAAACGGAGTGCAGATTTATTTAAAGAATGTAAATATTACAGGTGGAGTAGCTGCTAATCAGGGTGGTGGAGGAATAACTACAAATACATCATTAACTCTTGAAAATTGTGATATTCAAGGTAATAAAGCAACTTATGTCAATCAGTCAGGTGATGGTGGTGGAATTTTTAAAAATCATCAAGGTAGGGTATATATAAAGAATTGTAAAATATATAATAATGAATCAGCTAAAGAAGGTGGAGGCATCTGTGTAGATGGTGGTGAAAATACCAGCCCTGAAGTTGTTATAGAAAATACTCAAATTTATGGTAATAAATCAGGTACTTCAGGTGGTGGTATTTATAATAATTATGGAGATATTTATATATACGGTGGAAGTATAATTGGTACGGCCTCAAATAATACGGCACAATATACTGAAAATTCAGGGAAGTATTCGAATAGGGCTGCTGCAAATGGTGGCGGAATTTGTTCTCTAAAAGGAAGTATAAATATCGGCTATTATCTTGATGAGGAACAAGAACTCACAGGAGATGATGATGATACAAATTCTATCGTTTATAATTCCGCAAGTAGTGGTGGTGGCATTTATTGTAATCAGGCAGTCGTTCGTATGTATAACGGTAGTATTGATTATAATTATGCAGATGGCGATGGAGGAGGAGTATATTTACTGGAGAACTCTAGTGGAGATATTTCAAAATTTCATATTCAAACTTCATTAATGAGGTATAATGAGGCAAATACTACAGGCGGAGCTGTCTATGTACAAGGTAAAAATAAAACAGAATTTATACCTATGGGAACTGTTTCTATAGAATCTTCTGGTGCAAAAAAGAATGATGTTTATCTTAATGTAAATGGTAATGCTATAAAACTTAATTCAACTCCAGGTCTAAATAGTAATTCTAATATTACAATTACTCCTCAGAGTTATGATACTACTCCAAAATTAAAAGATGATGATGCAGGTGTCATCGCCCAAAAATATAAATGTTTTTCTGTAACAAAATCCGGTAATACTGAATATTTTCTAAATCCAAAAGCAGTATTAACAACATATCAACCGGCAGAAACCTTACCTAGTGACTATTCTGTTTCTAGTGGAGACACCATCTACGTCTGGTCCGGGGCCGATATTACAAGAATTGCCGCTTTATCTAAAAACTATGATTTTACCGGTGCAACTGTAAAACTTCTGGATAATATTCAGACAAGGCTAAGAAGAGAAGGAAATGATCAAATTGGTTCATCTGAAAAACCTTTTAATGGTGTTTTTGATGGAAATAATAAAGAAATAGATTGTTCGAATAATACAAAAGCTATATTTTATTTTACAGGTGGTAGTGCTGTAATTAAGGATTTAAAATTAACGGGGTCTGTTACCTTAGAACGTAATACTGACTTTGCGACATATAATGCATTACTCATTGGACAAATGATAGGTGGAAAAATACAGAATTGTACAAATTATTGTTCTTTAACTATATCAAATATTTCTAATGTGTCTATAGGAGCTCTTGTAAGCACAGCAAAAGAGAGTAGTGATCAATCAGCTTGTGCAGAATTAGATAGATGCATTAATTATGCTTATGTCAATGTGACTAGCACGGAAGATGATTACTGTGGTTGTGTAGGTGGACTTGTTGGATCATCTGCTGGATGCAATTTTACAAATTGTGCTCAAAGAAATTATGTAAAAGGCGGAACTTACAGTGGCGGCCTTCTTGGTAAATTTACACGTCGTAGTGGTAATACTACTGCCAGTATGTTTAAAAATTGTTATGTTTCTGCGAATGTAGAATCAACTATATCCGGAGGCTTTGCAGGAGGCATTACAAATTCTCATAATAATCCTCTTTATTCAGTATCATTTATAAATTGTTATTATATGGGAACACTTACTACAAACAATGGTAGTTCTGGCATCTTTGTAGGTAATGATTACGGAGATGATCCAAATCCAACCACATTATCTTTTACACATTGTATATTTATTCTAAATGTTTATAATTGTACTGGAAATGCTTCTTATGAACCCTATCCAGAAAATGGATATACAATTAAATCGATTGTAAATATAAATTCTACGATAACCTCTATGGAAACATATTTAAACCAATGGGGCGATCCTGATATTTGTAGCTGGCAGAACTTAAATAATAATTGTGTTTTTGATTATGAAACCCAATAGTATTCCCCCTCACTTGACTAAACCCGTGATTTTATTCATAATATAAAGACTTTATAAAGTAGGAGTGCCATCGTGCCTTGTGGTAAGAAAAGAAAGCGCCAGAAGATGGCGACACATAAGCGAAAGAAGATGCTTAGACGTAATCGACATAAGAGCAACTAGTTTTTAGGTCGAATGCTTGTGTTCAGATAAGACCGCGTTATTCACGCGGTCTTTTTTTTAAGAATGATTTTTTAAAGGGAAAATGTTATCTAAGATACATTCACCACAGGATATAAAACAACTTTCTCAAAAAGAACTTAAACAGCTTGCACAGGAAATCAGAACTACAATCCTTGAAGTAACCGGTAAAAACGGCGGGCATCTTGCAAGTAATCTTGGTGTTGTTGAATTAACCTTAGCTCTTCACAGAATCTTTAACACTCCCGAAGATGCCATCGTGTGGGATGTAAGCCATCAGTGTTATGCTCATAAGCTTTTAACCGGACGCTATTCAAGATTCAATACCTTAAGAAAAAAAGACGGACTTTCTGGTTTTACAAATAAGGACGAAAGCGAACACGATTTTTTTACTAGCGGACATTCATCCACATCCATTTCTGCAGCCCTTGGTCTTTTAACTGCATGGGAAATCGAACATAAAGAAGGCAAAGTTATTGCTGTAATTGGAGACGGTGCATTAACCGGCGGCATGGCATTCGAAGCATTGTCTCATACAGGGCAGCTTTGTAAAAACTTAATCGTAGTTGTAAACGATAATCAAATGTCCATCGACCATAACACAGGGTCTCTTTCACGCTATTTAAGCCGCCTTTCAATGTCTCCGCGCTATCAGAGCTTTCGTTACACTGTAGATAAATTAATCGATAAAATTCCATACATCGGTCGTGTGTTCGAAAAAATCATCTTCCGTATCAAACGTTCTTTAAAAGGTCTTCTTCTTACAAACAATCTTTTTACAGATCTTGGCTTTGAATATGTTGGACCTTTGGACGGCCACAATGAACAGATGATGGAAAAGGTTTTTAAGCGTGTAAAAAAATTACATCGTCCTGTTGTTGTTCATGTTGTTACAAAAAAAGGAAAGGGCTATAGTCCTGCAGAAAATAATCCTGAATTATTCCACGGAATCGGACCTTTCCAGATTAGCGATGGTACTGTAGAAAAATACGACACTTTAAGCTTTACAGAAGCATTCAGTAACTTGATTGTAGACACAGCTGCAAGAAACGACAAAATCGTGGGAATTACTGCGGCTATGGCTAAAGGAACAGGGCTTACAAGATTTTCCTATAAATTCCCCGAACGCTTTTTTGACGTTGGAATTGCAGAAGAGCATGCGGTAACCTTTGCAGGCGGAATTGCAAGAGGCGGGCTTATTCCTGTTGTGTGCATTTATTCAACCTTTATTCAGCGTGCGGTAGATCAGCTTATTCACGATGTAACGCTTCAGAAGGTTCATGCAATTTTTATGCTGGACAGGGCAGGAGCAGTTCCGGACGACGGTGTAACTCATCAGGGTGTATTTGATATTGCTTTATTTAAACCTATCCCAAATTTAACTATCTTAAGTCCTGTAAGCCAAAAGGATATGGAGCTTTGTTTTAATTATGCTCTGGAAAATGATTCAGCCTTTATTATCCGCTATCCAAAGCTTTCGTGCCCGTCAGAGCTTCCTCAGTTTGCTCAAAAGGTAGAAGAGGGTAAAGGTATTTTCGTTCCATGCTCAGAGATGACTGTGGGAAATATATCTGAAAAAGACCTTTTAAAAGTTAAGCATAAAATCCTCATTGTTAGTACAGGCGGAATGTTCAGTGAGGTTAAGGTTGCAGTTCGTTCTGTTATGTTAAAAAACGGATATGCTGATATTTATCTTTTGCGCTTTATTAAACCTCTGGACGAAGAATACTTTCTTTCTATTGCAAAAAAATATTACGGTGTAATTTTTGTAGAAGACGGTGTGATTAAAGGCGGAATAAGTGAATATTTAAACGGCTTACTTTATAAAAATAAAATGTTTAATACAAAAATCCTTGGTTTTAAAGACAGATTTTTTGACCACGGAAACCGCCTTCAGGTATTGCAGGATGCAGGACTTTCTTCGGAACAGATAGCAAACGCTGTAAAGGAACTTGCAGATGCTTGAACTAACCTTTGGAAATAAAAAAATCTCCACAGACCGCCACGCCTTTGTTATGGGCATTGTAAACGCAACTCCAGATTCTTTTTTTTCTAAAAGCCGCGGTGGGGTAGATAAGGCTTTAGAAGTTTTAGATAATGGTGCAGACATAATCGACATTGGTGGAGAATCAACAAGACCGGGTTTTAAAGAAATCAGCGCACAGGAAGAAATAAAAAGAATAAGCCCTTTAATCAAGGCAATAAGAAAAAAGTCGGATGTAGTAATTTCCATAGACACAAGAAAGAAAGAAGTTATGCAGGCTGCTTTTGATCTTGGTGCCGATGTATTAAACGACGTTTCTTCATTCGAATCAGATTCAAACTTAGCTTCTTTTGCAGCCAAGACTGGTATTTCTGTAATTTTAATGCACGGCTACAACAAAACAGAAGAGCATGAATCAGATGAAAATATTACTCAAAGCGTAGAAAAATATCTTTTAGAGAGAGCCGGATATGCAGTGGGACAGGGTATAAAAAAAGAAAAAATCATCTTAGACCCTGGAATTGGATTTGGAAAAACTATAGAAGAAAATATATCTTTAATCAAAAATGCCGATAAATTAAATAACACGGGATTTCCGCTTTTAATGGCTCTTTCAAGAAAAAGGGTTATTGGTTATATGACAGACAGGGCTGTAGAAGAAAGGCTTACAGGTACAATCACTGCAGACTTATTTTCTGTTATAAAGGGTGCAAAAATCTTACGTGTTCATGATGTTAAAGAAACAATTGATTCTTTAAATGTAATGAAATATCTATACTGATATGATATAATTAATTTAAGGCTTATGGAATTATACAGCAAATTTTTATACATTTATGATTTTATTGCTCCGGTTTTAGATGTAGGAATCCTTTGTTTTTTGCTTTATAAGATTTACGATTTTATGCAGAAAACAAACAGCTTCCAGATTTTAAAGTCTGCAATCATCATCGGAAGTGCCTTTGTAATTGCTGTAATCTTTAAATTAAATACAATCATCTGGCTCATGCGAATTGCGGCTCCCGGTCTTGTAATTGCTTTTGCCGTAATCTTTCAGCCGGAAATCCGTAAACTCTTTTTAAGAATAGGGCAAAATCAGTGGCTTTCTTTTGGTACAAGATCTAAAGACACATATATTGATTCAGTCTTAACCGCAGCAGACATGCTTTCTAATCAAAGGCGTGGTATGCTTGCAGTTTTTTTAAGACACACAAGGCTTGAAAATATCATCCAGACAGGAACCAAGCTCAATGCAGATTTATCTTCGGGACTTTTAGTAACTGTTTTTGGACACGACACACCGCTTCACGACGGAGCTTGTTTTATTCAGGGTGGTAAGCTCATTGCAGCAGGATGCTTTCTTCCTTTGAGTGAAGATTACAACATCAAAAAAACATTTGGAACCCGTCACCGTGCGGCCCTTGGTCTTTCGGAAGTTTCTGATGCAGTTGTTTTAGTTGTTTCAGAAGAAACCGGTGCTTTGAGCCTTGCATACGATTCAAAATTAAATTACGACCTTAGCGTGGAAGAAGTTCGAAAGATTCTTGAAAGCTTACTCGAAATTACTTCGGAATCTAAAAATACAGAGGAGATAACAGATGAAACTAAAGCAGCTAACTGAAAAACTCCTCGACAAATGGTTTATAAAATTACTCTGTCTTGCAATTGCAATCGGTCTTTATGTTTTCCATCAGGTTTCTGCAATAGAAAAAAGAAGCTTTGTTGTTCCTTTAACAATGATTGAAAACGGCTCTGTTACTCACGTAGACGGAAAAAAGAAATCCGTTACTGTTACAATCCGCGCAAATGCAGATCAGATTACACAGGTTCATTCTTCTGATATTTCAGCCTCGGTTAATCTTGATGCCCTTCCAAAAAGCGGTGAATATTCTGTTCCCGTAAACATCGACATTAATCCCGAGCTTTTGCTGAATAATCCTTTTGAAATTAAAGTCTCTCCTGAATACGTAAAGGTTCAGGTTGAAAAAAAGAGCGTTGCTTATATAAAGGTTTCTCCTTCTATTGTGGGTGAATGTCTTTACGGCTACGAGGTTACAAAGGTACAGGTTGAACCTGAATATGTAGAAGTAATCGGCCCTGAATCGCTTCTCCAGAATACTGCGGAAATTAAGACCGAAATGATTGAAGTTGATAACGCACGAAGCTCCTTTACAATCAACGTAAACTGTAAGGAAATAAGCAATGCCATCGACATTAAAAACAAAGGTCCATACGCTGTAACTGTAGAAATTGATGCAATCGAACTCCAGAAGGATTTTGAAAAAGTTCCGGTTGATTTAAAAGGTCTTAATGCAAACTTAAGCCTTAAAGGTACAGCACCTGAAATTACACTTAAACTCGAAGGAAACATGGCAAGCCTTGAAACATACGAAATTCCAAAAAATGCAATTTATGTTGATGTTTCAACCATTCACGAGCCAGGAACCTATGAGCTTCCGGTATTAATCAGTCTTCCTTCTTATTACAAGGTGCTCGAAAAATCTGTAGAAAATGTTTCGGTTACTCTCGAAGAAGTAAGCCTTAGTTCTGCTGTTTATGATGCAAATGCAAATATGATTCTGGAGTAAACATGGTTTTTGGAATTGGTGTGGATGTTTGTAAAATCGAACGCTTTGAAAAATTAGTAGAAGATGAAAAATTTATAAAGCGTTATTTTAATCCAAAAGAAATCCGTGAATTTGATACAAAGACCCGTGCCAGTGAATATTATGCATCGCGCTTTGCAGTAAAAGAAGCTTTTTCCAAGGCTTTGGGAACCGGTCTTAAGGGCTTTGAATTAAAGGATATTTTTGTTGTAAATAACGAGCAGGGTAAGCCTGAAATACAGATTGAAAAATCGGTAACAGAGGTTTTTACAAAAATCTGCCCGGGTGGAAAAATCAATCTTTCCATTTCGCACGAAAAAGAATATGCTGCGGCTTTTGTAGTCATAGAGCAATAAATGTATTAAAATGTGAGTGAGGTATAAAAATGAGCGCAACAACTTCCAAAAAACCAACAGATCCAGAAAAAAAACCGTCTCTTTCATACTGGTCTAAAGATAAATGTATTTGTCCTGTATGTAAAAAGCCTTTCCCAAAAGAGATTATGCGCAGCGGTAACGGACGTATGAATGCCGGAAACCTTTCAGAAGAGCTCCACAGAGATTATATACCTTCTGCAAAATACGGAAAAGTTTATCCTTTGATTTACGAAGTTGGCGCTTGTCCTAACTGTTATGCAGCCTTCTTATGGAACGATTTTGCAGACATCAAAAAAACAGAAATTGCAGATAAGATGTTCGACCATAGCGAAAAACGCAAGCAGGCCTGTAACACAATCTTCCCATATTTTGACTTAAAAAATGAACGCACTCTTTTTGATGGTGCCGCAATGTACTACCTTGCTTTAATGACCTACGACGATGCAGATGTCGATATGATTCCTACAATGAAAAAAGCAATCATCTCTTTGCGTCTTGCATGGCTTACACAGGAAATTCACCAGAGATGCAGCGGTCACAACTACGATTATATTTCACAGGTTTTTTACAGAAAAGCATTGTTCTTCTATCAGCAGGCTGTAATTAATGAAACAAACCGCGTAGAAAAAAGTTCAACTCTTGGTAATATGGGCCCGGATATGGATAAAAACTACGGCTGGGATGGTGTAATCTATCTTTGCGGCCTTCTCGAATATAAATACGGACAGACAGAAGATATCCAGCTCAGACTTAAAAAGCTCAGTGAATCAAAAACAGCCATTGCACGTATTTTCGGTCTTGGTAAATCTTCTAAAAATAAACCGGGTCCTCTTCTTGAACATGCCAGAGATTTATACGACAAGCTTGCTAAAGAAGTAAACGACGATGACATCTAGAAACATTCTTTTAACAATCTCCTACGACGGTACGGATTTTTGCGGCTGGCAGAGACAGGATGATGTAAGCGGAAACGAAGCAGAACGCACTGTCCAGGGAGAAATTGAAAAAGCCTTATTTAAAATCCACAAAGTAAAAATTGATTTACACGGCTCAGGAAGAACAGATAGCGGTGTACACGCTATTGGTCAGTGCGCCAATTTTATTTCACCGATTGATTCTATCCCTGCTGTAAATTACATTCGTGCCTTAAATTCATTTTTACCGGACGACATAAGAATTATTGATTCAAAAGAAGTTAAAGAGGATTTTGATGCAAGATTTAGTGCAACAAGCCGCGTATACCGTTATTTTATCTGTCCTTTTGAAACAACAGCTGCAAATAATACCCGCTACACATGGGTTGTAAAAAACTATAAACCGGACTTAGACCGATTAAATCATTTTGCTTCGTGCCTTCACGGAGAATTAGACTGTGCTTCCTTTGCTGCAAGCGGAGATTCAAGTGTTTCTACAAGCCGCTATATAGATAACGCAGAGTTTTTTATGCAAAAAGATATCTGGGGAAATGATTTATTAGTATTTCAGATAGAAGCCAATGCCTTTTTATGGAAGATGGTACGAACTCTTACCGGAACACTTATTAATCTTGATAAAGAAAATGCACCGCTTGATTCCATGCAGAAAATCCTTGAAGCAAAAGACCGCACAAAGGCCGGCGTTACTGCACCTCCACAGGGCTTATTTTTGTACCAGATTAAATACGACGGAATAAGACGCCACGTATAATTTTTTTTACTCTATAAAAGACTTACAGGATCTACATCGTACTCAATGTAAACATACTGATTGTGTGTGTATTCGTATAAAAGTTTTCTTGCCGCCGCCTGTAACGGAATAATCGAATTTGATTTTAATATAATCTGAAAACGGAAGTTGTTGTTTATTTTTTCAATAGGACATTCAGCAGGTCCTAAAAGCTCAACATTTTTTGCTGCTTCTTTATTTAAAATCTCGTATGCAGATTGTGCTGTTTCAAGGCATAAAGACTTATTGTGCGAACGGAAAACTATTCTTAAAAGACGGGAAAATGGCGGAAAATCCATGAGCTTTCGTTCGTTAATTTCGCTTGCATAAAATTCATTTATTAAGCCCTTACATGCAAAATAAACCGGCTCCCGCCTTGGACTATACGTCTGCACCATTACCTTGCCGTCCGGAATATAGCGGCCTGATCTTCCCGCTACTTGTGTAATTAAAGCAAAGGTTCGTTCGGCCGCCCTAAAATCAGGCATATGGAGCCCCGCATCAGCCATTATTACACCAACTAAAACAAGCTTTGGAAAGTTCAAACCCTTGGCAACCATCTGTGTTCCCAAAAGTAAATCGTATTTTCCCTCGCGGAATTCTTCAAGCTTTTGTAAGAGCTCTTCCTTGTTTTTAAGGGCATCTGTATCAAGGCGCAGAATCCTGGCATTCGGAAACTTTGCATGTGCTTCTGCTTCTATGTATTCAGTTCCAAATCCGCTTGAACCAATATCAAGAGAACCGCAGTCCGGGCAGCTTTGTGGCGGAATAACAGACCAGCCGCAGTAGTGGCACTTTAAGCGGTTTAAGTTTTTGTGGTAGGTGAGTGGAACAGAACAGTTTTTACATTTTAATTCAAAGCCGCAGGAGTTACATCTAAAAAAGTGAGTAAAGCCACGACGGTTTAAAAACAAAATTGCCTGCTGCTTTTTTTCGAGTGTTTTATTTATTTCTTCTTCCAGTGGTTTTGAAATACAGCTGTCGTTTTCAAAATAATTTAAGTCTATACACTGGATGTGCGGCATGGTTCCGCCGGCAAGTCTTTTAGTAAGCTTATGTGTTACAATGGAACCCGTGTTCATTCCGTACCAGGCTTCTACGCTCGGAGTAGCACTTCCCATTACAAGCGGAATTTTTAAGTTGGTACACCTGTGCATTGCAACCTGGCGTGCGTGGTAGCGGGGATTATTTCCCGATTTATATGAGTTATCGTGTTCTTCGTCTATAATTATTAAACCAAGCTCCGGGACGGGTGCAAAGATTGCGCTTCTGGCTCCGATTACAATCCGAGCTTCTTTATGCATAATCCTGTTCCACTGGTTTAACCTTTGAGATGCAGTAAGCCCTGAATGTAGAATTGCCGCTGTGTCCCCGAATCTTTGCATGGCAGCCTTTGCAACCTGCCCTGTTAAACTTATTTCCGGAACAAGATAAATTACACCTTTTCCTTGGTTCATTACCTTTTCTGCAATCTGGAAAAATACTTCTGTTTTACCGCTTCCTGTGGGTCCGTAAAGATAATGAAAAAATGATTTATTATTGCTTGTAATATTTTCTACTGCAGTTTTCTGTTCGTCCGAAAGTTTATTCTTTTTTGTTTCGCTTGCTTCTTCTTCAAAAATAAAGGCACCGGCTCCGCTTTCTCTTTTGGCAGATGGAATCATGGAAAAAACGGCTTCTCCAAATGCACATAAATAATAATGAGAAACCCATCTTGCAAGCTCAATTAATTCCTGTCCGAAAAGCGGCTCTTTATCAAGCACTCTTTTAATCGGTCTTATTTTGCTTATATCTACAGGGCAGTCCTTTGGAACTTCTTCTGAAAGTCCTATAATAAAGCCTATAGTTTTTTTATTTCCGAACATGATTTCGGCACGTTTTCCGATTGCAGGCTCTATTTCTTTTTCTTTATCTTCTGGAGGAGTATATGAATATGTAAACGGCTGATTTACCGGTAAGTTTAAAATAACCTGAAGGTACATTTAAAAGTTTACCTCTTTAATTTTCCAGTTCGTCAAGCTTTCTGCGGAATTCCTTTAAGTCTTCCCACGCAGGCTTTTTTAATTCAGCGTTCTTTAAAAGTGCATTCGGATGATAAGTTACCATCACAGGTGTTTTATTGTATTCGTAGAATTTTCCGTGCATGTTTGCCATTGGTTCGTCGCTGTCTAAAAGAGTCTGTGCTGCAATACGACCCATACACAAAATCATCTTTGGTTTTAAAACCTTTATCTGTGCCTCTAAAAAAGAAAAGCATGAATCCTTTTCCTGTGCGCTTGGTTCTCTATCCTGAGGCGGGCGGCATTTAATAAGGTTTGTAATATAGCAGTTTGTTTTTCTGTCGAGCTTGATTGCAATAAGCATTTTATCCAGGAGCTCGCCCATTTTTCCAACAGCGGGAATTCCCTGTAAGTCGGCTTCGTAGTCGGGTGTGTCTCCAATAACTAAAACCTCTGGCTCTGGAACACCGGCTCCAGCCACTATGCTTTTTCTACCGTTACATAATTCGCATCGTGAGCAGTTGAGGATTTTTTGAGTAAGGGCTTGTAAAGTAAGGCCTGAATGTGCCGAGGCTGGGGCAGGCTCTGGCGCAGTAGCGACTGCAGTTTTAGAAGAACGCTCTGCTGTAGGGATGGTTTCTTCTGGTTCCGGAGCGTTGCTCTTTAGTGCCGGGTTTTCTATAACAACATCCGGACTATCCTGGAATTCGGGCTCTGTTTTAAATACATCGCGTACAAAGCCTTCGTTACTTGCATCTATTGTTTTGAGTAAATCGTAAATCTGTTTTTTTGCTTCTTTTTTCATTCTTCGTCTTTCCAGGTTTTCCACTCAGGCTCATTGCCGAATGTAAGTTTTACAATCTCTCGTTTTTCGTATGCTTCTTTTATAAGCTCATCTATCTCAAGCGCTTTATAAATCTCTTCTGCTTCTTCAACTCTTCCGCGTAAAACAGGATGCTTTGGACTGAATAAAACACAGCAGTCCTCGTAAGGTAAAATCGAAGTTTCATAGGTGTCGATAAATTCCGAAGTTTTGATGATTTCTTCCTTGTCCATTCCGCAAAGAGGCCTCATCATTGGATATTCAGCAAAGTGTTCTGTTACAGTCATATTTTCGATTGTCTGGCTTGCAACCTGGCCCACGCTTTCTCCTGTAATAATACATTTTGCATTACATCGTTTTGCTAAAAGATTTGCTACCTTCATCATGCACACACGGAGCATCAAAGTTGACCACGCTTCGGGAGCCCGTTCTTTAATCCTCATCTGCACATCTGTAAAAGGAATGATATTCAAATAAGTCTTAATTCCATAATATGCAAGCTTTTGTCCAAGTGTTACAACCTTCTGCTTTGCTTCTTCTGAAGTATAAGGGTATGAATGAAAATAACAGCTTTCAATCTTCATACCGCGTCTTAGCATTCTGTAGCCTGCAACAGGGGAGTCAAGGCCGCCGCTTAAAAGTAAAAGTCCTTTTCCGCTTGAACCGACAGGAAGTCCTCTGCAGCCTACATTTTCATCTGTATAAACATAAGTTTTTTCCCTAAGCTCAACATAAATCGTTACATCAGGATTGTGAACATCAACCTTCATAAGAGCTTCTACCGGCCCTGCAGTTTCACAGTTAATCTGATATGAATTTAATGGGAATGTTTTATATGCTCTTCTTGAATCAATTTTAAAAGTTTTTGCACCGTTTTTATGTGCTTCTTCTGCAACGGCGTAAACTGTCTTTGTAATTTCTTCTATGTCATTTTCGCAGGTTTTTGTTAATGCCCAGCCTGTAATTCCTAAAAGATGACTTAATGTAAATTCAACAGCCTTACTGTCACATTCTTCGCAGTCTATATAAAGGCGTCCTGCAATCAGCTTGATTTTTACGTTTTTACCGCTGAGGCAGTCGCGTACGTTGTGTACTAAAAGATTTTCAAATTCCTGTTTATTTGCTCCTTTGAGCGAGAGTTCACCAATTTTTCCTAAGTAAGTCATACATAAAGTATAATGAAAAAAATGCCGATATTCTACTTATGAAAAAAGGATTTTTACTTATTCTGATTTTTTTCATCATCTCTCCTGTATTTTGCCAGGAAACAATTCCCGATGAATTATGTGGAATCTGGGAAGGTAAGGATAGATTTATTTTTATTGAAAAATCTCCAGATAATAAAAATCCTGAAATTGTAATCCTTCTTAAAATGTTTTACGGCTACTATCTTGATTTTACTGCCGAGCCTCGTGCCAAGCGTAACGAAAGACCTGTTGTAATAAACGATGCAACAGAAAAAGACTGCGAGCATATTACATTTTCTGTTAATGATATAGATCGTTCAGATAAAATCGACACAGCGTGGGAAATCAAATTAAACTATTCTAAAAGAGAATCAGTTTATGTTCCTGTTGCTGTTCTGGACGGAAAAATGTATTTAAATTTCTTTGTAAAAAATCTCACTTACGACGAAGATCAAAATCCAATCATCACAAATAACGGTTTCTGGCGCGGTAATGCTTACACAGAAGGAATTAAAGCCTGCATCCAGAAGGTAGATGATAATATCCCAGGTTTTTATGTAAACGGAAATGAATATTTTGACGTAAGATTCTGGAGAACAGACAGCGACTTTAGCCCTGATACAGCACGTCTTATTTATAACGATAAACTCTACGAAGTTTACAAGCATATTTATTCAGCAGGAACAGTTTATTCATGCGTTACAGGAAGAAGCCACACAATCAGAAATGTAGTTCCACCTTTTGCCTTTAAAGAAGAAGACTATCTTTTTAACGAAGATAAAACACTTATGATTCCAAAGGGCGAGCCATATTTAGTAAAGGTTGCAGATAAAGAAACTTATGATGATTTAGTAGAAATTGTAAGAATTCAAAACAGTATAATTGCCCCAATGCCTCTTGGTCCTTTTGCCGATGCAGATTTGGATTTAGATTTCCACTGGGATTTAATAGACGAACTTGAAAAATATCATAAAGAGATTCAGGCTTTAAGACAAAGACAGAAAGAATTTGGTCCTCGTCCACGCGATGTAATCAAAAAAAGAAAAGAAGAGCTACAGCTGGACGCAGAGCGCAAAGCTTTGGAAAATACAAGCACTTCTGCAACAGTTGCACAATAAAATCATCCTAAAAATAGTCAATATGCAAAATTAAAGCCCTGTGATTTTCACAGGGCTTTTGTTTATTTATTATATTCGCGGTTGAACTTATTTATGTAATAAATATATTCTTCCAGGACATCGGCAAAACACAAATACTTAAACTTTGCCATCATCTTTGCCCAGTTCCACTGCTTGATGTTTTCTGTGTGCGGATAAGGGGTGTAGAAGAGACGTTTTGAAAAATGGCGGATTACAGTGTCCTTGTACATAAACTTCTGGTCATTAAATCTCTGACTGATTTTCAACTGTTTTGTTGTACTACGGATGATTGCACTTTCATCTGCAAAGGTTAATTTATGTGTTTTAATTTCAACTCTTGATTTTTCAAAAAGTCCTGTTTCCTTACATTTTTTGATATTAAAAAGAATAACTCCGGCGTTCATGAATTTACGGATCCAAAACAAAATGATTTTTCCGTAGTGATCCTTTGCTGCAGCGTATTCATAGTCTGTAACATCCTTGTTGTAAAGCAAAGTAATGTCGCGGTTGAACAAAAGGTCTGCATCAAGATACAAAAGCTTTTCAGGAATCTCTGGAACTAAGTCTGCAAAAAGACGGAGGAGTGTGTATGGTGAACAATAGCACTGCTCGTTAGGACTGTTTGCAAATTCGCGGTTGTAAATATCAGTTACATCAATTTTAGTAACCTTATTCTGTGGGTTATATGTTTTAATTACTTCTTCCAGGAACTTTGCCTGTTTGTCTGTAATTGGAGTGTAATCTTCTCTTAAGTGGTGAACATCCATTGTAAAAAGAAAAATATTGAATGGTTCTTTTGTTTCTGTCCTTTTCATAATAGAAATTGAACATGAAAGAATTCCGTCGAATACCTTGTAGTTTCCGGCATATAATAAATTAATCATTGTTTTCCTCTTTTTTAATGTATTTTATAATTTCCATATTATTATTTTTTGTGCGTTCTGTCATTGCATTATAAACCCTGTTTCTTAAGTCCAGCTTTTGTTCCTTAGGTCCAAGGTTTTTATCTGCAAAAAAGGGTCCGTCTACGTAAGTTACAATCTTGTGCTTTTTAGAAAATTTTCTTTTTTGATAGGTGTTTGTAAAACAGAAAACAGGAACATCATACTGCACCGGATATCTAAAGCTTGTTTCCAAAAATGGTCTTATTTTTGTGTAGTAAGGCCAGATGTGTGCTTCAGGATAAATCATTACAGAACGATTCTGTTCAATGCGCATTTTAATAATGTTCATAAAATTCTTTGCAGCTTCAAAATCATCCGGAAGAGGGAGTGCTCCAAGATATGGATTAATTCTTCCAAGAACAGGCATGCTTACGTTATTTGGATGAACAATTACATAAATGTGATTCGGCTTTGCAACCTGGGCCGGAATAAAAGGGTCGCAGGCAGCGTTTGTATGATTTGCGTACATAAAATAAGCCTTGTGCCTGTAAGGTTTTAAAACCTCTTTGTTCACAATTTTATGATGAACTGCAAGCTTTAATACCAGACTTGAAACCGGGCGGAAGGTGAGTGTATACCAGAACCAGTGAAGGAATTTCCATTTAAAATTTTTCTTACCGTAGTCGTAGTTAGCGTCTATTTTGCGCGGGGTAATCTGAATAGTTGAAAATTCATTCTTAAGTTCATCGGTGTAATAGATGATCTTCTGCTCTTTTTCTTTCATGTACTATTTTTCTTCAGGTAAATATTCGAGTGGAATACCGTAGAACTTTTCGTAAACTTCCTTCCACATCTGGTAGTTTTTATCGCGCATATAATCAATGTTTTCCTTGCGTGATTTATTCGGATCCGGATAAATAGGTTCAAGAACATTAATTGTATATGCCTGAATAGGGAAGCCGTCGCCACCGATTTTGTCTGTATCTTCCATTGTGATAAAGATTGGTAAAACCGGAGCCATGCTGTTTACTGCAAGATTGAATGCACCGTTTGTCAAAGGACGAGGTTTTCTGTAATTCCACCACATTCCCTGTTCAGCGTAAATCAAAATCTTCTGCTTCTTTTTAAGAAGAGTTGCAACTGCGTCTATAAAAAGCTTCATGCATGAAAAGTTTGAGCTCAAAGGCAATGTATTACAGTGACGGAAGAACAAACCAAAAAGGCCCGGGAATGAAGTAAAGTTACCTTCGCGGATTACCTTGTAGAGATTTGTTCCGATGTATGGATGTACCATGTTGTGAATGGCAAAGTTATCAAAAGCATTAAAGTGGTTACATGTAAGAATAACACCCTGATCCAAAAGTTTTTCAAAGTTTTCAATACCTTTTATTTCTTTGATAACAAGCTGTCCGTTTTTAATAAGGTCAAGAATAAAATTGTATGCCTTTTTGTTGATAATGCGTGAAAGAATTTTATTCTTAAGCTTTTTCTGAAGATAGTCTACCTTATCTGCAGTAAGCGGAATTGTTGGAGGATCGTTTTCAACATCCTTGTTGAACCATCTTTTTCTTTCGTATTCGTCTATTCTAGCGAGTACTGCTAGTCTTTCTTTGTCTTTTTCTATACACATAGGCAATTTTATATCCGTTTGTATTAATGATTCTGATTAAGCTTCTAATTCCAGGAATGCTCATAAAAAGATGTGTACCTTTCTTAAGGATGCTCATCTTCATATCAAGAACGTTCTTGTAATTATTAGGATTATCAATTTCAGACTGAGCAAGCTTCTTTAAGTTTTCAAAGCCTGTTGTGTCGTCCATCTTCTGCTTGTAAGTATAAGTTTCGCGTGCCTTTTTGATGTAGTCGTAGAAGTCTGTCATTTTAGCATACTTCCAGAATTCTTCTTCATAAAGTACGTGCTTATAGTGCCATGGTTTCCAGTTCAAATTGTAGTGGATGAGATTAACTTTTTTACAGTCAAATTTTTTGTCGTCGAACGGCATCTTGTTCCAGCCAAAATCAAGGATTCTTGTTTTGTTCTGGCAGATTACATTAAGATAATCTTCGTCCTGTGTAACCTGGAATTTATACTGCTTTAAAAGATTTACAAAGCGTTTTTGAACATTGTATGCGCGGAACATCTTTGTGTTCATTAAAAGCATGCCGGCATTAAAATATGTCTTAAGCTTACAGCCTAAAACCTTTTCTACATATTCACCGAATACTCTGTATTTCTGCATAACCTGTTCAGGAACACAACCAACAAGATAGTTTGCAATATTCTTTTTATAGAGTTTTGAAATATCCCCTGTAACAACAATGTCAGCATCAAGATAAATAACCTTGTCGTACTGAGGAAAGAGTGTGTCTATAAAGAATCTGTTGTAAGTATCCAAAGAGTAATAATCGCGAACGTGTAAGTTTTCCTTGATTTTTGCCATTGCAGGGCGAACGTCAAAATATTCAATTGAAGAATAAGGGGTTAAACATTTTTCTACACTTTTTTTCCAGTCTTCATTTAAATCAGAAGAAGAGAGTACATGGAATTTATAAAAATATTTTGGAGATGCATTTTCAAGAAGTGACTTTAAAGTAACAGCCATGTACGGAAAATAATTATTATCTACCGCAAAAAAGATTGGTATTTCTTTCATTATTTATACCTCTAGCATTTAATAGTAACTGTTTAATTAATATTAATCAAGCATTGAAAATGAAACTTATTTGTGTTACGTTTTTTATATAGATAGACAAACAGGGAGTTTTACGGAGGAAAATATGAAAATCCAGAAGAAATTATTCGTTGTATTACTTAGCTTTATCATGGCAGGAGCATGGTCTCAAACTTCAATCTCTGCAAATGCCCAGAAATATGTAGATTCTTTTATGAACCTCCGTATGGAATTAACAATCAATAAGGAAAAAAAGGATGCAGTTGCCCAGCTTAATAAATATAAATCTTCTAATCCTTACACTTCATTTACAAATCAGGAAAAGCTTGTAATTGAATCCTTCTATCTTCTGGAAAAATATAACTACACCTGGGAAGAAAAGGGAACCGAAGAAGCTCTAAAAAAAGAACTTATTTCTCAGGCAGATAAAAATGAAAAGTTCATCAAGGCAAATAAAAACAATGTATGCGACTGGCTTTATGTTGTAACAGCTGATATTTATTCATGCTATATGTCTTATTCTCCTATGAGCGGTGCTTTAAAATACGGAATGACTGTAAAAAATTATTATCTTGAATGCCTTAAAATTAATCCTAAAAATTCTTATTGTCTTACTCACATGGGGCAGTGGTATTACTGGGCACCAGGAATCAACGGCGGAAGTGAAAAAAAGGCCCTCCAGTCATTTAAAGATGCTGTAACTTATGCCAGAAATAATGCAGAAAAATTTTATGCACAGATTTTTCTTTCTCAGATGTATTACGAAAAAAAGGACAAGGTTACTGCAAAATCAATGCTTAATATCGCTAAAAATTACTGCCCTAAAAGTGAATACATAAAGGAACTCGAAGGCTATAATGCTCAGGGTTATTCACTCTTTACTGCAAGCAAAAAGAAGGCAGAAGACGAAAAAAGGGTAGACTAAAAAACGAAGTTTAAAGAATCAGTTTAATGATTATATAGAATATTTTTGTATTTTGTGTCATAATCACAAGCAAATAAAATAAACTATATAAGGACAAATTCATGAGCTTTAAACCGGTTGATCCAAAAGTTGATTTTCCAAAACAGGAAGAACAAATCCTCAAATACTGGGAAGATAATAAAATTTTCCAGAAATCATTAGATCAGAGAAAGGATGCCGAAGAATACGTTTTCTTTGATGGTCCTCCATTTGCTACAGGACTTCCACACTTCGGTCACTTTATTCCGTCAACTATTAAAGATATTATTCCGCGCTACCAGACAATGAAGGGCAAAAAGGTTGAACGCCGCTTTGGATGGGACTGCCACGGACTTCCAATCGAAAACTTAATCGAAAAAGAACTCGGTATTAACTCTAAACACGAAATCGAACAGATGGGTGTAGATAAGTTCAACGAAGCTTGTAAGGCATCGGTTCTCCGCTATACATCAGAATGGAGACAGACTATCACCCGTATGGGCCGCTGGGTAGATTTTGACCACGACTATAAAACAATGAATCCTGAATACATGGAATCCATCTGGTGGGTTGCAAAAACTCTCTGGGATAAGGGTCTCATCTACGAAGGAAAATATATTCTCCCATACTGTCCTCGCTGTTCTACAGTTTTGTCTACACACGAGCTTGCTCAGGGCTATAAAGATGTAAACGACATGACTGTTACCGTTCGCTTTAAGATTACAAAAGCTCCAAAGGGTGTAAACGACCCTGATATGGAAAACGGTAAAACTTATTTTATTGCATGGACAACAACTCCTTGGACATTGCCTTCTAACCTCGGTCTTTGTATGGGCCCTGATTTGGACTATGTAAAAATCAAGGATAAGGAATCTGGAGATTTTTATATTTTTGCAGAAGCACGTCTTTCGGCTTATTACAAAAATCCTGAAGATTACGAAATTATTTATAAGCACAAGGGTAAGGATTTTATTGGCGCACGCTACGAACCTTTGTTCCCTTATTTTGCAGAATATAAAGATGCAGCAAAGTGCGAAACAGATTCAGGCTTTAAGTGTACAGAAGGTGCATTCAGAATGTTCAATGCTGACTACGTTACTACAGATGATGGTACCGGTATTGTTCATATTGCTCCTGCCTTTGGTGAAGACGACCACAAGGTTTTTGCAGGCTCTGGTGTTCCTGAAGTAGAACCAATCGACGCAGAATGCCGCTTTATTAAACCTGTTACAGATTACGAAGAACTCTTTGTAAAAGATTGCGATAAAGATATTATGGACCGCCTTAAGGCAGAAGGTAAGCTCATTAAAAAAGAACAGCACATGCATACTTACCCTCACTGCTGGAGATGTGGTTCTCCTTTGATTTACAGAGGAATCGGTTCATGGTTTGTAAAGGTTGCAGATCATCACGAAGCACTTTTAAGAGCAAACTCTCAGATTAAATGGCAGCCTTCTCACATCAAGGAAGGACGCTTTGGTAAATGGCTCGCAGGTTCTAGAGACTGGGCTGTAAGCCGTAACCGTTACTGGGGAAATCCAATCCCAATCTGGAAGTGCGAAGACCCTGAATGTAATCACACTCTTTGTGTAGGTTCACGCGAAGAGCTTAAAGAATTATCAGGCGTATATCCTGAAGATTTACATAAACAGTTTGTAGATAAAATTACAATCAAGTGTCCAAAGTGCGGTAAAACAATGTACCGTATCCCTGAAGTATTCGACTGCTGGTTTGAATCAGGTTCCATGCCTTATGCACAGCAGCACTATCCTTTTGAAAACAGAGACTACTTTGAAAAACACTTCCCTGCAAACTTTATTTCAGAAGGTCTTGATCAGACACGCGGATGGTTCTATACACTCACAATTTTAGCAAGCCATCTTTTCGACAAGCCTGCATTCCAGAACTGTATTGTAAACGGACTTGTACTTGCTTCCGACGGAAGAAAGATGAGTAAGTCTTTAAGAAACTATACAGACCCTGTAGAAGCAATTAACCGCTTTGGTGCAGATGCCCTCCGTCTTTTCTTGATTCACTCTGCAGTTGTTAAAGCAGATGATTTACGCTATTCGGACGAAGGTGTTCGCGATGTTCTTAAATCAATCATCATCCCTTGGTGGAATTCATACTCATTCTTTGTAACTTACGCAAACATCGACAAGGTTGCACCAACAGGACATATGTTCGACTCAAAGCTTCCGTCTAATCCGCTTGATGCATGGCTTTTGTCTATTACACAAAAACTTATTAAAGATGTTTCAGACGCTCTTGATGATTACGACCTTTCTACAGCCGTAGACCCGATTGTTAAATTCATTGATGAACTTAATAACTGGTACATCCGTCGTAACCGCCGCCGCTTCTGGAAATCAGAAAACGATTCAGACAAGGCAGAAGCATACGAAGCATTGTACATTGCTCTTAAAACACTTGCTCAGGTTGCAGCACCATTTGTTCCGTTCATCACAGAAGAAATGTATCAGAACCTTAAAACCTCAAGCGATAAGGAATCTGTACACCTCTGCGATTACCCTGCAGTTAATAAAGCATGGATTAACGAAACACTTGAATTTAAGATGAACACAGTTCAGCAGGCAGTTTCTATGGGACACAGCCTCAGAAATACATTCAATCTTAAAAATCGCCAGCCACTTTCAAGCATTGCCTTAGTAACAAGAAATCCTGACGAAAAGAAGGTTCTTGCAGAAATGGAAGACTGTATCCGCGAAGAACTCAATGTTAAGGAAGTTATTTTCCACGAACGCGAGGATGAGCTTGTTGAATACAAAGCAAAGGCAAACTTTAAAGTACTTGGTAAGGAGCTTGGTCCTAAGATGAAGGCCGCTGCTTCTGTAATCCAGGGCTTAACAAGTGAACAGATTCAGTCAATTCTCGAAGGAACAAAACTTTCAATTGATGTTGAAGGAACTTCGGTAGAACTTGATACAGAAAAAGTAATTGTAGAACGTCTCGAAAAAGACAACCTCAAGGTTTTGAATGAAGGAACTTTAACTGTTGGTCTTGATTCAATGATTACAGACGAGCTCAAGAAAGAAGGTTATGTACGCGACTTAATCCGTGGTATCCAGAACTTACGTAAGGAAACAGGACTTGAAGTTACAGACAGAATCAACCTTACTGTTTCGGGAGACTCTGAACTTGAACAGGCATTCAATATGTTCAAAGACTTTATTTCAAACGAAACTTTAGCAGCTGTGGCAGAATTTAATCCTTCTGCATCTTTGGAAACAAAGGTAGAAGCTGATGATAAAACATGGAGTATCTGTATTGAAAAAGCTTAAAAAACTTTTTGTATTTGCATTCACTTTATTTTTTGTTTCATGTCAGTCGCTTCCTCCGGACGAACAGTCCAGCGTAAAAGCGATTGATCTTTTGGATAATAAAAGCACCTTTTATCTTTCCATTCCAAAAAAGGTAGATGAAGATTTAGTAACAAGAATCATCAAATCCAATGTGGAACAGCTTACAGACAGCGATATAAAGTCTTTGGCAGAAAGAGTGAATCATCTTTATATCGGTATCTCAAGAAGTAACTATAAAAATGTACTTCAGGCTTCCATCGAATCTGATATTCCTGTTAAATATGTACCTCGTCTTTTGAGCTCTAAAAACGGATGGTCTAAAACAACCTTTAATCCTGTAAACTCAAAAAATCAGTACGAAATCTATTCTCAGAACAAGCTGGATGTTTCTTTCCCAAGCGGTAACGTTCTGGTGTTAGGTCGTGATGTTCCAGGCATGCTTTCTGTTTATGATGTTATTCGTAACTCAAGCGAGGAAGAAGGGCAGGACGGCTATTTCAGTTCTTTGAATAAGGAAATCTACGACTGGATTAACGGCTCAAAAGAAGAAATCAGATTTTATACAGTACAGCCTTCTACATATCTGCACGTCCTTTTAGGAAACAATTTGAACCTTCAGCTTCTTTCTGTATGGGGAAAATTCCGCGATAATCCAAGAAGCAAGGATTCATATCTTTTGGACCTTACCTTTAATTTTAAGAACGAAGCATATAAAAAGGCCAGCAGAACAATCTTACTCATTGCGTTCGGACTTTCAAACGGGGATGCAACTTCAGAAAATCCTACACAATTAGAGATTTCTGATATAGAATTAAGTAAGAAACAATTATATAAAATTTTGGGATTATAAGGAGATTACACATGGCAAGTGACAAAATTATTCTTAAAGCAGAAGACTTGGACGGATATCTTACATCAGAGGATATGGCCGATTTACAAAAGCTTGAAGTAATGTTTAAAGAAACAATGAAGTCATTTGACCCGGTTGATGAACAGAAAATCATCGACGGTTACGATAAGATGGGACATGAGATGCAGAACATTTGTGCAAAGCATCCTAACATCAAGGTTTATTCCTTCGTAACAGCAGAGGGAGCTCATGCAGAAGCTTCACGTGTAATTTCAAAATTAAGAGACGTAAAGACAAATCACCAGGAATTTATGTATTACAGCCAGAGAGCTTATGAAATGCTTTTTCGTATGGCATATACAGACCAGCATTCAGATAAAAAAGGCCACATGATTGTAAAAACTCCTGTAAACTTTCCTGTTCAGAACTACGCAGTTCATAAAATCCCTGATATAGACGACAAAATTGAAAACACAGCCGTTTGTGTAATGCTCCGCGGTGCTCTTCTTCCAAGTATGATTATGTCAAAGGAAATCGAAGAGTATTCTTCTCACGGATATAAAACTCCATTTGCATTATTCAAAATCAGCCGTAACGATACAAAAAACGAATCTAACATGGAATATATAATGGATTTGAATAAATCCTTCTTTGACCTCGAAGCACTCGACGGAAAGGATTTAATTTTTGCAGATCCAATGAACGCAACAGGCGGATCGCTTGTAACAGTTGTAAAATACCTTCAGAGCCAGGGTGTTCATCCAAAGTCTATTGCTTTCTTTAATACAATTTCTACACTCAAAGGCTCAATTCGTGTTACTCGTGCACTCGAAAACTGTACCTGCTATACACTCTGGCTGGACCCTGTAATGAACGAAAAAGCATACATCATGCCGGGTCTTGGAGATGCAGGAGACCGCTTGAACGGCTGCGATACAAAAGAAGCACCAAGAAACATGATTCAGCTTATTGCAGATTACGGTCATAATATTTCAGGATTATATAAATCTCAGTTATATGAAATTGAAAAAATTGTTCTGGGCTAAGCCATTAAAATCAATATTCATAGCATTTCTCTTAAGTCTTGTATTTGTTTCCTGTAATACAACCTCATCCCTTATTCCGGGGGCACAGGTACAAAAGGAGCTTGATTTATATAATCAGTACATGATTATTGCAGATGAATATACAAACCAGAAAAAATACGACAAGGCAGTTATTTATTACGAACAGTGTTTAAAATGTCCTGACCTTTACTGGGATGCTTATTATAAAATTGCAAAGATTGCTGTTATACAGTCGGACTGGAACAAAGCCGAAAAGATGTTTAAAGAGCTTTTGGAACGCGATAAGGATAATGCAACTTTAAAAGAAAACCTTGCCTATGTTTATGCAAGCAAGGGCTCAAAAGAAGAAGCAATAAAAATTTATTCTGAGCTTATAGAAACTTCGGGCAATAAAAGCTCTTATTACGAAAATATCATCACAATTTATATTCAGCTTAAAAATGCAGATGAAGCTCAAAAATATCTTAGCCTTTTAAAAGAAAAATTTCCCGACACTCAAAGCATCGAGAAATTTCAAAATGCGATTAATTCATTAAAAGAAGCCTCTAAAGAAGAAACTTCCAAAAAGTAACTTAGTTATTTTCTAAGAAAGCACGGTATTTATCGGCATTAGCCTTGAATGCAACAATAGGTGAGTTTTCGTCTTCCTGTGCGTGTACCAAAGCTTCGTCTGCTTCTTTTAAGAGGCGTTCTCCGGAAATAATTCTGATTGTCTTTGTGCTCACACCAATGTAAATCTTAGCCTGTCCGTTTATTACGTTTGCCAAATCTACATATAATTTTTCTGCAAAGTTGAATGCCTGTTCAGAGTTTGTTCCGATTTTTAAGCCTACATAAGAATCGTTTTTATATTCAAAAATCAAATCTTTAAACTGGAAGTGAGAAGAAATTACATTGCAAACCTTTTTAGTAATTTCATCCTTTCTTGAAACTCCTGCAATCTTAATAATAAAAAGACCAAGATCTATTTCAGAAGCAGTTGCTCTGTTTAATTCGTTATCAAGTCTTGTTAAGAGGTAAGATTCCCATCCAAAGCCTGTATCAGGGGAGAATAAACCTTCGGGACCATTGTTTGTATTTAATGGCATTGGTTTAATTTCTTCGCTTGGTAAAGGAATTGCATTTTTAGAAGAAAGGGCTTCGTATTCACTGTGTTCCTTCTTTGCAATCTGTTCTGCTTCTTCAACTGCAGGCTTACCAAGAATTTCGTTTACAAAGGCCTTGTGCTGTGGTTCTACTGGATGAGCAAAAATATTATCATCATCACCTGGTTCTTCCTGAATAATACTGTCTGGAATTGCAAGCTCTGAATTATCTTCATCATCATCGTCCAAAACTTCTTCTTCTGTTTCTGTGCTTTCTGCTGCGACCTGGCTTTCTTCTGCAACAGGTTCATCTTCTACAGCGTGAGTGCCCGGAAGAATTTCATCAATTTCTCTTTCAAGTTCTTCTTTACGCAAAGCCTGTTTATCTTTTTCATCCTTTCCTTTTGAATCAATTAAAATCAAAATAAAGGTAAGGACTGTAGCGCACAAAATTATAAGGAAAGAAAATTTAATATATTTTGAAAGAAGCTTTGGCTGAAGGATATAAATATCTGCTGTGATAGTGATATTGTTTTCATTTAATGTAAAGCTTTTTGTGTCTGTATAAATGAGTTTTGGATTTGTATCCTGTGGTTTAATTCTATTAGGGTAGGTATAAAAAGTCTGATTGTTGATTTTAATCTGAAGGAAAGCAAAGTCGCTTTTGTTATCCAGCGCTGCCTGAATTCTTTCATTAAATTCAGGTGAATTAAATTCGCAGGAAGGCGGAATCATTTTTATTTTAAGTGAAATGTTTTCAAGTTTTTTCTGGGCGTTTGCCTGTCCGTTTTGTTTAAGCTTGTAAATGTTGAAGCCAAAAAAAGCAATTGCAAATATAAAAATCATTGAAATTGCAACTGTATAAATTCTGATAAATGTTTTCTTCATAATTAATTATACCTTAGTAAAGTTTTGTATGCAATATTTAGTAAAGATGAAAAACTTTCATTATTTATATTTTCGTTCATTTTAAGCTGTGACATAAGAGGTAAAAGACAAATATCGTATTCAGAAAGGTCGTTCAGGCTGTTTTTAAGAGCATCCGGGCTGTAATTTTGTTCAAATTCCTTTATAAAATCGTTAAAACTGTATGAATTTTTAAACACCTTATTAACAGTTAATAAAACTTTATTTTCCCCTGTCTGATTTTTTAAACAGATTTTGTACTCAGAATTCTCGTTTGTATAAGTTGAATCATAAGCTTTAAGATATTCTTCAAGTCCTGTTTTATAGGATAAAAGTACCTCTGTTGTAAACTGCTTGTTGTTCACTTTTATAATAGGAGTTCTAAACATTAATTTACTGAACTGATTTTCTGTACTTAAAAGGCGGCTTGAATTTTTAGAATAGATTGAATCTAAATAAGTTGCTTTAGCATAAGGTTTTCCGTTTATATAAGAAAAATCTGCCCCGATTATACGGATATTTTTAAAGCCGCAAAGCCGGGCAAAATCAAGTGCTGCAATTGTAACTGTCCCGGATCCTGTATATAGATTTATAAACCTTCCTTCAAACCTTTTTGCTGCAAAAGTCGAAAGCGGATGATTATTATAAGAGAACAAAATATTTGCATTTTTACAAGCCAGATGATTTACAGCAGAATTATTTGCGCTAAGATCAAAAATAAATAAAGTAGAAGAGTAGTCCTTTTGTCCCATAAAATGTGTATAGGAAACAGACTGCCCGTCTATAGAAATTACTGCATCGCTTGTAATGTTGTTTTTAGAAAGAATGGAATATGCTGTGTCTGTTGCAATGATGTAATATTTATTTTTGTTAGAGATTAATTCTTTAAGTTTTGAATCAAGAGAAGGGCCTGCTGCAACTACAACCGCTTCTTTTTTATTATCAATATTCCCGATTATTTCTTTATTAAGCTTTATGTCCCCGCTTAAAATGAGGTTTTTAATTATATTATCATTCCAGATTTTTCCAAAATGCGCCTGTACCGAAAAGTCCTGTGAAACAATTTTTAATGCTTCATTCATTGTTTTTAGAATGTTTTCTTTAGCTTCTGCGTTTTCCATGCACCAGCTTTTTTGTTCTATTATTTTGATGTTTCCGTAAAAGGCCGGTATATAAGTTTTAATTAGTTCATTATAAAAATCATCCTGGCAGGTTAAACAAACGTTTGAACGCTCAGAAAGCTCTTTTACAAGCGGGATTTGTTTTAAAAATTCTATGTCTTCCCTGCAGGTTTCTATGGCTAAAATAAATGCATCCTTGTTTTTTTCTAAAATTGAATTTATTAAAGTGCCGCCTGCAATTCCAAGAACAATTATAAATCTGTCGTTTTGAGTTATGTCGCCTGTAAATCTTTGTGCTTCGTTTTGAGGATTATATCTTGATTCTATTGTTTTTCCGTTTTTTAATACAGGAATTTGTGTTCCGTTTTTTGCAGTTTCAATAGAATTATAAATTGAATTACCGAGCATCTATTAAAGCCTTTATCTTTTTTATAATCTTATCATTTTTTGTATTTAATTTCTCTATTAAAAGCTTTCTTTCTTCATCATTTTTTGCATGCATGGTTAATATAAAATCAAGCGGGAAAAGCTGTTTTTTCCATTCGTCTATATCTGCATTTTTATTTATAAAGTCCAAGATTTTTTGTTTGATTGTTTTTAAATCTTCCGCCCCGATTGTAATTTTTTCTGAAGTAAGAGCCACATCTTTTTTTTCTTTTTTAATCTGATTTTCAAAATCACTTGAGCTTATGTCTTTAATCTGACCCAGTGTATTATTTTTATATTCTTTATCTATTACGCGGTAAACTTTCTGCTGTAAACTTTGAGCCTTAAACCAGTCTTCATAAATTTTTAAAGATGATGTATTAAACTGTCCTTGTGAGATTCTTTTTTCTTTTGTATTAATGCGTGTGTCAAAGCATGAGTTTTCAATTTCAAGTTCATTCGGCTGTGTGTGTGAATATCCCTTTGTAACTGCCAGATCAAGCCCGCAAAAATAAATTGTGTCTGTATAATTTTTAAATAAATCAAGAGCAGTTCCGCTTACAGTTCCGTTTCTTTTTGCCTTTACTGAATAATAATTTAAATATTCAAAAAGCTTATTTGAAATACCGTCATCATAATTTAATGGTACAATCGGATTTTTTTCTAAAACCTTTTTATAAACATTTGCTTCTGCGCTCATTAAAAGAGGAATATTCTTTGTGCACAATTTTTTTAAATGTTTTGTTGCCCAAAAGCCTCCGTCTGTAGAAACACAAACATCAGGTATAATATTTTGTTTTAAAAGCACGCTCAAAGAAGAGGAGAGGGCTGCAATAAAAATATAGTCTCTTTTTTCCTTTAATATATGTAATGTATTTTTTAAACTCGGACCCGAAGCTGTAATCACAACCGGAAGTTTTGTTTTATTTAATGAATAAAGATTTTTTGCATTAATAAAAAAGTTTACAGAGTTTATAATCCACTTTTTTTCAAAATACTGTCTTGTAATTAAAATTGTTTTTGCATATTCAAGGCTTTGTTTAAAACTCTGCCAGATGTTTTTTATTTCATCAAAAAATAATTTTTCGCTAACAGGCCAGCATAAAACCTGTGTATTCAATAATTCTTCTTCGATAATTTTTGTAAAAGCGTTATAAAGTTCATCTGTGGTGGTATAATCAATTACAAAATCCCATGCATTATCATCTTTTTTTAATTCTTTTAAGATTCTGATAATTCCGATTTTGGCATCCGGGAATCTTTGTTTTAAAAATTCTTTTGTGTGGCTTAAGCCTGGTTCAATTAAAATAATTACTTTTGGATTGAATGAAAAATCAATTCCCTGGACAAATCTTTCTGCTTCTTTTTTGGGTGCATAGGATGAATGAAAAAATATTGAATCTACTGTAAAAGAATCTTCTCCGTTTTTTGCTTTTATAAATTCAATATTCAATTTTATCTTGCCTGTATAAATTCAATTAATTCCTGATAAGAATTTGCCTGGCCGTAATCAGACAAATCAAGTGTTTCAGCATAAAAAGAAAGCATTTCCTTAAGGCTTACTTCAAGATGTTTTTTCATAAGCTCGTAAGGAATGTTTGTTTTAGAAACTGTTACAAGATTAAAGCTGCATGTGTTGTATTTAAAAATATAGTCGGGTGCGCTAAAGTGAGTTTTAAGTTTATTATAAATAGCCTGATTGATTGCAGAAGTTAAGATTGCTTTGTGTTCGTTTACCTGTACTTTTTTATTTATATAAGCTTCTACATTTTTTTCAAGAGAAAGACGGAACAGGCGGATAAAATCATCTGAATCTTTTGTAAAGTTTAAGATTGCAGGAGTCTTAGAAGTTTCATTTACCAAAAGATTAAAATCAGAAATTAAGGAATCTCCAAATTCCCTTGCACCTGATTCTTCACCTAAAATAATAAGGATTTTTTCGTCTGTATAATAAATGCTGATGCTTTTAATTTTATGAACTAAGTTATCAGAAAAAAGCTGCAAAAAAGGGCGCATGAGGTTTGCTTCGTTAAAGGTGTATAATTTATTTTTCTGGCTTACTGTTCCGTCCCAAAAATCCTGTGTAGAAACGGAAGAGAGGATAGAATCTCCGTCGATTCCAACGCTGTTTGTAATAATAAAATTATTCTGGAATTTAGAAAGGATAGCAGAGCATTTTAAATTATACTTTTTTGAAAATTCAAAAAAACTCAAAGCTCCCTTCTGAGAGAGCCTGAGTGATTTTTCCAGTAAACCCATTAAGAAAGTCCTAATTCAGAGAATAATTTTTTATAGGTTGAGAATTCTTCTGATTTAGCAAATTCCACAATCTTGTCTTCAGGAAGGTTTTCCAAAAGCTGATCCATATAAAGAAGAACTGATTTAATATCCTTCTTTAATTCACTGTTACTGTCCAAAGCTCCTTCATCAGCCGGTTTATTTTCAGAAGTAAGATAATCAAGGTTACTTTCTGTGATTGTTGTATTTGGTTCGTCTGTTGCAAATGGTGCATTTACTGAATCAAAAATATCATTTTCTTCTGCAGGAGCAGCTTCATCAAATACATCTGTGAATGTTTCAGGTGAATCTGAGTCAGAAGATTCTACAAGAATATCATCATCCTTTTCGATTGAAATTTCTTCAGGTAAATCTTCGCTTTCTTCTGTAACATCAGAGCTCTGAACATCAATATTATCAAGATTTGGTTCGATTAAAGTTTCATTTTCAACGTTTTCTGCAAACTCTTCTGCCAAAGAATCTTTAACCATCGGAATACCAAAGTTATCTTCGTCTGTAATTGTTTCAGAAGCATCTACGGCAGTTTCTTCAAATTCCGGTTCCCCATTGTCGATAACATCAACCGGCATATCAACTGATTCTTCTACATCTGTTGTTGCAGGTTCATCTACAGAATTAAAATCTGCTGTAGTCATGATATTGTTCAATTCGTCGTTAGAAAGAGCGATTGTATCATCTCCGTCGTCACCGCCAAAGAATCCGCCTTCGTCTTTTGTTTCTTCAATTCCAATATCATCAAGACTTGCAAAATTAGCAGCACCGCTTTCTTTATCCTTCATTTCAGAAAGGTTTGTTTTAAGTCTGTTGATTTCGCTCTTAAGTCCTGCAAGATCATCTACAATCTGGCGGAGGAGGGAAGTTTCTACAGCCTGTGTACCATTTTCTGGAGGAAGAGCCTGTAAGTCTTCAACTTCTGCCATATCTTCAACCTTGTCGTTATTATCCTGGATTACGTTTACAACCGGAGCAGAAGATGTTGTTTCATTAGAAACCGAAAGGTCATAATCAACAACCTTTTCTACATTCTTAGCTTCTGCAACGTCCTGAGTAACAGGTGTTTCTTCTGCATCAGCATCAATACCAAAGTCAGAAAGGTCTACTTCTTCTGAATCAAAGCTTTCTGCAGTAGAAGCAGCAATTGTTGTGTTTTCTTCTTCAGAAACCTTTGTTTCTTCTGTTGTAATTCCTGCTTCTTCGTAAGCTGTTTCTATTGGATCGTCGTCATCATAATCTTCATTTATAGAAGTATTTTCTTCTGTCTGGATTGTATCTGTTGAATTATCAAAAGAGATGTCCATTTCAAGAGGTTTTTCGTCTACAACAACTTCTTCCTGTTTCTTGTCTTCTTCGAATCCACCGTCTAAGAAGTCATCAAGAGAAACTTCTTCGGAAGAGGCAGAAGATGGAGAACCTTCTGCACCTGGTTCGTAGCCGTTGTTTCCGCTTGCTACGGATTCATCACTAAAGCCACCGTCCATAAAGTCGTCGAGCGAAAGTTCTGTTTCACCTTCAGAATCAGAGCCGGCTGAATCTCCAGGCATATCAAAAGAAACTTCTTCTGTTGCAGGAACGTCTGTAGGAATGTCAAAGTTTGTTTCTTCGAGAGTTGGTTCTGCAGAAGGAATCTCAAAGCCTGCATCTTCTGTTACAGCCGGTTCTTCAGAAGGCATGTCAAAGTTCAAATCATCAGAGATTGATTCTGGAGCAGGGATGTCGAATGAAGCATCTTCTACTACAGGTTCTTCGGAAGGTAGATCAAAACTTGTTTCTTCGAGAACAGGTTCTTCAACAGAAGTTTCTTCGGTTGGCATATCAAAGTTTAAGTCTTCTACAACCGGCTCTTCTTTTGGCATGTCAAAACTTAAGTTATCGCTTGAATCATCGAGAGAATGTCCGCTTTCGTCAGTTTCAACAATATCTACGCCGTTTGTAATATTCATTAATTCATCTGTATTAAGAGTTGTATCTTCGGAATTAGTGTCCAGAGAGGTATTGAGGGCAGGGGCTTGGTCAAATATATTCAAATCATCAGCGTTCGAAGCCGGAGATTCATCAAATTCGGGAAGGTCAAGAGAATCCGAAAAGTTCATCATTTCAGGTTCTTCGGCACCAGCTGGGGCTGCGTTATCATCCTGTGAGTTTTTTACCCAAACGCCGTAACTGTCAAGTTCATTTGTATTTTCTGTTGAATCGCTCATGTACATCCTCTCTGAAATAGTATTATTCTATTTAAATATCGGCATAAATACTCATATATATTAATAGTAATATTATTTCTAATTTTTATTATTATAACACAACTTTTTAATTCAGAAAACAGAAAAGATATACCGATAATCAAACTATTATGAAACGAGCAAAGTATTTATTAGTATTGTTTGTAACTACCTTTGTTTATGTTGCACTTTCTTTAACTGTTGGTCAGAACAGTATGAGATGCTACAGACAAATGGAAGACCAGAAAAGAATCGTTAGTAAACAAAAAGCAGATATCCAGAATCTCAATACTGAATTAATTCTTGAATTAACTGCCCTTAAAAACGACAGAGCCGTAATTGCAGCCTATGCAAGAAAGCTTGATTATGTTGCTGAGGGAGAAAAGCTCGTTAAAATCACAGGACTTAAGCCTGCAAACAATACAGTTTATGAAACAGGAAGCGTTATCCGCCATGTAGAGCCACAGTATGTTTCAGAAAAGCTTTGTAAAATCGCTTCTGCCATTGCAGGACTCATTCTTTTTATCTTTATGCTTATGGGAGATTTTAAAAACGGAAATCTTTCATTCAAAAAGAATTACACAACAATAAACGGAATCCCTGTATACGACGTTCCACAGATTTAATTAGAGTCTTTATTCTTTAATTTGATTTTATTCTAAGATCTTCTTTTCCAGGTAACTTCTACAGTGCCTTCTTTTGCATTTTCTTCACCATCAGAAAGCAGAGTCTTTTTTGTTCCAGAAAGAGTATTATTATCTTTTAAGCTGAATGTCCACTGAATTGGAGATGCATTTACGGCTTCTCTTAATGCAACCTGGCGCGGAAGGTCAGGGAAGAACGAAGCATTTGATTTTGCAGACTGAATTACAAGTATTTTTGAAGAATCAAAATCATCAAACTTTATAATTACGTTCATGGAAGCACCGTTTTTGAATACTACGAATCCTCTTCCGCCTCTCATGATTACAATCTTATCGATTACATCTTCTCCGTCCCATGTGCCCGAAAGCATTTCTGTTGTGCTGCCTGTAGTTTGAGAATCTGTAGTCGGGTTTTCTGCCTTTGTTACAGCCTGGCTCTGGTTTGAAGTAATCAAGCTTTTGATTGAATCCTGTAAAACGGCCTTTGGTTCTGTAAGGATTTTATAATATGAGTCGTATTCCTTTGACTGTGCTTTTTTATTGGAAGTTCCCTTGTTTATTACATAGAAGGTGGAAATCCATTTTGAATCTCCCTCTTTTTCTATAACTGCATAAAAAGAAAGTGTATTTGGAGAAAAATTATCCTGGGAAGGTGCAGCAGTGAGCTGTTTATCTGATCTTTTGTCTGTAACAGAAAAGAGCGGGATTTCGCAGAGCTGGGTATAATAAAGGTCGCTTGTCATCTTGTACATGTTTGCATCTACTTCTGAAGCAACAACACCCCAGTAGTCAATTTTGATGACGCTTTGAGCACTTAAAACTGAAGTTAATGAAAAAATGAGAATTATTGAACATGTCTTTAATACTCTTTTGAATCTTTCCAAACTAACCTCTGAGCTTACCGGCAAATTCCCTCTGAATCTCCCTTTTAATATCACGGTCTTTAATAGTTGCACGCTTGTCGTATTGTTTTTTACCCTTACAAACTCCAAGTGTAACTTTAACTCTGCCGTTCTTTAAATAAAACTCCACAGGAACCAAAGTGTAACCTTTTTCTTCAACTTTTCTTGTAATTCTTTTAATTTCCTCAGAATGCAAGAGCAGTTTCTTTGGCCTGTCCGGATTATGGTTAAAAATGGATGAAAAAGCATATTCGCTGATGTGTAAATTTTTTACCCACACTTCACCATTAATAATTTCGGCAAAACTGTCTGGAAAAGAGATGTTTCCGTTCTTAACTGATTTTACCTCTGTACCTTCGAGCGCAATTCCGCATTCGTAAGTTTCCTCGATAAAATAGTCAAATCGAACTTTTCTGTTTTCTGCAATAACTTTTTTTCCTTCTGACATACTATTTTCATTATAAGGCATAGTAGAAATGGTTTCAAGTTTACAATTTAACAAATTTTGTTATTGTAAGTTACTTTTCTTTATGCTATTTTTATAGAAACAGGGGAATTTATTTATCTATGAATCGCCAGGCATTAGAATATTCTTACACATTAAGAAAACAGATTAAAAACCGTAATATCAAAATCATCCTTTCTTTTACAATTGCCATTATTTTTATTGCAATCGTAACCAACATTGTTTTGTTCCCGGTAAGACAGAACGCAGACTCAATGAATCCTGATATTCCGGAAAAAGGACTTGTTTTTGTAACTCCTCTTTTAAAAAATCCTCACAGAGGTGATATAGTTCTTCTGGAACAGAGAACCAATCTTAATTCAAACGTGTTTAAAAAAATTGCCAATGCCTTTGTTTATTTTTTCACTGCAAGACAGATAAACCTAACTTCTGATCCTGAAATTCCTGGTACAAATAAACAGCTTAGAAGAGTTGTAGCACTTCCCGGCGACACTCTTTATATGAAAGATTATAAGCTATATGTAAGACCTCAGGGAAACAGACACTTTTTAACAGAATTCGAGCTTTCGGATCACACCTACAATATTACCTTCTGTAAATCTGTTCCTGGCTGGGATGAATCCATTGGTGTTACAGGAGACTTTGAAGAGTTTACTCTTGGAGACGATGAATACTTTGTTTTGAGCGACAATCGTTTTTCAAGCACAGACTCAAGAATCTGGGGACCTGTTTCTCAAAAAAGATTCGGCGGAACAGCGCTTCTTTGCTACTGGCCGTTTAAATCATTCAAAGGTTTAAAATAATCAGTCTTTAATAAATTGAATAAAAAAGCTTTTTCACTTTATATTCATATTCCTTTTTGTATCTCAAAATGCACTTATTGTGATTTTTTCAGTATTAAGTGTAATAAAGAAACTCTTGTTCCGGACACATACATCCAGGCCCTTAAAAACGAAATCTCATTCCGTATAAAAGAATACGGCTCAAAACTATGTAAATCAGTTTATATCGGAGGCGGAACTCCAAGTCTTTTAAGCATAGAACAGTTTTCTTCTTTGTTTGATTATTTATCCGGTTGCCTTGAGTTTACAAAGGATTATGAGTTTACAGTAGAGATGAACCCGGATGACATTACACAATCTCTCATAGGCTTTTTTAATAATTCCATTGTTACAAGAATCTCCTGCGGTATTCAGTCTTTAGACCAGAAGGTGCTTGAATATGTAAAAAGAAGGGCAGGAGTAAAAGAAAACTTAAGTGCCTTAAAAATATTAAAGGAAAACTGGAAGAAAAGTTTATCCCTTGATTTAATAAGCGCACTACCTTTTGAAAAAGAAGACTCCTTTATAAATAATCTTAAAACTATTATAGACTATAATCCCGATCATATTTCACTTTATTCACTAACGCTCGAAGAAGAAACTCCGCTTGGAAAAGAAGTATTTACGTCAAAGCTCCCTTACGATTTTGATAAGGCTGATTCAATGTGGCTTAAGGGAAAGACTTTTTTGGAACAAAACGGTTATGCCCAGTATGAAATTTCAAACTTCTGTAAAAAGGGAAAAGAATGCCGGCATAATTTAAGCTACTGGAACCACGAGGATTACATAGGAGCCGGAAGTGGTGGAACAGGCACTGTGTATGAGGCAGACGGAAGCGGAAAAAGATGGACAAACACAACCGATATAGAACGCTATATCCTTACATGGCAAAAAGATAGCCCAAGTGATTCTGATTATGAAACTGTCGAAAATATAGACAAAAAAACATCAATTTTTGAATATTTTATGATGGGCCTTAGAAAAACTTCTGGTATAAGCGCAGTTCATTATAAAAACATATTTAACCAGGCTCTTCCATCTTCCATAATTAAACAGTTTGAAGAATGGAATAAAAAAGCTCTTGTTAGCATTAAAAAAACAGACGGGGATGTTATTTATTCTCTGAACTCTCAGGGGCTTTTGTTTTTGAATCAGTTTCTTTCGAGTATGGAATTGTAATTGTAAATTCAGTTCCCTTGTCTTTTTCTGATTCAACACCGATTGTCCAGCCGTGTGTGTCTATAATATTTTTTACAACACTAAGACCGATTCCCATTCCTTCTTCGCGCCTTGAATTTGTTCCCCTGTAAAAAATATCAAATATGTTGGAAATATCTTCTTTATTAATTCCAACGCCGTTATCCTTTACAATAAAATAAATTTTAGAATCTTTTTCGTAGGCCATTAATGTAATAAGGTCGTTTTCCTTAGTGTATCTTATGGCATTACTGAAAAGATTTTCAAAGGCTCTGTTTAAAAGCTGCGGGCTCAAAGGAACATAAATATCGTTTTGTAAATCAATCTGGCAAAGAACCTTTCTTTTAAATACACTTGCAGAAAGCTCTGATTCCTTGCAGAAGGTTTTTATTAGGGCAGTGATGTTATTCATCTTAAGCTGCTCTCGAATTTCTATGTTGTTCATCTTCATGTAGTTGATGAGGGTGTCTATCATAGATTCAAGCTGGGTAGCCTTCTGGAAAATAAGATTGTAAGTCTGTTTGATTTCATCCTTGTCGCTTATCATGCTGTCTGAAAGTGCTTCTGTATATCCTTTGATGATTGCAACAGGAGTTCTTAAATCGTGGCTTATTCCCATAATGAATTTATTTTTCTGATTCTGAGCCTCTACCAGAGAGCAGCGCATTTTTTCAATACTCTTGGAAAGCGATGATATTTCGTTGGAACCTTTTGTATCTGCAGAATCAATCGCTACGTTTAATTCACCGTTTGCTACATCCTGGGTTTTCTTTTCCAGAGAGATGATGGAACGCGAAATGTTTTTAAAGATTTTAATAAGGATACACACGCAGATAAGCACAATAAACATCAAAAAGATTAAAAGCGAAGTAATGATGTTCGGCCGCTTTTCCATTGGTTTTTTAATTTTTGGAACGCGCGTAATAAAATAACATTTGGCAGATTCAAAGTTGAGGGAAGTGTACTGGTAATAATAAATATCACTTGTCTGGCTGATTACAGTCCAAAGCTGATTTACAGAAAAAGTATTTTCCTTTTTAATCTCTGGTACGGTAGAAATCAAAACATCACCGTTTCCGCTTACTAAAATTGTTTCTACATCAGGAGGAAGTCCGTTTATATACTGTCTGATTTTATGCCATTCATCCTTTGTATAAAGGTCGCTTGAGGTGTTTTTTAATTCCTGAACCTCGCGGATTAAAACCCGTTCCGAAGAGCGGATATAATTTTGTACAAAGATAAAAAGGGCACTCAAAATGGGAAGAGTAATGATGATTGTTGCTAAAATTACAAACTGCTTTTTAATTGTCATGGTTATTTAATGCACTCTTTGTTAAAAGTATAACCCTTTCCAAAATCAGTTTTAATATATTCAATTTTTGAAGTTTCTGATTCTAGCTTTTTTCTAAGGCGCTGGATGTAAACTGCAACTGCTGTAATATCGCCGAATGGAACCTTCCAGACATCATTGTAAATAACTTCCGGAGAAAGAGGCTTTCCTGCATTTTTGATTAAGTATTCCAGTACTTCGTATTCCTTTGTAGAAAGAGGAATCTTTTTTGAGCCTTTTTTAAGAACGCAACTGTTTAATAAAAGTGTGTATTCTCCAAAGTTGATACATTCTTCTGCCGGAGTAGAAAGAAGAAGATGACGCTGTAATATCCCCTGAACCCTTGCAACCAAAACTCGTGGAGAAAATGGTTTTGTAACAAAGTCGTCTGCACCAAAGCCAAGTCCCTGAATAATATCTTCATCTGCATCACGGGCAGAAACAATAATAACAGGAGTCTTTTTGTTTTCCTTTCTGAACTGTTCAAGAAATTCAAAACCACTCATCCCAGGAAGGTTTAAATCCAGAATGATGAGGTCCGGTATATTATTTTCTTTAATCTGTTTTAAAGCTTCTTCTGCAGTCTGGAACTCGCTTGTGTTCATTTTTTCCTTCTGCAGGTACATGCTTATAAGCTTTGAGATTGAATCTTCGTCTTCGATAATAAAAATTTTAGCGTTTGTGTCTTCCATAATTCCTGTAAATCCTAGTCTAATTATAATCTCTGTTTAAAAAAATGTAATAAAAAAATGCATAATAACGAAAATTTATACATTTTGGGCTAAAAATTTCAAAAATCAGCCCATGAAAAAAATATATTTATTGAAATAAAAATAATTCCGATTATAATAGAAGTGATATAAATTTATTTAAATATATATCACTGGGTTCTTCAGGGATATATATTTGGAACCATAAAATATGATTGATGTAATGCGGTTAGATGGGAAAATATATTGGGTGAATCCGCACATGATCGAAAGTATGGAAGCTACTCCAGATTTAACTCTCACTATGTTATCTGGCAAAAAGATCATTGTCCGAAATTCCCCCGAAGATATTATAAAAAAGATTATTGAATACCGTCGCAAAATAGGTATTGATAAGCAAGAGGTCTTATAATGGATATAGCTACATTCTTGGGTATTTTTGGTGGAGCAGCCATGGTTGTCATGTCTGTTATTACTTCTGGTGGTGAAATAATGGGTATTATCGACGTACCTTCTATGTTCATGACCATTGGTGGTTCTTATTTTGCTATGTTCGTAGCAGCCCCATTAAAAAAGTGTATTGGTATGCTTAAGGTAATGGGAAGAGCTTTTAAAATCCCTGATTTTGGTGAAAAAAATATCGTAATCAATATGCAGGCCCTTTCTGAAAAAGCCCGCCGTGAAGGTATTCTTGCTCTGGAAGACGGACTTGATGATCTTGAAGATCCTTTTATGAAGATGGGACTTCGCCTCGTAGTAGACGGTACAGACGGAAACATTATTCGTGCAATCATGGAAAACGAAATGAACCAGGTTGAATCACGCCACATGGAATGGATCGGACTTTTGAATGCATGGGCTGGATATGCTCCAGGTTTCGGTATGATGGGTACCGTACTTGGTCTTATTGGTATGCTTCGTAACCTCGAAGATAAATCATCTATCGGTCCTAACATGGCGGTTGCGCTCGTAACAACACTTTACGGATCTATGATGGCCAACTGGTTAATCGCTCCATTCTCTACAAAACTTCTTGCACATAACTCTCAGGAAATTCGTTCAAAGGAAATGATTATAGAAGGTGTACTTGCCATTCAGGCCGGTGAAAACCCACGTATTATGGCACAGAAGCTTCTTACTTATCTTGATCCTGTAACAAGAAAAGCAATCGAATCGGATGTATTAAAGGACTAGGCGGATAAATGGCAAAGAAAGCAAAAGAACCACAAAAACCATCTCTTGCCTGGCAGGGTACTTACGGTGACATGATTACTCTTATGTTGTGTTTCTTCGTTATGCTCTATAACCCTTCGGAAGTAGATACAACACAGCTTGCCACTATTACTCAGTCTCTGGAAATGACAGAAACCGAAACAACCTCGGGTGGTATGTCACTTTCTGCAGGTATGCTTTCTGACTTAGGTAACAACATCAACTCACTTCCTTCTACAGAAAAAGGACGCTCTCTTGGTAATGCAAAAAAGAAGGCAGTAAGTCTTTTTGCTCCGGATGTAAAATCAAACAGAATTACAGTTACAAGTGATGAACGCGGACTTATCATAACACTTCTTTCAGATTCATTCTTTGACGAAGGAAGCGCTGAATTAAATATAGAAGAAACAAGAGACACCCTTTTGCGTCTTTCAGATTTCTTTAATTCCGAAGAAGTAAAGGACAGACGCTTCAGAATAGAAGGTCACACAGATGATACTCCTGTTCCGGTTGTTCTGGACGAAAACGGAAAAAATGTAGGCTTTCCTAGCAACTGGGAATTATCTGCTCAACGTGCAATTAATGTTTTGCATTATCTTGCCGATTATGGAGTAGAGGAGAAAAGTTTCTCCGTTGCTGGTTATGCGGATACCCGTCCTAAGTATTCAAACGATACTCCTGAGGAACGGGCTTATAATAGACGTGTAGATATTATTATTCTAGACGAAGGACATTTTTAATGTTATCATATAATGAATTATTTGCTGGAGGGGAAAATGGCAGATGATGAAGAATTAAATCTTGACGACAATGGTGCTGGGGAAGCTCCTGTAAAAAAAGGTGGTTCTGGTTTCTTACCAAATCTCTTGAAATGGGTTGCTATTGGCCTCGCAGCTATTATTCTCATTGTAGTTGTTTGTGTTATTACAATCAAAATTGTAAATAAAGGCTCTACAAACGACTCTTTCAATCCATCAAGTGTAACAGAAGAATATACAGGTACTCGCGAAATATACGACTGGTATAAATCTCTCGGAATGTTCCAGGTATTCACAGTTGATGATGTGCCTGCTACAGTTCGTGTAGACGTTTATCTTGGATATAAAAAAGATGATAAGGAATGTTCTGCAGAAATTACAAACAGAATGGTTGAAATAAAACAGTTCTTACGACTTTATTTCAGATCTAAAATGGCAGATGAGTTGGAAAATCCTGCTAATGAAGAAAAGTTTATAGTAGAAATCAAGAACGGTATTAATGATAAAGTATTAAGCGGTTCTAAGATTCGTGCAGTAAGCTTTAATCAGCTGGATGTAGTTAAACAGAAATAATATTGGATAAGGTGGAAGTGCATGAATGAGGTTTTATCTCAGGATGAAATTGACCAGTTATTAAGTGCAATCAGTTCAGGCGATACTGAATCTGATGATTTTAAACCGGTCAATAATGCCCGAAAAATTAAGATATATGACTTCAAACGTCCTGACAAATTCTCAAAGGAACAGTTGCGTACGGTCTCAAATATGCATGAGACCTTTGCTCGTTTAACAACAACTTCTTTGTCTGCACAGCTCCGTTCTTTGGTTCATGTACACGTTGCTTCGGTAGATCAGCTCACTTATGAGGAATTTATCCGTTCTATCCCAACACCAACAACCTTAGCTGTAATCAATATGGATCCTTTAAAAGGTAATGCGGTATTGGAAATTGACCCTGCAATTACCTTCTGTATGATAGACCGTCTTTTTGGTGGACGTGGTGCTACAAGCGGAAACAAAAACCGTGACTTAACTGATATTGAACAGGAAGTAATGGAAGGCGTTATCGTTCGTATTCTTGCAAATATGCGTGAAGCATGGACTCAGGTAATCGACTTGCGCCCACGATTTGCACAGATTGAAACAAACCCTCAGTTTGCACAGATCGTACCTCCAACAGAAATGGTCGTTCTTGTAACATTGGATACAAAGGTTGGAGACGAAGAAGGAATGATGAATTTCTGTATTCCATATCTTACAATTGAACCAATTATTTCAAAACTTTCATCACAGTTCTGGTTCTCATCTGTAAGAAGAAGTTCAACCACACAGTATCTTGGAACAATTAAAGGTCAGCTCTCATCTGTAGATATGGATGTTGTAGCAGAAATCGGCACAATCAACCTCCCGATTCGCGATGTACTTTCGCTCAGAGTTGGAGATGTAGTGCGTTTATCTAGTATTAAAGTTGGGGATCCTTTATCCCTTAGCGTTGGAAATAAGAAGAAGTTTTATTGTCAGCCAGGTGTTGTTGGCAAGAAAATGGCAGTACAAATAACCGGAAAAATGGAAGATCAGGATTCAGAAGAATTTGAAGAACTTTCTGTAGAAGGAGAAGAAACATATGAGTGATGGTGCTATCTCACAAGACGAAATTGATGCATTGCTTTCAGGTGTTGCAATCGATGGATTAAACTCATCTGGTCATGTTGGAAATGGCCCAAATTACAGTATTGATATCTCTACTTTGCAGAAGCTTGCTGATGACTTAAAAGGTAAGCTCGAAGAGAATATCAACAAATATACTGGAGCTGCATTTAAAGTTGAGAATCCTGTTGCAGAACTCACAGATAGAGATAAAGTTCTTTCTAAACTTCCTGAAGTAGTTATTTCGGTTTCTATGGATTATACAGAGGGAGCAAAGGGAAGCCACATGTACCTTTTGTCATCTGACTTTGCCTTAAAAGTATTCTCTCTTGTAAATAAAGAAGAAACAGCAGATGTTGATGATGTTGTTCTTTCTGTAGTTTCTGAACTTGTTGCAACACATACAAGCGCACAGATTAATGCACTTGATGCTACAGGAAAGCTTCCTGGACTTGCAAACGGTTCACCAGAAACTTCAAACGAATCTAAAGCAATGATTATGTTCCCTCAGGGAGAATTTGTATTAACAAGTTATCCTTTAACATTAGACGGAACAGCCTACACATTGTGGGAATGTCTTGGAGGCGATATTGCCGAAAAGATGTCTACAGCTTTAGGTGGTAATGCAGGTGAAGAACCAGTTCAGGAATTGGCTGGTATGGGAAATATGGCAGCTGGCATGGGCGGAGGAATGGCTGCTCCAAATCCAATGGGAAATATGATGGGAGCTCAAATGAGTAATCAGATGCCAAATATGGGAATGCAGATGCAGATGCCTAATATGGGTATGCAGATGCCAAATAATATGGGTGTAAACATGGGAATGAATGTTCCTAATGTTCAGTCTTTACAATATCCAACACTTTCTACTGGAGTAGCAGGCGGAGAACAGGGAAACATCGGTTTAATTATGGATGTTTTCATGGAAATGACTGTAGAACTTGGTCGTACAAAGAAATCTATCAAAGATATTCTTGGTATGGGCGAAGGTACAATCATCGAGCTTGATAAGCTTGCCGGTGAACCAGTTGATATTCTTGTAAACCATAAACCAATTGCTAAGGGAGAAGTTGTAGTCATCGACGAAAACTTTGGTGTTCGTGTAACCGAAATCCTTTCTCCAATGGAACGCGTAAACGAATTAAGCTAAGCAATTACTAAAAAATATATATAACCGATTTTAATGGGTGGGAAAAATTGGTGATGTCTAAAAAACTTTTAACAGCAGTATTATTAATATTTGCTGTGTCTTTTAATTTTTATTCTCAAGATGCAGATCAAAATGCAGAGTCTAATCAGACTGCAGAAATAACAGATAATTCTCAAACACCGGCTTCTACAGAAGTTGATGATTATTTTTCTGATAATCCCGGAACAGATATAGAATTTAAATCTCCTTCATCATTCGGCACAATCGTAAAAATGATTGTTTTTTTAATCCTCATAATCGCTGTTATTTACGGCCTTATGTGGTTCTTTAAAAGAAAGAGTAATATTTCCAAAAGTGATGATGACTTTTTGCGCCGTGTTTCTTCATTAACTCTTTCTCCTGGAAAATCTATCGAAATAGTAACCTTACTTGAACATGCATATATTTTGGGCGTAACAGACGGCGGTATAAATTTAATCGGCGAGCTTGAAGATAAAGAGCTTGTAGATGCCTTGAATTTAAACTTTGACAAAAAGCAGACAGTCAAAAAGCCTATGAACTTTAGCGACGTGCTTGATATGTTTATGCCAAATGGTCCTCGCGACAAGAAAAATATTTTTGATGATGCAGAAAAAAAGATTAATAATCTTTCTAAAAATAAAAGAGAAGATACGCAGGTAAAAAATGAAAGGTAAAATCAAAGTATTATTTTTAATGGCAATTCTTCTTTTTTCTCCGCTTTCTGTTTTTGCACAGCAGGCTCCTCGTGCGCCTCAGGGAACAACAGAAATGCAAAATGATGCACGTCCTTTACAGGTTCCCAACATTGCAGTGCAGATTACAGAACCACGCTCGGGAAACGAAGTTGCTTTTTCCGTAAGACTTTTAATTCTTCTTACAATCCTTTCTCTGGCGCCAAGTATCTTAATCTTAGTAACCTGTTTTTTAAGATTTTCAATAGTACTTGATTTTATTAAAAGAGCACTTTCGCTCCAGCAGGTTCCGCCAACAGCAGTATTAAACGGTATTGCTTTCTTTATGACAATCTTTATCATGTGGCCAACCTTTACAAAGATTTACGACAATTCCTTAAAGCCGCTTTCCGACGGAAAAGTTGGTATAGAAGAAGCATACAAGCAGGCAGAAGCACCAATCAGGGATTTTATGTTCGTGCAGATGTCCGATGATACAAGTTATATCAAAACCTTTATGAGCATGGCTAAGATGGAAAAGCCAAAAACAAAGGATGATGTTCCAACTTATATTTTAATTCCTGCTTACATCATCCACGAGCTTACAATTGCATTTAAAATAGGTATTTTGCTATACATACCGTTTATCATTATAGATATGGTCGTGGCGAGCATCCTCATGGCAATGGGTATGATGATGCTCCCGCCGGTTCAGATTTCCATGCCGTTCAAGCTTATTCTCTTTGTTTTAGTAGACGGATGGGGATTATTAACACAGCAGTTGTTCCTGTCTGTGGCGCGTTAGGGGGCTTAGATGAGTTTAGGTCAGGTAATTTCTTTAATGCGCGGAGCAGTAACTCAGACAATCTCTTTAGTAGCACCAATTTTAATCGTTGCTTTAATTGTTGGTCTTATTGTTGCAATTCTTCAGGCAGTAACTTCAATTCAGGAACAGACATTAACTTTTCTTCCAAAGCTGATTGTAATTCTTTTAATGATTGCACTTCTTGGAGGAACAATGTTCGCATCACTTTCTCAATACACAATCAGAATCTTCCAGATGATACCTCAAGTTGCGGGGTAGGTGGTAAAGGCTGATGATAGACAGTATCCTTTCAAGAGCACCTGTTTTCCTCCTGGTTTATGTTCGATGCTTTGCCATGCTTTTGACCCTGCCGTTATTTTCCATGCGTTCGGTTTCAAGAATTGTAAAAATCGCACTTGCCGGATACATGGCTTTTTTTATTTTCAGCACTCTTGATTTTTCTGCCTATAAGGATTTTTATAACCCAGACGGAGCCTTTTCAATTTATTATATTTTGGTTTTAGCAGGAGAAGGTTTAATCGGAGTTGTACTTGGTTTTTATATTACGATTATATTCGGAGCCTTTAGTACAGCCGGACAGTTTACAGCCTTTCAGATGGGCTTTAGTGCAGCAAGTACTTACGACTCTTTAGCCCAGGTTGAAAACCCTTTGATGGGACAGTTTTTTAACTTCATGGCCATTTACATTTTTATTCAGTGCCAGTGGTTTCAGCGCCTCTTTTTAGGTGGACTTGTTACAAGCTTTAAAAGCCTTAATGCATTTAGTGTAGTTACCAATAACGAGCATTTTGTAAAGTTTATGCTCTCTGGCCTTACAAAGCTTTTTGCAGATGCTTTAGTAATTTCACTTCCTTTGATGGGAACCCTTCTTTTAATTTCTGTTTGTACAGGACTTTTGTCTAAGGCTGCTCCTCAGATGAACCTCCTTTCCGAAGGTTTTCCGATTATGATTTTAGTTTCGTTTTATCTGATTGCAACCTTATTACCATACATGTGTGATTTCTTTATCAATTCGTTTGTTAAAGGATTTGGATTTTTAGAAACCTTATTTACCAGGATAAGCGGGGGAATAAAGTAGTTGGCTGCCGAAGACGAAGGAAGAACCGAAGAACCGTCGGAGTACAAATTAGAGCAGGCCAGAAAGGAAGGCCGTGTCGCAAAAAGTCAGGAAGTAAGTTCTGCGCTTGTAATACTTCTTTGCGTCGTTATGCTCATCTTCTTAGGCCGATACATTTTATCACAGTGTATACAAATTTATACATTCTATTTTAATAAATGCCATGATGTTTATATAAATGACCCTAAATTAATGTCATTTTTCCTTGTAGAGATATTTAAAATCGTTATTCCGGTGGCTTTGGTTGGAGCCCTTGCTGCATTTATCGGAAACGTTATTCAGACAAGGGGAATTGTTTTCAGCTTAAAACCAATACAGCCAAAGTTTTCGAATATTATTCCGCGTTTTGGAGAGTTCTTCCGTAAAACTCTTTTTTCTGGAAAGGGTCTTTTTAATATTGCAAAGTCAATGTTAAAGGTAACTGTAATCGTAATCATCGCTTTCTTTTTGATAAGCGACGATATATATGTTTTAATCGAAATCATCAAAAACGGACAGATTTTTAATGCAATCGGAAAAATCGCAACCATGGCTGCAAAGCTTTTATTGATTGTTGCAGTGCTTTTTCTTGTTATTTCCATCCCGGATTATTTTATCCAGAGAAGGGAATTCCGTGAGTCTATGAAGATGACAAAGCAGGAAGTAAAGGAAGAGTATAAGGAACTCGAAGGTGATCCTGAAGTAAAATCAAGGCTCAGACAGATGCAGCAGCAGCTTTTATCGCAGAATATTCCAAAGGCAGTTGCCGCTTCCGATGTAGTAATTACAAACCCTACACACTTTGCGGTTGCATTAAAATACGATGTTACGCAGGGTGATGAAGCTCCAAAGGTTACGGCAAAGGGAGAAGATCAGCTGGCTTTAACCATGAGGAGAATCGCAACTGAAAATAACGTTCCAATTGTGGAAAATAAACCAGTTGCACGTGGACTATATACAGAAACGCAAGTTGGTGCTATAATACCAGAGACGTATTATAAGGCGATTTCTCTTATATACAGTCATTTAGATAAATATTCTTCTTAAGATAATTTGCTGGGTGGGGACTAATGGCAAACGAAGGTCGAGGGAAAATTTCGAATTTCATTTCAAAAAATTATGTTGCTGTTTTAGTTGTAGCAATAGTACTTCTCATTTTTATTCCAATCCCTAAAATTCTTATCGACTTATTTATGATTTTAAACCTTGCCGGAAGCTTTGTTGTTCTTCTTGCAGTTTTAAATACGCCTCGTGCCTCTGATTTCCAGACATTTCCAAGAATTATTTTGTTCCAGACAATGTTCGGCCTTGGTATAAACGTTGCTTCTACAAGATTGATTTTGATGAATAACGGTGCCGACAAGGCCGCTCAGAGCAGCATGGTACAAGCCTTTGCCGAAATCGTTGCCGGCAAGAATATTGTTCTTGGATTTGTAATCTTTATCATTTTGATTGTTGTTCAGGTTCTCGTAGTTACAAAGGGTTCTGGACGTGTATCAGAAGTTGCAGCAAGATTCAGTCTTGATTCCATGACCCAGAAATACTTTGATGTTGATAACCGTCTTAATGCCGGAATTATTGATGACCAGGAAGCACTCAGATTAAAAGATGCCATCCGTAAGGAAGTTGACTTTTACTCTAACATGGACGGTTCTTCTAAGTTCGTTAGCGGTAGTGTAAAGGCTGGTATCTTTATTACAGTTGTAAACCTTCTAGGCGGTGTTATAGTCGGGGTTACAAACGCAAAATATAACCTTGATGCTTCAAAAGCATTTGCAGTTTATTCTTCACTCACAATCGGTGACGGTCTTATGTCACAGCTGCCATCCTTAATCATTTCTTTTGCAACCGGTTTACTTGTAACTGGTACTAAAACAGATGAACCTCTGGGCCAGCAGCTTGAACAGGATTTTACAAGATCCGGTCATATGTACATAATCGTTGGTGCAATTCTTTGTGTTGCAGCAATACCTCTTCGTGTATGGCTTTTGTTCCCGATTGGCGGAATTTTCATTTTCATCGGTTTCAGACTTTCAAGAACCCAGGAAAAGAGGGAAGCAGAAAAGCTTCAGGAAAAAGAAGGAAAGCAGGCGCAGGGAGCGGCAGCAAGTGCAGATGCAGAAAAGATTCCTCTTTTGGATTCTCTTTCGCTTGAGCTTGGTTATGCACTTATTCCTCTTGTTAGTAAAGAAAAAGGTGCTGAGCTTCTGGAACGCATTACACGTATCCGTAACGAAGCAAAGCTTGATATGGGTTTTGTTATTCCAAAGATTCGTATTCAGGATAACATGACTCTTGATCCAAACGACTACAGTTTTAAAATTAAGGGAATTGAAGCCGGCCATGCAAATATCCGTCTTGGATATTATATGTGTATGGATACCGGTTCTGTTATAAATCCGATTCAGGGCGAAAAAACCAAGGACCCTGCTTTTGGAATGGATGCAATCTGGTTACCGGAAGACCGAAGGTCAGAAGCCGAAAGTGCAGGTTACGTAATTGTAGACCCACCAACAATTATCGCAACCCACCTTACAGAAATCATTCGTGCCCATGCAGCAGAGATGCTCGGTCGTCAGGAAGTTTCTGCTATTCTCGATACAGTTAAAGAAAAGAACCCTGTTCTTGTAGACGAAGTTTTGAATACAGCCAAGCTTTCTTACGGACAGATCGAAAAGGTTTTGCAGAATCTTCTGGAAGAAAAGGTTTCTATCAGAAACATCGTTACTATTCTGGAAACTCTTGCAAACTACGCAGGCATTTCAAAAAATCCTTGGGAACTTACAGAAAAGGTTCGTCAGGCTCTTGGATTACAGATTTGTATGCAGTATGCAGATCCTGAAGATAAAAAGCTCAGGGTTATGCGACTTTCCCAGGGACTTTCGGAATTGGTTCAAAACCATGCTTACATTCCGGAGGATGGATCAAGACCTTATGTTGCCTTTGACCCTGTAGATCAGAGAAAGTGGATTTCTGCAATAAGCGGTTCGCTGGCTCGTGTAAACGAAAAGGGATATCAGCCGATTATCCTTTGTGTAAGTGCCATTCGTCAGCTTGTGCATGTTTCAATCGAAAGGGAAATGCCTGGCGTAGTTGTTCTTTCTGATATGGAATTGTATGGGGCAGGTCGCTCTGTAAAAATCGAAATCGTTGATGAAATTACTGATGGTGAGGAATAAAAACGTATGCAGTTTGAAAATGAAATTAGACAGACAATAGAAGCCGACACTTTAGCAGAATGCAGACAAAAGCTTTATGCCCAGTATGGTAATGATTACAAAATCGAAAGTAAGGAAACAAAATTAAAGCATGTAGGACTTTTTGGTTTAAGACAGAAGGAAGTTCAGGTTGTTACTTACACAGTTCCTCACAAAAAGATTTACGATAACGATACAAATTATTATTCAGAACAGAAAAAAGCTTCGGAAGAAGAACGTCTTCAGAAAAACAGGGATGCAATCTTACAGCAGCAAAAGGATGTTTTACTTACAAATACATTAAACCAGATGTCTACTCAGATTCAGGAAATGACAAGTCAGCTTGCTTCTATGGGAATAACCATGAAGAATAAATCAGAAGACACTCCTGAAACAATCACAAAAATAGAAAATCTTTTGGCAGAAAATGAATTCACACTTCCATACATCAGAATGATTACAGAAAAAATCCGTTCACAGTTTTCTTTAGAACAGCTTGAAGATTTTAAACTTGTAGAACGCTATGTTGTAGACTGGATTGGTGAATCAATCGAAATTGCTCCCGAAAGAGTTGTGCGTCCTCCTCACGTAATCATCATTGTAGGACCTACAGGAGTTGGAAAAACAACGACAATTGCAAAGCTTGCTTCCAATTCAATCTTGGATGCAAAAACAAAAAAAATAACTAATCCTGAAATTTGTATTGTAACAATTGATACAATGCGTGTAGGTGCCCTTGAACAGCTTGCAAAGTTTGGAGAAATCCTTAATAAAAATGTACTCAAAGCAGAAACAGCAGAGGATGTAGCACAGATTTACGAAGAATACAAAGAGCACGTAGACTACATCTTTATTGATACAAGCGGCTACAGCCCTAACGATGCAACTCACATCAGCGAGATGAAAAATATTCTGGACGTAAAAATGAATCCTACAATTTATCTTTCTGTATGTGCGTCTACCAAGGCGAGCGATCTTCATAACATTTTCCGTAATTATGAGCCTTTTGATTACTCGTCGGTAATTGTCACAAAATGTGATGAAACAAAACAATTTGGAAACATCATCAGTGTTTTATGGGAAAGACATAAAAGCATTTCTTATATTACAGACGGACAGCGCGTTCCACGTAATATCAAGAAAGCTGATGTAATTGATATCTTAAAAAATTTAAGCGGCTTTGATATTGACAGAATCCATATCGAAGACCATTTTGGAGAAAAATAGTATGGAAGAACAGGCAGAAGAATTAAGAGAATTAATGCAGGATGGCTCGGCACCAAAGGCAGAGAAGCACACTACAAGAATTATCGCCGTAACCAGCGGTAAGGGGGGTGTTGGTAAAACTAACTTTGCAGTTAACATGGCCATTGCTTACGCCCAGCTGGGTAAAAAAGTAATCCTTATAGACGGAGACCTTGGTATGGCCAACGTCAATGTTCTTCTAAACATTGTACCAACCTATAACCTCATGCATGTAATAAACAAGAAAAAGACCATGAAGGATATCATAATCGATACTGAATTTGGTATTAAGTTTATTGCCGGTGCAAACGGATTTTCAAAGATTGCAAACCTGAGCGTAGACGAGCTTGATTACTTTGCAAAACAGTTTGCTTCACTTGGAAATGCAGATATCATCATTATTGATACAGGTGCAGGTATTGCAAATAACGTACTTCAGTTTGTAGCTGCCGCTGACGAAGTATTTGTTGTTACAACTCCGGAACCAACAGCAATTACAGATGCATACGGAATCATCAAAATCATTACAACAGAAATCGTAGACCGCCCTGTAGATATCAAGCTCATTGTAAACAGAGTTCATTCTGCAGACGAAGGAAAGCGTATTTCAGAAAGAATCATCAATATCGTAGGTCAGTTCTTGAATTATAAGGTTGAATATCTTGGATTTGTTTACGAGGATCCTGTTGTTCAGGCTTCTGTAATCAGACAAAAACCGTTCATCTTTGTAAATCCTACTTCTAAACCTTCTGTTTGTATGAAGCACATTGTAGGAAAAATCGAAAAGACTGAACCTGAATACAACGACGGTGTTTCAACATTCTTAAAGAAGTTTTTGAGTAAGAAACCTAAGGCATAAACCTTATATAGAAAATTTTACTATGATTTTTATACATTATGATGTATAATGTATTAACGAATTTTTATTGGGAGGTAAAAATTGCACACTACTAAGACAATTGTTTCTTTTGCAGTTACTGGCTTTGTTTTATCTCTCATTTTCGGTATTTTTTCTAATTCAGGATTTTTCAGGGTTTTATTCATGGCACTCGGATGGGCCGCAGGCTTTGCGCTTTTAGGCTTTGGAGTTTCATTTGCATTTAAAACCTTACTCGCCGTAGATAATTCCCAGTCTTTGTCTCAGGCCGCAACAACTACTGTAGCAGCTGCACCTTCTCATTCAAATACAGTCGGAAACAATGTTGATATCACAATCGAAGATCAGGAATTAGACAGAACAGAAAGCGTAAACAGATATTCAGTAGGACAAAATCATCAGATGCTTAATGACTCAGATCTGGATGCTTCTGCAAAAAAGGAATCAAAGTTAAACGATTCAGTTACTCCCGACAATCAGGGCTTTATTCCGGTTAGAAATCTTGAAACATATAAAAACTTTTCGGGCACAGAATCTGTTAAACCTTCGGAAGTTAAATCTAATAATGATGAAGAAGAGCTCGAAGAGATTGAAGAAATTCAGACAGTAGATGAAAGTGCTCCAAAGGTTCAGCCTGCATCTTCTGGTGGCGGCGACCTTGATGTTCTTCCGGACATGGATGAATATGTAATGGAAAAGACCGAAACAAACACAAACGATGGATTTGGATATGACGGTTCTGGTATTTCAGAGCCTTCATATGGAAATAGTAAACAAAAAGTTGATGGTGAAAACATGCAGAATACAGAATTGATTGCAAAAGCAATCAGCTCGGTATTATCAGCAGAAACATAAAAAAGGTGAAAGCGTATGCCTATAAATGATTTACAAGAAGAAGATGATCTCTGGGAAGAATTCAAAAAGACAAAGTCTTCCGCAATAAGAGATAAGTTTATTAGACAATATATGCCTCTCGTTAAGTATGTCGCAGGTAAGGTTGCTGTGGGAATGCCTAATAGCGTGGAGTTTGATGATTTAGTTGGCTTTGGGCAGTTTGGTTTACTTGATGCAATCAATAAATACGATACTTCAAAAAACGTTAAATTTAAGACATACGCCGTAACAAGAATCCGCGGAGCCATCTTTGATGAATTAAGACAGATTGACTGGGTACCTCGTTCTGTAAGACAAAAATCAAGGGAAATCGAAGATGCAATCTCTTCTCTTGAATCACGTCTTGGAAGAACAGCTTCGGATGCAGAAATTGCAGATTCTTTAAACATGACAGAAGATGAATATCATAAAACTGTTATGAAGGTTTCGGGAACAAGTATCCTGAGCTTAAACGATGTGTGGTATGCAGGCGACGATAACGACAATATGTCTATCGGAAACAGCATCGAAGCACCTTCAAGTTTAAATCCAGATGTAATTACAGAAAGAGATGAAATCAAAAAAGTAATTGCAGAAGCTATAAACGAATTACCGGAAAAAGAAAAGATGGTAATCGTTCTTTACTATCACGAAGATTTAACATTTAAAGAAATTGGTGAAGTTCTTGAAGTAAGTGAATCACGTATTTCTCAGCTTCATACAAAAGCAAACCTCAGATTAAGGGCAAAACTTACAAATCTCAGAAAAGGAATCATATAATAAAATATGGTAACGCTGGAACTTGTCCGCGAAGAAATGAAAAAACGCCTCGAATTGGATTCACAGCTTCACTCAGTTGAAGTATATGCTGATACTATCGACGAGGCTTTAGCAGACGCATCTGTCCAGCTTGATACAAAGGTTTCCAACTTACAGTACGAAATTATCGAAAAAGGAAGCGATGGAATTTTAGGGCTTGGTAAAAAACACTGGAAGCTCAAGATTTATCAGGATCCTTCTACAATTAAAGTTGTTAAAAAGCTTGCTTCCGACGGACTTTCTTTCGACGACGATCTGGAAGAAGGTGTTCAGAACAGAAATCAGGACGGATTGTTCTTTGTTCGTCATTTTGGTCAGGATGTATGTCTCAAAGTTATTCTTCCTGTTGGAAACGGTACTCCTGTTGATGTTAAAGACGTCGTTGCAGAAATCAAGCGTCCTGATACTTTGGAATTTGATGAATCACTTGTACGCAAATTTGTTAAAAACGGAACAGACGGACAGTACAATATCGTTGGTAAATTCAAGCACGTTTCTGCCGGAGATGCCCTTGTTACTGTTGATGTAACTAAGGATGAAATGAAGGCTTCTATCCTTGTTTCAGCTCCTTCTATGAGTGGTGCCGAAGTTTCCCGCGATTCAATCTTACGTGCCCTTTCTGCACAGGGTGTAATAGACCAGTGTATCTTAATGGACAAGGTTGATGAATTTGTTGACCATCCTGTTTATAACATGCCGTTCGAGGTTGCAGAAGCAATTAAGCCAGTGGACGGAAAAGACGCATACCTTCAGTATAACTTTGAAACAGACGCACAAAAGCTTAGAGGTAAAGTTTCTGAATCAGGACAGATTAACTACAAGGAATGGAACCAGATTCAGAACGTTATTGCAGGTCAGCCTCTTGCAAAAAAGATTGCAGCAGAAAGAGGAAAGGGCGGAAAGACAATTTTTGGACGTTATCTGGAAGCAAAGAACGGAAAGGATATTCAGATTCAGCTTGGCACAAACGTACGCTTCGACAGAGACGGTGTTACAGTTAAAGCCGAAATCGACGGTGAAGTTATGCTCATCGGCGGTAAAATCTGCGTAGAACCAGTTAAGTACCTTGATGCAGTTGACGTTAAGACCGGTGATATTAAGTTCGTTGGTACAGTTGTAATTAAGGGCTCTGTAGAAGAAGGTTATAACGTAGAAGCAACAAACATCGAAGTTCATGGAATTGTAGACAAGAGCCGTCTTATTGCTTCGGGAAACATTGTTGTTCAGTCCGGTATTTTTGGAAAGGGCGAAGGATTTATCAAGGCCGGAAAATCACTGTGGGCTAAGTTTATTAATGATGCCACAGTAGAAGTTGAAGAAAACGTAATCGTAACAGACAGTATAGTAAACTCAAATGTAACCGCAATGAAAAACATTGTTCTTCGCGGTAAAAAGGCACAGATTATTGGTGGTCACTTGCTTGCAACAGAAGAGATTTGTGCCCGAAAGGTTGGTTCTCCTGGTGGAGGTACCGAAACTATTCTCGAAGTTGGAATTGATCCACGTGCTAAAAAACGCCTTCTTGATTTGCAGAAAAAACAGCAGGACAATTCAAAAGAAGCAGAATCAGTCGAACTTGATATTCAGACACTTGAGCAGCAGAAGAAGCTTCGTAAAAAATTACCTCAGGATAAGGAAGATAAGTTAACTACTCTTAAGCAAAGAAAAGATGTTCTTGCAATGGAAATGGAAGAAGCAACACAGGAAATTGAACAGATTCAGGAACGCTTACGTGAATTAAAGGCTGTTGGTAAAGTTAAGGTTGAAGATACTGTTTTTGCCGGCGTAAAGATTTATGTACGAGATGTTTTGGATGAAGTTAAAATGGATGTTAAAAATACAACATTCTATTTCGAAAAGAGTTTTAGCAAACGTGGTCCTTATGAGCCACCTGCCTTAGAAGAAGAGGTACCAAGTGGCTATAGCTCCAATTGATCTTCAGACAATGTATTCCAATCTCAATAATGTTGCCAAAAGCTCAGGGCAGGAACAGGCAGCACAACTGGCTCAATCAGTTCAGCAGGTAAATCAGGTTCAGGAACATCTGGAAGCTTCTGCCAGAGTTCAGACAATGAACAACGACAAAAGCGAATCTGATACTGTAAATGCCGATGGAAAAAACGGGGAGAATGGCTCTTTCCAGAATAACAAAAGAAAAAATCAAGGGACTACATACAGTAAAAATCCGGATGATAATAATAAACCTTCCCAGGCGCTCGCCCAATCTTATGTGGGAACAATAATTGATATTACGAGGTGAGTATGAGTGTATTTGTAATTAGTGTATGTGCCGTAAATCTTATATTATGGATTATCTTTTTAATCCGCTTTAAAAAAATATTTTCTACAGACTCAATCATCGAAAAAACACGCGAGCAGATGAATAAATTTATTTCGGATATTGATTCGGCAACGGACCGCGATGTTTATCTTTCCGGTGAAGCTTCAAAAAGAATTCAAAAGCTATTGGACGAAGAAGATAAAAAACTCGAAATGTTTAATGAAGCTTCTTCAAGACTCCGCGACATGATTGCAGAAGCAGACAGAATCAACAAGCTTTCAAATAAGAATTCTACAATTTTTGGAGACTTTAATAAAATACAACCAACGAAAAAAAATTATAATAACAATATAAATGCTTATCTTGAAAACGCAAGAAAGGCTTCCAAACAGAATGCACAGTCAGAGCTGATTAATCCCGACGCTACCTTTGAACCGGTTAAATCGGAGCAGGGAAGTCTTTTTGATGAAAAACATGAAAGCATTATAAAGCCTGAAATGAATGTAACAAGCGATGGAGCAGCTTACAAAGAAGTTCCTCTTATTATTACAGACGTTTATCAGGATTCGGTTGAGCTTCCGGTTATTGAATCTTCTACCCCTATTAAGGAAAAAAATGATTCTCTTAAGAAAAGGGTTCAGGATTTATACGAACAGGGAATGGACAGCGAACAGATTGCTTCCCAGGTTTCCTGCTCTGTTACCGAAGTTGAAATGATAATCGCAATGTTATAATTTTTTTTTAGAGGAAGTTATATGAAAGTAATCAAACAAAAATTCGGCGTCTTAGGTGACGGAACAAAATTAAATCTTTTTACAGTAAAAAACGATAACATGTCTTTTTCTTGTACCGACTATGGTGCAACCATTACTAGCATTGTTTTAAACAACGATGACGGCACTAAAACAGACGTGCTTTTGGGTTATTCTACTGCAGATAAATTCGTAAACACAAGATCCTTCTTTGGTGTAATTGTTGGTCGTTTTGCAAACAGAATCGGTGGTGCAAAATTTTCTCTTGACGGAAAAGATTACATCCTTGATAAAAATGACGGACCAAACACACTTCACGGCGGCTTTAACGGCTACGATAAAATTGTATGGGATGCAAAGCCTGTTTCAAAAAAGAATGCAGCCGGAGTTAAATTTACACGTGTTTCACCGGACGGAGAACAGGGTTTTCCTGGCAACGTTACTTTGGAAATAACTTATCTTTTGGATAAAAACAATAACCTTACTCTTTACTACACAGCTGTTACAGACAAGGCAACACCAATCAATATTACAAACCACGCATTCTTTAACCTCGCAGGAAACGGAACAGTTCATAAGCACATTATGGAAATGAATTCTACAAAGTACCTCGAAGTTAATTCAAAGCTCATTCCAACAGGAAAGCTTTTGGATGTAAAAGGCACTGCTTTTGATTTTACAAAGCCAAAGGAAATCGGAAAGGACATCAAGCAGACTGGAGTTGGCTACGACCATTGTTATGTTACAGAAATGTACAATCCTGAAAACCCACAGTGCGGCTTACCTTTGGATGCTTCTGATATGGTTCAGTTTGCAAAGGTTAAAGAACCTGTTTCTGGTCACGTAATGGAAGTATTTACAAATATGGAAGGCTGCCAGTTCTATTCCGGAAACTACATTGGAAAAATAATCGGTAAAAACGGAGTTGAATACAAGGCTCACGATGCTTTCTGTCTTGAAACTCAGTGCTTCCCGGATACTCCAAATAAGCCAAAATTCCCAACCTGTATTTTGCAGCCTGGCCAGAAAATGAAGGCTAAAACAGTTTACAGCTTCTATACGGAAAAATAATTTTTGTTTCTTTATATAGTAAAAAAAGTCTCTTTTATAAACATAATTATGTTGAATTTCGACCGATTCAAGAGTAAAATGAAATTCTAAAAAAGTTTAAAATTATATATAACGAGGTACGCGCGTCATGGATGTACAATTGCAGGATTTGATTGAAAGAATCAAAAAAGACGGTGTTGCTACTGCAGAAAAACAGGCAGCTCAAATTATTGACGAAGCCCAGAAAAAATCAGAAGAAATTATCTCTGATGCAGAGTCTAAAGCCGCAGAAATTATAAAAAGTGCCAAAGCTGAAACAGAGCGAATGGAAAAATCAAGCGAAGAGGCCATTACACAGGCTGGAAGAAACATGCTTTTATCTTTCAAAGACTCTTTGGTTCAGGAACTGGATTTGCTTATTCAGGCAGAAACTTCTAAAGCACTTTCTACTGACATTTTAAAAACTCTTGTTCCGGAAGTTGTAAAAGAATGGTCTAAGAAAAATGACGCTTCTGAACTTTCTGTATTGCTCAGTGAAAAAGACCTCAAAGATTTAAATTCAGCCTTTACACAGTCACTTAAAGACGAAATTGCAAAGGGTCTCGAAGTTAAACCTGATAAGACTATGAGCGCTGGTTTTAGAATCGGTGTTAAAAACGGTTCTGCTTACTACGACTATTCAAGCGAAAGTCTTGCAGAAATGTTTGCCGCATATTTGAATCCTAAAGTAGCAGGATTAATGAAAGATGCTGCTAAGGACGCACAATAGTGGCTTATTATTATTTGGTTTCACAATTACCAAATATATCCGTTTCAGATTCAAAGTCGGCACTTCCAATGACTGGCCCTCAGTTCTTAGAAGTATGCTCTCGTTTTGTAACTGAAAAAGAAAAAGCCGTTCTGGAAAAACTTTCCTTAGTACCGGACAGAATTCTTTCAAAAACCGGTTCAGCTTTTCTGGATACTTGGTATGAAAAAGAAAGAAACTTGCGTTTTGCTCTTGCACAGATTCGTGCCCAAAAAATGAAGAAGGAAGCATATACACTCCCTGAAGGATGTACTGCCGATATCATCGCTGCAGCAAGAACTGCCGTTGGTATGGACAGCCCTTTAAGTGCAGAACAGTTTCTTTTTGATTACAGGTTGCGTCTGCTGGATGATTTAAGACCCTTAGACGGTTTTTCAATTGATGCAGTGTATGCCTATGGCTTAAGACTTATGCTTATTGAGCGCATGAGAAAGTTTGAAGTCGAAAATGGTCAGATATCTTATCATAAGATTTACGATGATATTTTAATTAATGATATGGAGACAAAATGACGGATACAAAAGCAAAAGTAGTCGGCATTAACGGAAACATGATTACCATCGAATTCGAAGGTAGTGTTTCTATGAATGAAGTAGGCTACGTAAATGTTGACGGTAAAAAACTTCGAGGTGAAATTATCCGTATTCGCGGTAATAAAGCCCAGATGCAGATATTTGAAATGACTCAGGGTATTAAAGCAGGAGATACAGTTGATTTAATCGGCGATCTTCTTTGTGCTGAATTAGGCCCTGGTCTTCTTGGACAGACCTTTGATGGTTTGCAAAACCCTCTTCCTCTTGTTGCAGAAAAAGCAGGCTTCTTCCTCGAGCGAGGTATTTATGTAGATCCACTTCCAAAGGATAAAAAATGGGACTGGACTCCTTCTGTAAAACCAGGCGACAAGCTTTTAAGAGGCGACTCAATCGGTTCTGTTCCGGAAGGTCCTTTTACTCATAAAATCCTTGTTCCATTTGATTTACTTGGAATGTACACTGTAAAAAAAGTTACTCCTGCCGGAAGCTATACAATCGAAGATGAAATGGCAGTTGTTACAGACGAAAAAGGAAACGATCATTCACTAAAGATGTCGTTCAAGTGGCCTGTAAAACGTGCTGTAGACTGTTATGCAGAACGTCTTGCTCCTAGTGAGCCGATGGTAACTCAGACTCGTCTTATCGATACCTTCTATCCTGTATGTAAGGGTGGTACTTACTGTATCCCGGGTCCTTTTGGTGCCGGAAAAACTGTATTGCAGCATACAACATCACGCCATGCCGACGTTGATATTGTAATTATTGCTGCCTGTGGTGAACGTGCCGGTGAAGTTGTAGAAACAATCAAAGAGTTCCCTGAACTCAAAGACCCAAGAACAGGCCGTTCATTAATGGAAAGAACAATCATCATTTGTAATACTTCTTCCATGCCGGTTGCATCGCGCGAAGCTTCGGTTTATACATCGGTAACACTTGCTGAATATTACAGACAGATGGGACTCCATGTTCTTCTTCTTGCAGACTCAACATCACGATGGGCTCAGGCTTTGCGTGAAATGTCTGGTCGTTTGGAAGAGATTCCTGGTGAAGAAGCATTCCCGGCTTATCTTGAATCATACATCGCTGCCTTCTATGAACGCGCTGGTATTGTACGCCTCCGCGACGGAAAGGTTGGTTCTGTAACAATTGGTGGTACAGTTTCTCCAGCCGGTGGTAACTTCGAAGAGCCTGTAACTCAGGCAACACTTAAGGTAGTAGGTGCGTTCCATGGTTTGAGCCGTGAACGTTCAGATGCACGTAAGTATCCTGCAATCGACCCTCTTATTTCATGGTCAAAATATAAATCAGTATTGCCGGAAACTTGGGTAAGCTTTGCACGCTCAATCTACTTAAAGGGTGTAGAAGTAAACCAGATGATGAAGGTAGTTGGCGAAGACGGTACTACAACAGAAGATTATGTTGAATACCTTAAGAGCGAATTCCTTGACGCATGTTACATGCAGCAGAACTCATTTGATGAAGTAGATGCCGCAGTAAGTGTAGAAAGACAGAATTATACATTTAAAAAGATTTTGAACATCCTTGGGTCAGACTTCAACTTTGAAAACAAGGATACAGCCCGTAACTTCTTTAACCAGCTCAGACAGAAGTTTATAGACTGGAACTATTCGCCATGGGATGCGGATAAATTTAAGGCTGCCGAAAAAGATATCGACGCTCACTATGCATCTTCAAATGCAAAGGTTCGTAATGATGTAGCAGTTATGTTAAAGGATGGTGAATAATTATGAACAAAGTTTATAGTAAAATTGAATCCATCGTTGGTAGTGTTATTACAGTAAAAGCTGATAACGTAGCATACGGCGAACTTGCAGAAATCGAAACACGCTTTGGTAAATCACTTGCCGAAGTAAATAAAATCGAAGGTGATGTGGTATCGCTCCAGGTATTTGCCGGAGGACGCGGTATTAGTACCGGAGACCATATCAAATTCTTAGGACACCAGATGGAGGTTTCTTTCTCGGATAACCTTCTTGGAAGAATCTTTAACGGTTCAGCACAGCCACGCGATAACGGACCTGCTTTAACAGACAGTCTTGTAAAAATCGGTGGACCTTCTGTAAACCCAAGTAAACGTATTATGGCACGCCGTATGATTCGTACCGGTATTCCAATGATTGATATGTTTAATACACTCGTAGTATCTCAGAAACTTCCTATTTTCTCTATTTCCGGAGAACCTTACAACCAGCTTCTTGCACGTATTGCCATGCAGGCCGAAGTTGATGTAATCGTACTTGGTGGTATGGGTCTTAAATACGACGATTATCTCTACTTTAAAAAGACACTTGAAGACGGTGGTGCTTTGAGTAAGACAGTAATGTTCATGCACACAGCATCAGACCCTACAGTAGAATGTCAGAAGATTCCAGACCTTTCTCTGGCAGTAGCAGAACAGTTTGCTCTTAAAGGAAAGGACGTTCTGGTTCTTCTTACAGATATGACAAACTTTGCAGACTCAATGAAGGAAATCGCTATTACACAGGAACAGGTTCCATCTAACCGTGGTTACCCTGGCGACCTTTATTCTCAGCTTGCAAGCCGTTACGAAAAAGCCGTTGACTTTGATAGCGCAGGTTCTGTAACAATTCTTGCCGTTACAACAATGCCTGGTGACGACGTTACTCACCCGGTTCCAGATAACACAGGATACATTACAGAAGGTCAGTACTATCTTAAGGGCGGAAGAATTGAGCCTTTTGGTTCTTTGAGCCGTCTTAAGCAGAATGTAAACGGAGAAACACGTAACGACCACCGTGCTTTAATGGACGGTATGATTCGTCTTTATTCAAGCTACAAGGATACTCTTGAAAAGAAATCCATGGGATTTAACTTGAGTAAGTGGGACGAAAAACTTTTGAATTACGGACAGATGTTCGAAGACAACATGATGGACTTGTCTAAGAATATTCCTTTGGAAGATGCACTTGATTTGGGCTGGAAGATTCTGAGCGAATGCTTTGAACCAGAAGAAACCGGTATTAAATCAGCATTAATCGACCAGTATTGGCCTAAAAAATAATCATTCTCGCGATCTCAGAGTTTTTTGGAGGGTCGCAGACAAAAGATTATTTAATGTGGAGAAATTGAATGGCTAAAATTAAGCTGACAAAAAATGAGCTTAAGGTACAAAAAGATGCGCTTAAAATGTATAAACGCTATTTACCAACTCTTATGCTCAAAAAACAACAGCTTCAGACAGAAATCCGCACAATAGACGCTAAGGCCAAAGAAGTTCGTGCTGCCCGCGTTGCTCTTGAAAAAGAGTTTGACGAATGGATTGCAGTATTCGGTGAAAAAGAAGCTTTTAAGCCGGACATGGTAACTGTTAAAAATATCAAAAAAGGCTATGGAAATATTGCAGGTGTTACAATCCCTGTGTACGAAGGAGCCGACTTTGGAAGAGGTGATTACGATTTGTATGAAGCTCCTCTTTGGATTGATATGGCAGCAGACCGCATGGAAAAAGCTTTATCTTTAGATCTGGAAGCAGAAGTGCTTGATGAACAGGTTCGTCTTCTTTCGCAGGAATTAAAAACCACAACTCAGAGAGTAAATCTTTTTGAAAAGGTAAAGATTCCTGAGGCTAAGGCTAATATTAAAAAAATCTCTGTTTATCTTGGTGATGAACAGACAGCGGCAGTTGTTAGAAGTAAGATTTCTAAAAATAAATTGCAGGCAAAAGTTAATGAGGTACAGGAGGCAGCAGAATGATTGAACCCATGAAAAAAGTCTCTATTGTAATTCTCAACAAAGAAAGAGAGCAGGCTCTTAAATCTTTAAGAAAGCTTGGCCTTGTACACCTGGAAAAACTCGAAGGTTCGGGCGAAAAACTTTCTTCATTTAAGGAAGCCATGAACAACGCTTTTTTATGCCAGTCTGTTTTGGGAGAAATTAAACTCACTAAGCAGGAAATAAAAAAAGCGGCAGACACAAAGCTTTTAACTGCAGAAGAGACAATTAAATTATGCTCGGAAGTTGTAAGTAAGATTGACCGTAAAAAGGCACTCTTTGATCAGATTTCGGCAGATGCAAATGAACTTGAACGCTTTTTCAACTGGGGCGAAGTAAGTCCTGATGATTTTAATTATCTTAAGGAAAAAGGCATTCAGCTCAAGCTCTACGAAATTGCTTCAGACAAATTTTCCGACGTAGATAAAGATTTAGAAACAATTTTAGTAAATCGTGATAGAAAATATACAAGATTCCTTATTTTGAATGGAGGAGAAGGAAGACCGGAAAAGCTTTCACCGGAAGCATTCGAAGTTCCTTTCCCTCGCGAAGACACAAATCTTCTTAAAAAAGAAATCGAAGAATGTAAAGTTGAATTATCACAGATTGAATCATACTTAAAGGAAAAAACAGCAGACCTTGCATCCATTAAAAACCTTTTAAAGACATTATCTACGGATATTGAATTTGAAACAGTTAATTCTGGTATGCAGAGGGAAGAAACAGGAGCAGAAAACGAGCTTGCATGGCTTACAGGTTATGTACCGGTTGCAGATATGCAAAAATTCAGTGAATTCTGTACTAAAAACCAGTGGGCTTATGCTTCAAGTGATCCTGCAGAAGAAGATCCTGTTCCAACAAAGCTCAAAAACAATAAGTTTGTAAGCTTGATTTATCCACTCACAGACTTCCTTGGAACAGTTCCAGGCTACCGTGAATTTGATATTTCGGGCTGGTTCCTTTTGTTCTTTGCTGTTTTCTTTGGAATGATTTTTGGAGACGGCGGCTACGGACTTTTAGTTACTCTTGCTGCAGTTTTCATCCTTTTGGGAAACAAATTAAAGAAAAAGAAGAGCTCTCCTTTAATGGGATTAATGCTTCTTTTGGGAATATCAACTGTTGTATGGGGCTTTGTAACCTGTACATGGTTTGGTCTTTCGGCAGATACTTTAAGAAGCCTTGGACTTGGATTTTTGCCTGATTATTCAGTGCCGGTTCTTTCCAATGCTTATTCCGAAGTAGCACCTGGAGTTACAAGATACTGGCCTTTACCTTGGAGTAAACCTGGAGAAGGTCTTTCAAACTCACAGTGCCTTCAGATTTTCTGTTTTATTCTTGCATTCCTTCAACTTACGGTTGCACACTTTAAATGCATGATTCGCGACAGAAAGAGTCTTAAAGTGCTTGGAGACTTTGGTGCATTGCTTCAGATCTGGGGTATGTTCTACGTAATCTTAATGATGATTATCAGTAGCCGTGAATTCCCTGTAGATGCAATCATCCTTTTTGATAAGGTGCCAATCGGAATCTTAAGTGTAGGTATTTTAGGCTTTGGATTTGTATTGAGCTTTATCTTTAGTAATTATGCGGGAAGCCTTAAAGATTCGATTCTTGAAAGCTGTAAAAACATCATTTCTGTAATACTTGGAATTGTAAACGTATTCAGTGATATGCTTTCATATATTCGTCTCTGGGCCGTTGGTCTTGCAGGAAGTGCTATTTCAGGTACTGTAAACAGCATGGCTTCGCAGATTCTTGGGGCCGAAACAGGAACAGTTGTTGTACACGCAATTATGTTTGTGCTTGTAATTGTTCTCATTCTTTTTGGTCATGGATTAAATATGATTTTGAATCTTCTTTCTGTAATCGTTCATGGTGTGCGTTTGAATACACTTGAATTTTCAAGCCACCTTGGAATGGAATGGAGTGGATTTAAATATGAACCTTTTAGAGAAAAGGCAAACTAAGTAAATAAACCGCATTAATTTGCGGAAAAGGAGTAAAATATGGAATTTTTTGGTAATCTTGGAGCTGCTATTTGTATGGGAATTGCTGCTCTTGGTTCAGCAATCGGTATTGGAATTGCAGGCCAGGGTGCGATTGGAGCATGGAAACGTTGTTATATAAATAATAAACCGGCTCCATTCATTCTTACAGTATTTGCAGGTGCTCCTCTTACACAGACAATTTATGGTTATCTTTTAATGCTTATCAAATTAAAAGATTTAGGTGCAACAAATCCTGGTATGTCATTAGGATTAGGACTTGCTTCTGGTATTGCAATGGCTCTTTCTGCAATTGCTCAGGGTAAAGCAGGTGCCGCAGCAAGTGATGCATATGGTGAAACAGGAAAAGGTTTTGCTCAGTACCTCATGGTAGTAGGTCTTTGTGAATCTGTAGCTTTGTTCGCTATGGCATTCAGCTTGATTGCATAACGCTTTTATAATCATATTAAAACGGCTGTCCCAAAGGTTTTCCAAAAGGACGGCCTTTTTTATTTAACACGCTTAATAAAGCCTCTTGATGACTGAATGAAAATTTAAGTATATAATATAGATATGAGCGAACTTTATCTTAAACCCCGCCTTGTTACTCTTGGGGGAAAAGGAATTACAAAAAAAATCTCTATAGGCGGCACAAGTCCTGTGAGTATTCAGACAATGTGGAAAGAGCCTATAGACCACATAAAAGATGATGATAAAGCCCTTCATGAGCTTTTAGTAAAAATAAATGATTTACAGGCAATCGGCTGCGATGTATTACGCTTTGCAGTTCCAGATATCCCAAGCGCACAAAGTCTTGTAAAAATTGCAGAACACACTGCCATGCCTTTAGTTGCAGATATTCACTTTGATTATTTATTGGCGCTTGAATGTCTTAAAGGAAACGTTGCTGCAATCCGAATTAATCCTGGTAACATCGGCTCAATAGACAGAGTAGAAGCAGTTGTAAACGGATGCCGTGAAAATGGAGCTGCAATCAGAATCGGTGTAAATAGCGGAAGTCTTCCAAAGGATTTAGCAGAAAAGGTTGATAAAAAAGAAATAAGCCGGGAAGAAGCCCTTGCCCAGACAGCAGCCCGTGAATGCGAGGTTTTTGAAAACTTAAAGTTTGATCAGTATGTAGTGAGTATGAAGGCAAGCTCTGTAGAAGAAACAATTTTATGTAACGAAAGCTTTGCCAAAAAATACGATGTACCACTTCATATTGGTGTTACAGAAGCAGGGCCTTTAATTACAGGCGTTGTAAAATCAACTATGGCGTTTACTCACCTTTTAAAAGAAGGAATTGGAAGTACAATCAGGGTAAGTCTTTCTTCAACTCCGGAAAACGAGGTAATTACAGGAAGAGAGATTTTACACGAATGCGGGCTTAGAAAGGGCGGTGTAACTTTAGTTAGCTGTCCACGCTGCGGCCGCCTTGGTTTTGATGTACATTCCTTTGTAGAACGCTGGCAGACAAAGCTTTTGAGTATGGATAAAGAAATTACAGTAGCTGTAATGGGTTGTGTTGTAAACGGTCCCGGGGAAGGGCGCCATGCAGACATAGGAATTGCGGGTACAAAGGATAAAGCAATTATTTTTAAAAAAGGAAAAATAGTACGAACGATTGACGCAAAAGATGCCGATAAAGAATTTGAGAAGGAATTATTATCTTTATGAAAAAGACATTAACTTTATTTTCAATTTTATTTATTTCAGTTTCACTTTTTGCACAGTCACGCATAAATTCAAATTATAATCAGGCTTACAGACAGGCCAAAAATTATTATGCGCAAAGCGAATACGGCAAAGCTATGAAAAGTGCCGAGGATGCAATCCGCTTTAAAAAAGAAACAATTGAAAATGAAGTTCGAAAAATCGAAAACAGCCTTTCTTCAAAGGACGTAAAAAAGGCACAGGGAAAAATTTCAGATATTATTCCAATCCTCCGCGAAAGAGAAGAAATAGACTGCATCGAAATCATAAATTATTACATGAATAAAATGGGCGCAGAATACTTCCATAATTCAATCTACAATCTTATTGCCCATATCAAAACACAGATAGAATTCCCCGAAGCACAAAAGCTTTTAGGTGATATTTATAAAATCGAAGGTGAATATACCCTTGCAGAAAGCTATTACAGAAAAGCGCTGAATAATTTTGAAGTTTTAGACGTACCAGACGAAAAATATGAAATCTTATATGTAATGGCAGATTTGAGCCGCCTTACAGGTGATAACGAAAAAATGGAGCTCCGTCTTTTGAACATCACAAGTAAGGAAAACTTTGACAGAAGAAACATGCTTTTAAAATCTGCATTGAATCTTATTTCAAGAGGCCAGGAAAATTGTGTAGATAAGCTTTTCGAGCTTTACCGCTACGACGATTATTACAGCCTCAAAGCATACTGTCTTTTATCAGATTATTACGAAAGTGTAGGAGAAACACAGAAGGCTTTATCTTACAGTGCGCTTGCCGCAATCACAGGCTTTACAAAAATGGACGAGGTTATTAAAAAAAGAAACCTTGTTTATGAATATACAAATCTCAACGACTTTTTAATCGAAGTTTCTCATTATTCAGATTTAGTAGAATGGGGAACAGACAACAACATCTGGAAGAGTTTTAATAATCTTTACAGATTGAGTAACAATTTGGGTTATAAAAAGTTTTCAGTTGATTTACTTAAAGTACTTGCTAAAAACAGCCCTGAGCCATACTATCAGAATACAGCAGTTTTAGAGCTTTCTAAAATCAAATAATTAGTAAGCTAAACCGATTCCCACAGAAATCTCGTAAGTAGAAACGTTTTCTCGCCAAGAGGTGTTTATATAGTCTGAGAATAATTTTCTTCCGATATCAACACCAACGCTTGCTCGTACAGTAAAGCTTGCAAATTTTGCAGGATAGATTAAAACTTCAAGACCCGCACAGTAGAAGCCGTCCTTTGGATTAAAGAAGGTTTTTGTTTCCTTGTTGTAAGAAAGTGCCATATCAAAGAATGGAGAAATCTGGCAGTCAAAGTTAAAGTACTGCATTACCTTTCCGGTAAAGTTTGTGGTGAATAAGTGGAACGGGAAATCAACATTTAAAAGAATGATTGCAGGGCTTAATAAAGATTCCCATCCGTTTGAATAATATTGAGTATCTCTTACACCACGGAGCTTATTACCAAAGTTATCTCCATCCCACTGAAGGTTATGGCTTTCGTAATCAACAAAGGCATAATAAGTGTAAAGATATGAAGTTATACCGATTCTGTTTAAGAAGCTGATTTTATCTGTGTAGGTAAGGTAATTAAAATATTTTGCTTCGAGTGCAATATCTGTGTAAATGCGTTCTTTATGGAAGTTATAAGCCATGCTGTTAGAAAGATTAAAGGTAAAGCCGTAACGGTAATTATCTTTCCAGTCGATTCTTCCAAAATCAAGTGAGTGGCCGAATTTTAAAACAGGTCCAAGCAAGTCTGTATTTGCAATGTTGATGCTGTCTTTATCATAATTTACGTTTAAAGAAATATATGGAGTGTAATTTAAGTTTCCAAAATAGTTCATTTTTTTAAGCACGATTGGAGTTGAAAACTTAAAAAGATTATTAAAATAAACGTTATCGTCGTAAACCTTGTAATCAAGATTATTGATGATAGACTGATAAAGCTCTAAGCAGAAGGAAATGCGGTCTTTTGGATAAACAAATTTTAAACCTGTTTTTGCATTCCATTCAGGCATTGGCTCTCCAAAGGTGTAGTCCAGGGTATAGTCGTTTACAAAGGTTGCATCAAAGATTCCGGCTTTAAATGGATAGTCAAAGGAGAAGGTTAAGCCGATTGTGTATTTTGTTTCGGAAGTAGAGTTATCAATCTGGAAATTTATGTCGCTGCTCATCGGGTTTAATGAGCCCATAAAGTTCATGTCTTTTAACTTGAGTTTAAAAATAAAACCGTCGTTTGAGTTATACTTAGGATAAGGAACGGCCAGAACAGGGATTGAGTCCACTGTGTTTACATAAACTGTAACAGGAATGTAGCTTTCTTTACTTGCAGGCTTTCCGTATTCAGTTTTTACGCTTACAGATTCAAAGGCACGTGTATTTTTAATGCGGAGCTCGTAATCCTGGATATATTTAATAAGGTCTTCTTCAGATTCAAAAATTTTATTTTTATCTACCCTTACTTTCTGTTCAAGGGCATACTCATTTGTAGACATTAAAAAGCCCCAGCTTGAACTTTTCAAATCGTATTTTACTGTTTCAATTTTATATTCAGCACAAAATAAAAATCCTGTAATCAAAAAAAGGATTACAGAAGTTAAGAGTTTTTTCATTTAATAAGCTCCTTTGCCAATTAATACAACTCCAACAGTTTTAATTAAAATCCAGACATCAAGCCAGACAGACCAGTTCTGAATGTAATATGTATCGTAATAAATGCGTTCCTCGTAGCTTGTTTCAGAGCGTCCAGAAATCTGCCACATACCGGAAAGGCCTGGGGCTACAGAAACAACGTAATCCTTATGAGAACCGTATTTTTCAAGCTCAGGCTTAGTTACAGGACGTGGACCTACAAAGCTCATCTGTCCAACTAAAATATTAATAAGCTGAGGTAATTCGTCAAGACTTGTTTTTCTTAAAAATTTGCCGAACTTTGTAACGCGAGGATCATCTTTAAATTTTCTTTCTGCTTCCCATTCAGCTCTTCTTACAGGATCTGTCTTTAAAATTTCTTCGAGCATTTCCTGAGACCGGATGTTCATTGAGCGGAATTTCCAGCATTTAAATTCATTTCCATTTTTACCGATTCTTGTGTGTCCGTAGAAAATTGGTCCTCTTGAAGTAAGCTTTGTCAAAATCATAAGAAGAATAAAAAGAGGAATTAAAACCGGAGAGAAGAACAGAATGAGGAAGATATCAATAAATCTTTTTAAAAGAAGGTTAGTTTTAAATGTAAGGTTATGTGTAGAAGAAAAGCCGATTATTCCGTCTATATCCTTAATGTGCTGTGTACTTGTAAATGAGTTCTGGAATCTTGCAACCGAAATTGTATAGCGGTAATTATTCATAACCTGAGTAATGTCATCCTTGTAATCTACAATTACGGCGTTTTTAATATTATAGTCGTGAATGAATTCGATAATGTCTTTGTCTTTTGTAGTAAAAATCGGAATGCCTTTATATTCTTTTTCTTTTACAGTTCCTGATTCAATGATTGCACAAGGGTAGTAGCCTAAATATCTTTTTGCCATAAGCTTATCTACTACAGGTGTGCAGCTCATGTTGTTACTGTAAATAACAGCCGGAACACCATACCACCTTGTTTTAGAAAAGAGTACCTTGGTTATATCGCGGATTCCGGGAAGAAGGAAAACAGCGAAGATGAAGGCAAGTGTAAAAGCAATGATGAGGTGCCAGTTTTCTGTGTAAGACTGAATGTTCTTTAAAATAGCAAAACCGTTTTTGGAAGAAAAGATAGTAGCTGTGATGATAAGTGTGAATGAAAAGAATGTTCCTGTTGCATATTTTTTTACTTCCTCTGCAGGCGAAATCATAATGCCCGGGTACAAGCCCAAAATCGAGAAAAACAAAAGGATGAAAGGGAGGAAGATTGTATAATTAATAAATGATTTGAATTCGATATCGTGTGTTGCAATGAGGTTTACAACAAAAAAGCCTAAGAGAATGCAGAACATGATGGTAAAAATGTCGATTATAAAGGCCGAAAACCCCGTTACGAATGTACTTGTGCGCGGGAATTCCTTCCTAATATAAGCCTTAAACTCAGATAAATTCATTAATAAATTATATACCATAAAATATGAAAAATCAATGTAAAATATAAACCGACAAACTCTGTACAAAGAATAAAAAATTAAGGGGTCGGCACTAAAATCAAAAATCGCTCCCAGGCTACTTCTGGATTTGCAAAACCGCGCACTCGTGCGCTACACGCTACAATGCGGTGTAATTATACACATTGCCGGCTACGGCCGGCAGCATTGTAGAGTGTTTTTGAAATCCATAAGATGCCTTCCGCGATTTTTAGATGGTTTGTGGAGGGTTATTAATTATTTTTTTTTCAGCGTGTTGTTATTTTTTCATCTTTACTTAATTTCATATTTTATAAATATAATTTACAACTCAGGAGAAAAAAAAGAAAATAAAGATAAAAACAACTTAACTAAGACTAAAAATCGCGGAAGGGAATTAGGGATTTCAAAAACACTCTGGCGTGTGCCGCGTGAGCGGCAAAGTGTATAATTACCTGGCACGCCAGCGTGTAGCGCACGAGTGCGCGGTTTTGAGAATCACTAATCCCCTGGGAGCGATTTTTGATTTCAGTACCATTTATATTTATATTTTATTTTTATTTAACATTATTTTCTTGGGGTGGAAATAATATGGGGTTTGCGATAAAATATTTGTTATATTTATTTATTTTGGGGATAAAAGATGAAAAAATTATTCTTGTGTCTTGCTCTTTTTGCAATTTCTTTTTTTGCTTTTGGTCTTAATAATACAACAGTAGATGTAAATCATGAAATTTACACCGTTATCGACAATGCCCAGATCCGCGGTCTTTGTAAACCCGTTTCAAACGCAAAACCTTACACACAAAAAAGAATTCTTTTAATTCTTGATGAAATCCTGGAAAACCAGGACAAGCTTTCTAAAGTTGAACTTGAAATAATCAACAAATACATAAATGAATCTAAAAATGAAAATTTAAAAGAAAACAAGTTTGGTAATTCATTCTTCGAAAATAAAATCAACGATGTGCCTGTAAACTTTGGTATTCTTTATTCCTTTGCAACTGACGCAAGCATTGGTGTTTATAATAAATCAAGCCACAATGCCTTTGCCTTTGATATGATTCCTGAATTCCGCGTAAAGGGTGATTTGGGCTATAACCTCGGTTTTAATTTTTCGGGTGTTTTCAATGTTTCAAAGGTTCCTCTTGCACTAAACGGAAATGATTATTACATCGGTACAAACTGGTTTCCTTATGTAGATCAGACTACCGGCACATTTGTTGATCGCGGAACAAAAAGCAGAACAATCTCTTCATACCGTAACGACGCATGGCTTCCTTATACTCATGTTTATAACAGTGCAGGACGTTTTTACTGGGTAAACAATCTTATTCCCGAAAGCTTTGGTTCATTAAAAACTGATATGGCGGCTTATGCAAACTTTTATACAGAAATCCATGCAGACTTTTTGGACGATAAAATCAACATCGGTTTTGGTAGAATGACCCGTGAATGGGCCGCAATGGATAGTGGAAGTTCCCTTGTATTAAACAGAACTGCTGTTCCTTTCTACGGAATTGATTTTTCTTTTGATGTAAACAGCTGGCTTAAATATTCATTCTTAACAGGTAACCTCGAAAATCCAAACAGAAGCGACATACTCACTTCATCATATTATCCGGATTACGGAACAGAAGACGCATTCTACTTCCAGAACTCATTCTCACTTCAGATGGTAGAAATGAACTTTGGAAACTTCCATCTTGATTTTGGTTCGAGCGTTGTTTATCCAAAGCGTTTTGAATGGGGCTATCTTTTCCCATTAACAGTTTTAGTTGAATACCAGAATCACGCAGGAGATTTTGATAACGTTGCAATGTTCGGAGACCTTAAATATACTCAGCCAGGAATCGGTTCTGTATGGGTAAGCCTTTTCTCAGATGAAATCAACGACTTTAAAACAAATCCTTTTACAGGAACAAGAGAAATGTTTGCACTTCAGGCAGGTATTAAAGCAATCATTCCGCCAGTTCCATTCGGTTCAATCACTTTAAGATATTCAAAGGTAGAGCCTTACTGTTATACACATCATGCAATCAACTATGTTCCTTACTACAGCCACTACATCATGGAAAACTACACAAGTAACGGAATCTGTCTGGGTTCATACTTACCTCCAAACTCAGATGAAATTTTGATCCGCTTTGATGCACAGCCTTTAACAAACATCCGTCTTAGTGCCGCATATCAGCTTACACGCCACGGTGCAGATTACGGAAGCCAGCAGGTAAGGGGAAGTTCACTTTATTCTGAGCTTGATAATAAAAACCGCGATGAATTCAAAAAATACTTCCTTCACGACGGTGCATATAACTGGATTCATGCAATCAGTGCAAACTGTTCATATATTTCAAAGCAGACAACAGTTCCGTTTAAGTTTGATGTAACACTTGGTCTTGTAATCAGCTATTTTACAGGAATAGACCAGACTGCATACAACACAAAAGATGCATACGGAAACTCTAATGCAAACTTTGATACAAAATACACAAGACTTGATACAGAAGAATATCCGTTCAAGGTAGGACCTGTTTTGAGCCTTGGTTTTACAATTGGTAATTTCTAATGATTAAAAAGCTTTTTTTACTCGCAGTTTTATTACTTTCTTTTTCATCTACCTCTTTGTACGCGCAGGAAAATCAGGAAGGAAAATCCTACGATTCAACTGCCCGCGATTATTTTCTTTCTTTGTTTGACACAACAATGATGGAAATTGTTGTTGTAAGCTACAATATGGCCATCACACACGAAGACTATGCAATGATCAGTCTTGAAAGCATGAAAAATAACCTCATGTCTGCCTGGTGGTGGGACATGGATGAATTTTATATCAATCAGCTTTATCATCCTTACCAGGGAAGCATGTATTTTATAACAGGACGAGCAAACGGCTTGGGCTTCTGGGAATCTTTTATACCGAATGTTTACGGAACTTTGATGTGGGAATATTTTATGGAAATAGATACTCCTGCCGTAAACGACTTTATCACAACTTCAATAACAGGTCCTTTTGTGGGAGAAATGTTTCACAGAACCTATAAGCTTTTGGACAAGAACTTTATGCCGCTTGCAATTTTAATCAGCCCGTTCGACGCCCTTTGTGAATTAATAAACGGAAAGTCAGCACCGCATCCGGAAGTTTCTTTTTATGAATTAAACGTGAGCACAGGTTATTCTTTTTTAAGCTCAAATCTTTATTTACAGAATAATCCTTTGTATAACTATTCAGCCTATCCAAATTCAACCTACGATTACAAGGCATACAATAATTCTTCAAACTTTAACGGCACATTAAATTTCAACTACGGAAAAAGATTCGGCCACGACACAAAAGAACCGTTCGATGTTTTTTCATTCCAGGCTAAAACAATAGACAGCACAAGCCTTTATTATTATTCATTCTTAACAGACGGCTTTATCTGGTCCAAGGCTTTAAATATCGCAGGTGATGCAACTTTTTCTTTATTATACAATTTTGATTACGTAATGAGCTGCAACATAAATTATTCCAACAGCAGTATCGGCTGCGGCTTTGATTACAGACCTTACTTAAGCCAGGATGAATCTTCTTCCTTCAGCTTTGGAACTTCCTGGAGCTTGAGCATAAACGGTGCTTCAGAATTTTTTCACCTTCATAACACATACATAAGAGGGGATTCAGAACATAACAAGCAGCGCCTCTACAGTCTTGGCTTTGGCTTAAACGAAAAATCTTACTTAAAATACGACGACCCGCTCATCGGTACCTTCTACGTAAATCACTTTTTCTCGCTTTTCTATAATCCAAAGTTTACAGTAAGCACCTTAGGTTCTACAGGCTGGGATTTAATATGTTATTTAGAAGCCGGCTACGAGCACAAAATCTACAAAAATATCTACCTGGGCATAAGCGACCTTTTCTACTACAAAAAAGGCTTTTACAACACCGCCGAAAATGTTACCCACAGCATGAATTTTATTAATCTGTACGTGGGCTATAGATTTTAGGTTGGGATGGGTAGATTGATTAAGAAAGAATTAGAATGAAAGTGATTTGAGATATTCAGTTCTTTCTTTAATACAGTAAATTAAATCCTGAACATAAGATTCAAATCCGTTTAAAGGTTTACCTACAGGATTTCTGTCTGCATATCCCCATCTTTTTATATCAAGCTCAACTGATTTTTGAATCAGATTTTTCTGAGTAATTATATATGTTTCAAAGTCATTCATATCTAAAAGAGATGAAGAAAGAATACTGTTTAACTCATTTGTAAATTCTGAATGAGTAAAAAGGGCATCGTAATAGAGACAGTTTGTAAGTCCAAGACTTTTTCTGGAAGAAGAAGCACCCCAGTCAAAATCCCACACAGGACCAGCTGATAAAATACCTGTATCTTTTTTGTAAGTATAATAAACGCTCTTTGGAGAAATGATTTCCTGATTGTCCATAATTTCGTTTATAAGATAAAACTTAGCAAAAGAAGGAATATCAAAATACTGAATGGAATTATTGTTGTATAAATCATCTTCGATTAAGTTGATTTTTGTTCTGATTTCTTCCAAACGTTCAGCGTTCATTTCGTCATCATTTTTAATCTGATACGGAAAATTTTTAAGACCACTTTTAAATTTATATACTTCGTCAAAGTAGTCATCAAGTTCGATTAAAAAGTCTTTTTTGTCTTTGATGTCTACACGGTTCTTATTTACTTTGATTGATTCTCCAAACCAGTAAAGTCCTTTATAGTCTCCGTTTATCACAAGATTTACAAATTGTCCGTGAGGTGTAAAAGCAAGACCAAGCTGGAGGCTTAAATAAAATGCTGCTTCATTTTTCAAAAAGGAAAGATCCATGTAATTTGCTAAAAGCACATAGTTTTTACCAGAGTTCAAACCTAAAATAGGAACATTTGAATCTAGTTTGATTGTGTACGGTTTTTTAGCTTTTGTAAAAGTTGTATTTCCGCGGCATTTGATTTTTATATTATTATAAATTGTTCTTGTACCATCTGATTCTAAAAGACTTAAGGTTCCTAAAAGCTGATCTTCTTTTGAAATTACGTCTTTACCGTTGTTTGTTTGTATGCTTAAAACCGGAAGTGTTGGTTCATAAAATATAAGCTTTACAGGTTTTTTATCTGTCTGGAAGTTTTTAGAATTAGTACCATTAATTAATTCTACTTCGCAATAATATAATCCTTCTTTACAAACAGGGCTAACAAGGCTGTCTTTATATTCAGTTAAACCTGTTACATCAACCGTGTTTGTTTTAATCAATATTTTTGTATTAGTGTCTTTAGGAATACAGTACCAGGTAAATACAGCAGTCTGTACATTATTAAAAGAAATATCTGCACATAAATACCCGCTTAAATCATCAGCGGCACAAAAAAACTGATTTGGAATATTTGTCTTTTTTGAGCTATAGGTAATGGCTGTAGATGATTCAGAAAATTTACATGATATAAAAAGAGAACTTAAAACTGTCAGAATAAAAATCTTTTGTTTAAAGTTCATAGTTAAATTTCCATGTAAAAGGAATGCTTAAGTTTGGAATCATAATTCCATCGGCATTCTTATAATCTTTTTTTAAAGTAATTCTTAATCCTGTTTCAATTGAATTGTTTTTGTTGAACTTATATTTTACTCCAGGTTTTACTTCAAGAATTCCAAGAGCATCGTTTTTAAGTGCTTTAAAAAGTTTTGCAGAACAATTAAATGTCCAAGATTCATATTTATATTTTACGTCTGCACCAAGAGTAAAAGGAATAAAAGCTTGTGATTCTGTAAGTTTATAGTCAGAAATAAAATAATCATTTAAACCACTAACAACATCAAAAGCAAGTGTAAGCGGAATGTCTTTAAATGCATAATAAACATTTACAAAAACAGAATCCTTTGTTGAATATAATAAAAAGTCTTTATCTGTGTTGTTGTAAACATATCCAAGGTTGATGTGAATATCCTGTGAAAAATTAAGACCAAGTCCACCGGCAAATTTAAAAGGTTTATCACTCCAGATATTTTTAAAAGTAAATGAAAGATTTACAAAATCAGAATAATTAAAATTAAGTCCTGTATTAAAACCAAACTGTTTCCATTTATAGTTACTATCTGTATCAACTCCAAGAGCAATTTTTATTTTAAGTGGGAAAGAAGAAAAATCATTAAAATCAATTTTAGATAAAATACCGATTCCATCATTTAAAAGCTTTCCGTGTCCAGGGTAATCATCAAAGCTTGCAAAGTAAAATGAATCAAGTGCAAATTTATTAAAGAAAGAATTTCCTATGGCAAGATTAAAATATTTAACCGGAGTAAAAAGGGCATAGCCTTTAAAAGTGATGTTTGAATAATATCCTTCTATATCATATGGATTGATTGTTGTTCTAAGTCTAGCAGTAAATAAGTCCGAGCTGTAATCAAACTGAATACGGTCTGCAACATCATATTCAAAATAACTGAAATGATTTACATCAAGAAAATCCCTTGAACTGATTGAGTCTTTGTCTGCACCAAATGTGTTTGTAATTTTGATTTTATCCTGAGCAAAGCCAGAAGTGGTAAGAAAAAATAAAGCAATATAAAAAAGCTTTTTAGTATGCATAAAATCATCTCCTGTTTACGCGGTATTATGATTTATTTTTTTGTACTATTTTCTCTGTCTTTTGTCAATTAAAGCACTGATATTCTTAATAAATTCCTGCCTTGAAAACTGCTGCACGTGTTTTGTGTAGGCTTTTCTGTCGCCGAACTTCTCTATGTTTTGTTCGAATTCGTTCATGCAGGTGATGAGGCTTTCTACGGTTTGGTGCTCAAAAAAGAGACCGGTTACGCCTTCTTTGATGGAGTCCAGGGTACCACCGTCTTTGTAGGCTAGGACAGGGCAGCCGGCAGCGTTGGCTTCTACAGGGATGATACCAAAATCTTCTATGCCAGGGAAAATAAGGGCTTTGGCTTTGCTTAAATAATCTTCAACTTCTTCGTCGCTTACACGGCCGGTAAATTTGATGTAGCCGGTGCGTTCGAATTTTTTGGCATCCTTGGATTTTCCGTCTCCTATGATTACAAGCTTTTTCTTGGCTTTAATGCAGGCTGCAATTGCAAGGTCTGCTTTTTTATAACCAACAAGCTGTCCAAAAAAGAGATAAAAATCCTGTGGGTTTCTTTTATTGATTATATATTTTTCTATGTCGCATGGAGGGTAAACTACGTCGCAGTCGCGGTTATAGTAGCGTTTGATTCTCTTTGCAACATAGTGTGAGTTTGCAACAAAGTGGTCTACGAGGTTACTGCTCATTACATCCCATTGGCGTAAGCCTGGTATCATTTTTTTCATAAAAAACTTTACAACATGATTTGAACGTGCAAAGTATTCATGATACATGTCCCAGAGGTAGCGCATTGGAGTATGGCAGTAGCACAGGTGGAATGCATTCGGGTTCGGGCACACGCCTTTTGCAGGACCACTTTCGCTTGAGATGATTAAATCATATGGAGTGAGGTCTAAGTCCATTAATGCGTTAGGCATAAAAGGCATGTACTTCTGATAGTACTTTGTAGCCATAGGCCACTTGTTTATCTTTGTAGTATAAATTTTATGCTTTTTAATTTCGTCGCTGATTTTTGAAGGATCGTAAACATTTGTAAAAATATCGGACTGGGGATAAAGACGGCATAATTCTTCCAGAACTTTTTCTCCACCCCTCATTGTAACAAGCCAGTAATGTACAATCGCAACCTTCATGTTTACTCCTTAAGCTATTTACTTAAAATTATTTTCCTACAAATTCTTTAATTCTTTCGTAATCTTCGATGTAGTCTACTTCGGCCCAGAAGCGGTTTCCAACGTTTAATACATGGATGTTCTGCTTTTCACTTAATTCGTACAAAACGTTTTCCCACCATACAGAATGTTTCTGTTCACCAATCATTTTTTCAAGCTGGGTCTTAAAGGTAGGAATGTAGTCCTTGCTCATTTTAGCAATACCTACGTATTCACCGGTGATGTCGTCTCCCTTTAATTCCTTTCCGTATTTTTCAAGGATGCCGTTTGTGTATTTTAATTTATAATCAGCTTCTTCCTTGCGGCGGTCGTCTCCAAGTAAAACAGGGCTTCTTTTTTCTTCGAGCAAAATGTCGATTACAGAAGGTTCTACGAATACGTCTGCATTCATTACAAGAAGATCGTCGTTGTTGTTAAGATAGTCGCGGGCAAACCATGCAGAGCCGATACTGTTTGTTACGTCAAAGAACGGATTGTAGTAGAATTCTACGTCTTCGTCTTTTAAAACCTTCTCGATTACCTGGTGCTGATATCCAACTACGAGGCAAATCTTTTTAATTCCCTTTGAGCGGAGTAATTCAACTGTGTATTTAATTAAAGGTTTACCGCCGATATCAACAGTACATTTTGGATTTCCTTCGAGGTAACGGCTGATTCTTGTTCCTCTTCCGGCTGCTAAAATTAATGCGTTCATTATAATTCTCCCTTGTTATTCATCTGGTGTAAGGCATCAAGTAAAACCTGTACCTGTTCCTTAGAAATTGAACCGATGTGTCCAACTCTAAAGATTAAATCTTTTAATTCACCGCCGTTAGGGCAGATGAAAATTTTATATTCGTCTTTTACCTTTGTAAAAATGTCGTAAGCTGATTTTCCGTTTGTGCTTGTAAGGGCCGTAACAGCCGAAGCAGGGGAGTCAGGGAACATTTTAAATGGTAAGTCTTTAATTCCGTCTCTAAAGTAGCGTGCAATTTCTCTTGTGTGTTCAATAACCTTTTTGGCACCGCCGTTTTCTTTGATGTGCTTAAGGCGAGAGTTCAAAAGAAGAAGTACACCAACTGCAGGAGTAAAAGGAGTCTGTCCGCGCTCTCCGTTTTTAAGATAATCCTGAAGATCAAAATACATAGTCTTCATTTCGTTATTCATTACGCGGTTTACGGCCTTAGGATTCATAACGATAAAGCTCATTCCAGGTGGAAGAGCAACAGCTTTCTGGCTTCCCATAATTACAGCATCTACGTTCATAGCCTGCATATCAAGCTCGTCTGCTAAGAAAGATGAAATTGCGTCTACCAAAAGGAACATATTGTTTTTCTTACAAAAATCTCCGGTCATGTTCAAATCGTAAAGAACACCGGTAGAAGTTTCGTGCTGCTGCATTACAAGTGCTGTGTAGCCCTGTCCTTCGTATTTACTAAGCTCTTCTTTTGTGAGAGCGTGACCCGGATTAAGTTTGATTTCTGTAAAGTTTAATTTATGAAGGCTTGCAAGTTCTACAAGACGGTGACCGAATGAACCACCGTTTACAACCAAAAGCTTGTCGTCTTTATTAAAAAAGTTCATGACAGAGGCTTCCATAGAAGCAGTTCCCGAGCCTGTAATGAATACTGCGCGTGAACCCTCCGGTGAATTTAAAAATTCGCACAAAAGCTTTTCGTTTTCGAGCATAACCTCGGAAAATTCAGGAGTTCTAAAATATGGAACCTGTTCTGCATTTTCCTTAAGAAGATAATCATCCATCATTACAGGACCAACTGTAAAGTTCAACATGTTTCTATCCATAATTTTTATCCTTCTATTGTTTTTATCATATAATCAACTGTATTTTTTGCTCCGTTACCCTGGAACATCCATGCAGTGTCTTTTGCTTCTTTTCGTATTTTTGCAAGTTCCTTACTGTCGCTTGCTTTTTTAATAATATCTGTAATCTGGTTAAACTTTGTGTCATCAAGTTCAATTCCCATCTTTTTAAGAATGTCGAATTGCCAGATATTTTTGCCGTTATCAAGCTCTTTTAAATCCCACGCATCGTAAACCATTAAATCAAGGGTTGCATTTACGTAGATTACAGGCTTGTCGCATAAGAAGGTGTAGTCATAAATGATTCCCGAAAAATCGCTTATCATAATGTCGCTTTTTTTCATGGAATAAATATTTGTTCCTTCAAAATCCCATTCTACATTATTTTTATCTTTATATCTATTCTGTAATCTTTCCAGAACCTGTGGCTCGGCTCGTTTTGACTGAGGGTGAGGGCGGACAATGATTCTCCAGCCGGATTCGACTAACGGGTCTAAAAGTTTTTCGCCGTACTGGCATAATAGGGAATGAGGGCCCCAGCTTGGAGAAACGAGAACTGTAAAAGGATGCTCTTTTTCTGTAGGAATTTCTTCCATGAGTTTTTTACTTACATCAAGGTAAGGACAGCCTACTGTTACAAGCTCCTTTGGTTTTATGTTTCTTTGTTTTTCAAGAGTTCTTATGTCGGTGGCCTGATAGTCTCCGGTAAGTAAAACTGAATCAAAGTAGTCTAAGGCAAAGAGCTTCATCATTGTGGCGTCGCTTGCGGCATGAACAATGTTTGAATAATGCTTTACGTTTTTGCTTCGTTTGAGCTGATATACATTTAAGCCAGGTGTTGTCATTAAAACAAAGCCTGCTGTGAGCATGTTTAATTTTGCGTATGCTTTATTTCCGTCTCCTATGAATTCCGGTTTTACAAATGTGTAATTCTGATTAAAACACGGGTCGTTCTGTGTAGAGGTATAGTAAGTGAGCTCAGTTTTACGGCTTTCGAATTCGTCGCAGATTGGTTTAAAAAGGTTCCAGTACTGGTTTCCTTCGTTGTAAATTACATATTTTTTAAACGAGGTATCTACGGCTGTTCCGTCTTTTTTTCCGGCAAAGAAAACTTTTATTTTGAGCCAGGCTGCTTTTGCAAGGAAGAACAATGTGGCTGCAGCTCCAATGAGGATAGAAAAAAGCATGCTTCCCGTTCCCGGGTCTATGTACAAAAAGAGCTTCATTATTGTTCACCTCCCTGTTCAAGTTTGAGCGCCTCTTCAAAAGTAACGCGTTTCCAGTTTTCAGGCTTTGTTATATCTTCTTTTACAAAATACCAGTCGTCGTCTCGAACTTTAAAAGTATTTTTATTCTGGTCGTCCGGGTTCCAGGTTTGTGTGTCTGTAAGAATAATTCCTTTTTCCTTCCAGTTGCTTATGATTTTGTGTCCTGTGTATTTATTTACAGCGTCCGGATACAAATCTTTTACACTTAAAGAAGGAATATCGGCATTTGTCATAAAGGTGTTATCTTCCTGTAAGCTGCCGGTTTTGTCAAAGTCTTTAAAGAATAAAATCGGGTTAAAGGTAACAGGATCTCCAAGAGGGAAGTCTCCTGTAAACTTTGGAGTATGAACGCCTGTTGCGTGGTCTGAGACAATTATAATTCTTGTGTTGTCGTAAACACCGTTTTGCTTTAAGTATTCAAAATATTCTGCAAGGCGTAAGAGGGCTCCGATGTTTGCATGATAGTGAATATCCTTTGAATATGGGCCGTTACCATAGTCTTTAATTTTTAAGGAAGGAACATATTCTGGCGGCATGAGAAAGGCCGGTTCATGAGTTAATTCGTTTACAATAAAGGTGTAGGTGTTTTTGCTTCCTGTAAAATCTGTAAGCTCACTTAAGTAGTCCAAAACAGCATAGTTATTTACCAATGCCTGAAGGTCCTGAACACTCTGATTTGTGTTGTAATAAAATCCGTCGTTATAAATAGTGTCACGGAATGAGGTTGGGAAGGTTCTTAAAAGGCCGTACCAGATAAAGTTTCGTTTCATCAGAGTTTCTTTAATATCGATGTTGGAAATATCTTTATGCTCACCAAGCCAGTAGTCTGTGTATTTGGTGATTGTGCGGTAAGCGTTGATGTTTTTTCCTTCGAAGATGCTCATATCCGGAACCCATTTATAATTGGCCCAGCTTGAATCAGTCATTGTAACGTCGTATCCTTTTTCTTCAAAAAATTCCGGCATTACAGTAAGGGATTCATTGTGTTTTTGAACAAGAGGAACATCAGCTTTTTTATTCATCTGGAACGGTGTGTAATCATAGCCTCCGTTCATGGCAGAAGCTCCAAAGAGAGTATTTCTTCCAAAGGATGCAGTGTTAGGATAAAAAACAAATCCGTCAAGCTTTTCTTTAAGCTCAGGTTTTTCTTCCAAAATATAAGGTACGTATGCATTAATTGCACGGTCCAACATGATGATTAAAATATTTTTATCAGTTTTACTAAGATGGAAAATCGGGCTTAAAGAGTCGTTGTTTTTATTCTGTTCAACAATGGCCTTAGTTTCTTTAAAGCCTTTATTAATCTTTACAAAGTTTACAAAGCTTAAAACTAAAAGAGAAGCACAGGTAAAGCCTAAAACATAATTTACAATATTAATCTTTTTAAACCATGCAGCAACAAAAATAAGTATAACAGGGATGAGTAAAACCAAAAGATTTATGATATTCAGCCTGGCACTTGCCTTTAATAAGCCTGCATCACTTACATTCAAAATCGGAGTTAAAAGACCGTAGTCCTGTGCAAAAATAAATGCATTAATCAAAGCACATAAGCTTACAATTCCAAAGAGAACGGAAAATACAGTTTTTAATTTTCGTCCAAAAAGGAAATAGATGGCAGTAAACCAGCAGAAGAGACCAGCAATTTGTGCAAAGGAATTACGGAAAATAAAGAAGGGCGAAGTTTGTGTGCCGATAAATGAAAATTCAGCCGGAGAAGAAACAACAACGCTGGAAGGAATATAAAGGCCGATTAAAACTGTAAGAACACCGATGGAAATAAAATATAAAAAGTGAGTAAGCTTTGCATCGTTATAAAGAGGTTTTAATACAGTGTTTAAAAGAAAGTTAATGCCTTTAATAAACAAAGGAACAAAAAGGAAAACACTGATTACAAGAGCAAGCATAATTCTTCTGTGTAAAAATCCTGTGTGGTGGAAAATAAGATAATAGTCCAAAAGCAGGATGAAAAATACAAAGCAGAAGTAAAGCACTTTAAGTGGATTTTTTAATTTATAAAAAATATTTTTGATTAAAGAAAAAACGTTGTTCATTGTCCAGTAAAGAACAAGACCGGCGGGAGAGTTATAAAGAATCACAAGGAATAAAAGCGGCATTATAAAAACAGGAGCTTTTTCCTTAAGACTAAAGCCTTTTGTATAAACAAGAGCAGAGCCAAGGTTGATTATAGTCATTAAAACAGGAAGAACGTTTACGCTAAAGGAGCCGATTTTAAACATCGCATCCGGGCTACCCATATCATTAATAAAAAGAAAGTGCATGCCGCGGAGTTCTTCGAGATTTGAAAGATATTTATAGGCCGCAATAAAAAAAGGAATCTGAATTAAAAGAGAAAAAGAAGATCGCAGGGCCATTAAAGGATGATAGTTATTCTGCTTGTAAAAGGTAGAAAGAATCATGTACTGTTCATCACCTTTAAAAGCCTTTTTAATTCGGTCTATGCCGCTTTTCATCTGAGCCTGTTTCTGCCTTTCTGTTTCCTGCCACTTTTCTGCAATTACATAAAGAGGAAGGCAGAGCAGAGTAACGCACACAGAAACACCAATAACAGCAATGCCGTGATTTTTAAAAGTCTTATCAACAACAAGGTAAACTACTTCGATTATCTGATACAGCGGAAAAATGATGATATTGTATAAAAAATTCAGCATATTTTTGACCTTATATAATTATAATCTGTTGCATGTATTAAATTCAACCTTACGCTGCGAGCTAAGATGAAAGTTATTAAATCTGATTTTCTTAAACTCTTTTGTAAGCTCTGTCTGGTACATAAGCCCCGGGTGAAAAAGAATTTCACATATTTTATTTTCGTCTGCCGCAAAATCTTCAAAGTCGGTAATATATTCACTAATGCTTTCATCCATTTTACCTTCCAGGTATATACCTAAAACATACGAATCCTTAAGTCTGTTACGAAGAATTACGTGGGTAAATTTGCGTGAATAAATATTGAGCATGTGGCATTTAATAAAGTTTCTAAAGCTAAAGTGTTTTAATCCCGCACTGCTGAATAAATAAAACCACAAAGGGTCGTGAGTATTTCTTATATATTCAACTTTAAAATTATTCTGAGTGATGGAATCTTCCAGCGCTTCTTGAACAAGTGGAATCATATGAACGTGATGGCTGCTTGTTATTCGAAGAGCTTCGGGATTTACGATTTTTGCATTGATGCATTTATTAATCTGGGCAGTAATTTCTTTTGTAAGCTGCTCTTTAATTTTTTGCCTGATATATGGAGTGTAGTTCCATAAAACTAATTGAGCAAAGGTGATTTTAAAATAGCCTTCGTAATCTGCAAGGTCTGGAAGCTCACCAAAAGGAAGTACACTTTTTCCTTCGAGGAGGTTTAAATGGATGCAGGTTTTAACTTCCTGGTAAAAGCCTTTTTTTTCTTCTAAGAATTTTTTTACGCTTTGGTCAAAAATTTGCATATTCGGGAGGATACTTATGCTGTTTAATTTTTCGTTTTTGCACAGGGTGAGTATGTCGTTATCGGAGCATTCAGAGAGGGCATAATCATCTGCATGAACGTCAAAATAATTTTTATTCAACTTGATCCTCTGACTTTTCCTGAGCTTTTTTTTCTTTAAATACTATGAATCTCTGGCAGATGTAGTTAATGGCAGTATAAACAACAACACCAAAACACATAGCAATATTTCCCTTAGCCTTTTCCGATAAAGTTCCAAAGGTTAAAGGATAGTGTTCAAAAATAGAGTAGATGATGTATTTTAAAAGAGGATAAGCAATGGCCCAGCTTAATACAATAAAGATGATAAAGTAGAAAACCATTCTCTTACTTTTACGGTTGTTTTTAAATGTAAAATATTTATTCAAAAAGTAGCTTGTAGTTCCGCCAACGATGTAGTTACAAACAGTACAAACGTAATAATTTATATCAAAAACATTGTAGAGTAAAAACATAACACCGGTTCCCAAAACAGTGTTAATTACTCCCACAAGAAGAAATTTAAAAAATTTGATGTCGAAAAATTGCTTGAGCCATTCAGAAAATTTCATAGTAATATTATAGTGAAAACAGGCTCAAGTTTAAAGTAAAAGAAAATTTGAATTTTCTTATTTTTGAGAGAGTTGTTCGTACAAAAGTTTAGCCGCGTTTTTATAAGTGTACTCTTTAAGAATCTTATCCGCAGGTTCCACAGGTTTTAATAAAAGCTTACTCAAAGAAACATTCGGATTTTGGGGGTCGATGTAGTAGGCTGATTTTTTATAAATTTCTGGTAAGCTTGCCGCATTGGAAATAATAACTCGAGCGCCAACAGAGAGAGCTTCCAGCGGCGGAATACCAAAGCCTTCGTAATAACTTGGGAATACAAAAGCCTTACAGTTTTGCATAAGGGCTTTAACACTGTCGTCTGAGATATAGCCTAAAAGAATTACGTTTGGAAGTTCATTAAGCTGATTAAGCTCGTTACTTTCCATCCCGCTGATTGCCTTACCAGAGATTGCAAACTGCTCGTCCGGATTATTTTTAGCATATTCCAATATCCATTTAAGATTCTTTCGTTTTTGAAGGCTCCCGAGTGTAAAATAGTAATTTTTCTTTTGTAAGAGCGGAAAGCTTTTAAAAATACTAGCATCAGCCTTAACAGCCTTAAAATGCTCCAAGCCATTTGGAATAACAAAGATTTTTTCAAGCGGAACATTATAAACTTCTGCAATCTGCTTTTTAGAAAATTCCGAAACTGTAAAAATCTTAAGCGCCTTTTTAGCCGCATGAGAATACATCCAGCACATGTAAAAACGACGCAGGCGGTCTTTAAAAGTTATAAAATCTTCAGGATAAAGCTTTGCATAAATGTCATGAATAAAGACAAACCCCGGATTAAAAAGGGGAGTGATGTTAGCAAAATCAAGGCTAACCCCATTCTGCCTTTTTACAAACCGTGAAAAAGTAAAATGATTCCAAAGCGGAAAGCTCTTAAGTTTTTTTGGAGAAGTAACAATCTTTATATTTTTGTAAACAGGCACATTTTGAGCATTCTTTGGAACATACATCCATATTTCATCTTTCTGGATGAG
>JAGCUI010000049.1 GCA_017962965.1 Treponema sp. | reverse complement strand
TTGGTGTAGGTGCAAGCCGCGTAAGAGACTTGTTCAAGCAGGCTAGAGAAAAGGCCCCTTGTATTGTATTTATTGATGAAATTGATGCTCTTGCAAAAAGCCGTGCAAACAGCTTTAACTCAAACGATGAACGTGAACAGACCTTAAATCAGCTTTTGGTAGAAATGGATGGTTTTGATAACGAAAAGGGTCTTATCATCCTTGCTGCTACAAACCGTGCAGATATTCTTGACCCTGCAATCCTTCGTCCAGGTCGTTTTGACCGCCAGGTTCCAGTTGAAAAGCCTGATGTAAAGGGACGCGAAGATATTTTAAAGATTCATGCAAAGAACGTAAAACTCGAAGACAATGTTGATTTTGAATCTTTGGCTCACGGAACCACAGGATTTTCCGGGGCAGATCTTGCAAACGTTGTAAACGAAGCAGCCCTTCTTGCCGTAAGAAACAAGCGCAAAAGGGTAACAATGGAAGACTTTAACGACGCAATCGATAAGGTAAGCATTGGTCTTAAAAAGAAATCACGCAAGGATAATAAAAAAGAAATCCGTCTTGTATCCGTACACGAAACAGGACACGCACTTGTTGGAGCTTTTACTCCTGAACACGAAAAGGTAAATAAGATTACTGTTGTTCCAAGAAGCCACGGTGTTGGAGGCTTTACTCAGTTCCGCGACGATCAGGAAAAATTCTTTCAGACAAAGAACGATATCATAATGGAAATAGACAGTCTTTTGGGAGGACGTGCGGCAGAAGAAATTATCCTTTCTGATATTTCTACCGGTGCTGCAAACGACATTGCCCGTGCCACAGACCTCATCAAGAGAATGATTACAGACTTTGGTATGTCTCAGAAATTCAAAAACGTTACCCTGGGTAAGGGCGTTCTTGGATCTCACGGCGGAGAACCTAATCTTGTAAGGGAATTCAGTGAACAGACTCAGAATTACATAGATGAAGAAATTGCCAGAATTATGGATGAACGCTATAACCACGTGCTTTCTCTTCTTAAAAAACACAAGTCGCTTCTGGAATATATCTCGGGCAGACTTATGGAAGTGGAAACAATGGAAGGCAAGGAATTCTATGAAATTATAGAAGCAGAGAACAAGCTTTCTCAGAAAAAGACTTTGGAAGCACCAAAGAAAGAAACTGCTAAAAAGTCTAAAAAACCTGCCTCTAACTCAGTTGACGGAAAGGACTAAGTATTCTAAAATAAAAAAAGGTTTAAAATTATGAATAAATTTGTTAAAAAAATAATCGCATCGGCTGTTTTATTTGTAGGCATTACAACACTTACAACTGCTCAGGTTACAACAGCCAGCACATATTTTAAAACGGTTTCTGAATATTATGCCGCTTTAAAAGACTATGAAGTTGATTTCCAGATTTTCATTAACAAAAAAGAAACTAATGGAACATTATCTTATCTTACTCCAAACTTCTTTAGAATGGATTATACAAACCCTGCAAATCAGGTAATCTGCTACAACGGTGAATTCCTTACAATGTACCTTCCTGAAACTGGTGCCGTTTTACAGCAGGAACCACAGGGCGGAACTGTAGCATCTCCAATGGGTCTTTCCCTCATGAGCCGCTATTACAACGTTGCTTATGAAGTAGGTCAGGCTCCTGTTCCTCTTGACGACGGTTCATCAGAAATGGTTGTTAAGTTTATTTTGAACAGAAAGAGTGCGGCAGAAGCTTTCTATCACATCAAGATAGCTGTTAATCCGGACACAAAACTTATCAGAAGAATCGAAGCAGTAACTCCGGGTGGTGTTACTTTCACATTTAACTTTTTTAACTACAGACTTAATCAGGGTATTGCGGCACAGCGTTTCATCTACGATCCTCCTTCTTCGGCAAATAACTTGAATAACTTCTTAACGGAGTAAATTAAAAAAATGGATAGTTTCGGCGAAATTCTTCATAATACACGTGTTCAGAAAAATCTTGATCTGGATAAGGTTGCACGCGAAATTTCAATTGATAAACGATATCTTCAGGGCCTCGAAGAGGAAGACAATTCTGTTTTCCCCGGCGAAGCATACATGATAGGATTTTTAAGAAACTATTCAAATTACCTTGAGCTTAATACCGAGCTCATGCTCAAGCTTTATAACAATAAAAAAATCCAGGAATCACCGGTTCCTGTAGAATTGATTTCCAAACCAAAACCAACATGGCTTACTCCTGCAGTAATTGTTCCTTGTGCTTTGGTTTTTGTTGTTATTCTTACAGTTTCAATTCTTTTAATCAGAAAAAATCATCTTAAGGATGACCCTTCGGTTGTTGTTTCAAATAAGATTCAGACAAAGCAGTACGACATAGGTGATTCAAAAATTACAGAAAGAGTTTACAAGGGAGATCAGTTCCTTTTTCCTTCTGATAACGGTCCTATTGTTTTGACAGTAAGAGAAACACGTAGTTCATTCGGACTTGATACTCCATCAGGAGTTTTCTATACAGATTTGGCAGACGAACAGGAAGTAGATATTAACGGCGACTCAGTTCCTGATTTAATCATCTATGTTTCCGACCTTTCTTATACAGACGAAACACGCGGTGTTGAAGTAAGCATACTTGCACGCCATGGAGTTCCTTCTTCTTCCAACGACGTTTACGTAGAGGACATTCCGTTTATTGCAGATGTTAAAAACAGCCATCCACAGAACGTACTTCTGGAAGACAACCGCCCTTATCCGTTTACTGTAAATGCAAGCTTTATCAACCAGTGTCTTTTTAGAAACAGCGTAGATTCTGATGACAGTGTAGAAACTTACTTTACAAAGGGTGAAGTATTTACTGCAAACCCACACAACGCAATCAGACTCTGGATTTCCAACAGCGAATCAGTAAAAATCAACATCGTAGCAGATACAAAAACATACAGTCTTGATATTGGTAAAGCAGGACATGTTCTTGTAGAAGATATCAAGTGGATTAAAGACAACGAAGGTCGTTACAGACTTGTTGTATTCGAACTCGACTAATTTCTATGGCAAAATTTTATATAGATCAGCATGGGTGTGCCAAAAACCAGACAGACGGGGAACTCTTAGCAGGCTATCTTTGTAAAAATGGTTTTGAACTTGTTACACAGCCAAACCTGGCAGAATTTATTTTAATCAATTCCTGCGGCTTTATAGAATCAGCAAAAAAAGAATCAATTGATGCAGTTTATTCAATAAAAAAAGCTTATCCAGATGCAAAAATCATTTTATGCGGCTGTCTTGCAGAACGTTATGCGGCTGAACTTTTAGAATCAATGCCGGAATTAGACGGTGTTTTTGGAAACGGCGATCTTACAAAAATTACAGAATATATCAAACAAAATCAGAGAAAGCCTTGTGTTTACCAGCAGAGCGGAATAAGCGAAGGAGAACGTCCTTATATTTATAATTATAAGGCAAGCGCATTTGTTAAGATTACGGAAGGCTGTTCCAATCACTGTTCATTTTGTGCCATCCCTTTAATCCGAGGAGAGCTTAGAAGCCGTAAGTGGCAGAATATTATTAAAGAAATAACAGACTTTGTTCAAAACGGAGTTTACGAAATAAATCTCATTGGGCAGGACCTTGCAGCATACGGAACAGGCGCAACAGATAAAGAAAATGTTTTGAGCCTTCAGAAAGAATGCAAAAATACAGAGCTTTCTCCGTTAGCACTTTTATTTACACTTATAGATAAGATTCCGGGTGACTTTATTGTGCGTCCTTTGTACATTCATCCGGATCATTTTAATACAGATATACTAAAAATCATAAAAAACAGCAAAAAATTCATTTCTTATTTTGACATTCCGTTCCAAAGCGGTGATAATAATATAATAAAGGCAATGAACAGAACCGGAACCTTTGAAGGTTATGTTAAGCTTATAAACACAATCAAAACTGAATTACCAGATTGTGTTTTAAGAACAACATTCCTTACAGGCTTTCCCGGCGAAAGTGAAGAGGCCGCTGAAAATACAAAAAGATTTTTAAAGCAGATAGAACCTCACTGGTCGGGCTGTTTTGCCTACAGCAGGGAAGAGGGAACACCTGCTTATGACTATAAAAAACGTGTGTCAAAAAAGTGTTCACAAAAACGCGCAGATGAATTAGAAATAATTCAGAGTGAAATCACTTTAAAAAAGTTGGAAAAATACATTGGACAGGAAGTTGATGTTCTTGTGGAAGAAATCATTCATAATGATGAAAGTATTTCTGAGGATTCAACAGAGGGACTCGCAATTGGAAGAGCATGGTTTCAGGCTCCCGAAGTAGACGGTTGTGTAGTTATCCGTTATGACCTGGACAACAAAGAGATGAGGGGCAGTATTAAAGAAGGCAACGTTGTTACTGTAAAAATACTTGCTGTAACCGGTGTGGATCTTGATGCCCGCTTTATCAAATTACGAAAGGCCTTTGATGTAAATTCCAAAAAGATTTATTTATCATAGGATTTAATTAAAAGCTATAACTGGTGATTGTATGAAAAAAATCGGCGTTCTGCTTCCAACATTTACGATTGAATACTGTTATGACATTCTCGAAGGCATTTATTCATATTTTAAAGATAAGAATGTCCAGGTAATTATTGCCCAGACAAAATATCCTCACAGCACTGAATGTATTTTCGACTATCAGCATTGGGCCAGCGTTGAATATTTAAAATCCAAGGATATTGATGCAATCATTGTTTTTTCGGGTGTTTACTGTTCAACCTTAGACGAAGAAGCTTTTAAAAAGATTATGCAGGGCTTTAAAGACAAGCCTATTATTTCCATTGCGGCAAACCTTGGAATAAGAAACAGTTATACAATCAAATTAAACTGCAACAAAGTATATGAAGATATAGTTTCTCACCTTAAAAACGTTCATCACTGCCAAAGAATTGCCTTTATGTCTGCAAGTGCAACAGGCTCTCCCGAAGCAATCCAGAGGGAAGAATGTTTTTTGGACACACTTAAAAAGGCAAAGGTTCAGTTTTATACAGAGGATATGTTCCAGGGCGGATTTATGGACGAAAAGGCTGAAAAGGCAATCCGCAGTGTAATAGCAAAGCCTTCCGACGTAAAATTTGATGCCATTGTTGCTGCAAACGACGACATGGCTGTGGGAATTATTAATGCATTTAATGATATTGGTGTAAGGGTTCCGGAGGATGTAAAGGTAATCGGCTTTGATGATTCTACAAAATCTGCAATCATGCACCCTACAATTTCTACAATTAATCAGCAGGTAGTAGAGCAGGGTATTACAGCGGCACAGACTGCATTCAAGCTTGTAAACGGAGAGAGATGTCCTAAGATTATTTATACAGACCTTCATCCAAAGTTCAAGCAGTCTTGCGGATGTATTGATTCAAATGAAAATCAGAAAATCTATAAAAAACTGGACGGAACAATTGCCAGCGACCATAACTCTAAATACGAGGGTGTAAGTTACTTTATAAACGAAATGAACGAAAAGAATAACTTTATCACTCTTATGGATATGGTAAAGGGTTCCAACACATTAAAGCAGTTTTATTACAATGTGCGCTTCCTTGTAGATCAGTGTGATATGAACAACATGTGTATCAGCTTTTTTAACGAAGCCATCTATCTTGATTCAAACGAAGACTTTGTTTTACCAAACGAACAGGAAGTAACAATTCTCTGCGACAGACGAACAGAAATCGAACTTTTTAAACCGGGCATTAAATACGATCCTCATAAGACAATCGTTCCTACAAGAACCTTGAGCAGCCGTCCTGGTATTTATATTCTTTCACCAATTTTTTCGGGCGAAGGAATTTACGGAAATCTTTTGTGCAGCGTTAAGGGTACAAAATTTGCAGACTACAATGTTTATCTTAAAATCCTTATTACTGCAATTTCACAGAGCTTTGAATATACAACTGCAATTGTAGAAACAGAAAAGCTTGAAACAGAAAATATTCATCTTCAGAATGATAACAAAAGCTTGAACAAGCAGTCGCGCACCGATGAGCTTACAAATATTTATAACCGCCGCGGCTTTATGGAAGTAGGGCAGAGAAACCTGGACCTTATTCAGGAAATGGATACTCCGGGTGTTATCTTCTTTGCAGATATGGACGGGCTTAAATCTATTAACGACAGCTTTGGTCACGACATGGGAGACCGTGCAATTCAGCTTGAAGCAGAAATCCTTAAATCGGCATTCCGTTCTACAGACATTGTTGGAAGAATTTCGGGCGATGAATTTGGTATTGTTGCCGTTGGTATGAAGATTAACGACGTTGAAAAAATCAGGCTTAAGATTCAGCTTTTGAATGAAAAGGTTTCAAGGGAGAATAAACTTCCGTTTACGCTTTCACTTTCTCTAGGAGCAGTAGACTTACAAAAATCAAGTGTACTCAAAAAGCTTTTAACAGAGGCAGATAAAGATCTTTATATCCAGAAAAAAATTAAACGCGAAAAAAGACTTAAAGAACAAAATAATGTAAAAAAGGTAAAAAAACTTGGAAAATAAACTTGATGATTATATTTCCTTATTAAACGAAGAACAAAAACAGGCAGTTGTACATGAAGGCTCTCCTCTTTTAATTTTAGCCGGAGCGGGTTCGGGGAAAACCCGTGTAATTACAACTAAAGTTGCATATTTAATCAAAGAAAAAGAAGTTAATCCTTACTCAATCCTGGCCGTAACATTTACAAAAAAAGCTGCAAACGAAATGAGGACAAGGGCAATCACACTTGAGCCTGAATCCGAAAAGGCAGCAATTAAAACCTTCCACTCCTTTGGTTCGTGGTTTTTAAGAAAATACGCAGACAGAATAGGAGTTTCTTCTTCTTTTACTGTTTATGATGATGAAGGAATGGCGCTTTTATTAAGGGAAGTTGAACCCTCTCTTTCTTCCAAAGAAGCCACTGCAGTTGCAAAACAGATTTCTCTTGCCAAGGATTACTGCTGCCTCCCCGATGATGATCTAACTTTTTTAGCAAGCGAATTTGATATTGCAGAGATTTACAAAAAATATAACCAGAGACTCAGGGCAATCGGAAATGCAGATTTTGGTGATTTAATTATGCTTCCTTACATGAGCCTTAAAAATGATTTATCCATCGCTTCCGAGGTTCATGCCCGTTTTAAAGTAATAATGGTAGATGAGTACCAGGACTCAAACATTGCACAGTATAAGCTTTTGCAGGAGCTTTCGGGAGTTAAAACCGGAAACGATTCTTATGTGTGCGTCGTAGGTGATGATGATCAGTCCATCTATCATTTCCGCGGTGCCGAAGTAAAAAACATCCTTTCTTTTCCGGACCAGTTCCCCGGTACTCAGATTATCAAGCTCGAAAAAAATTATCGTTCCATGGGCTTAATCTTAAAAGCAGCCGATGCCGTAGTAAGCCACAACGTTTCCCGCCTTGGAAAAACCCTTGAAGCAACCCGCGGAGAAGGAAAAAAGCCTGTGCTGGCGTATTTAGAAGATCAGACCCAGGAAGCACAGTTTTGTTCTGAGCTTATAATGAAGTCTTTGGAAAAGGGTGGAAGTTATAATGACTGGGCAATTTTATACAGAACAAACGCGCAGTCTTTAACCTTTGAAAAAGAATTCATCCGTAAAAAGATTCCATATAAAATCATAGGTTCTTTAAAATTTTATGAACGCGAAGAAATCAAGGATACACTTGCTTATCTTTCTTTTTTTGTAAATAAAAAGGATGTAGTTTCTTTCCGTCGAATTGTAAATAAACCGGTACGTGGAATAGGGGATAAAACCTTAGATAAGATAATTCAGTCTGCTACAGTTTATAATCAGGAAAAGGATGATTTTGAATATAAGGATTTAATTTCAGCTCTTAAGGATATAAAGTCCGACCTTACAAAAAAGGCTCAGGAAGGAGCAGAAAACTTTATTCATCTTTATGAAAAATGGGAAACTAATTTTGACCCCGAAAAAAATCTTTCGGAATTTATTAAAAAGCTCATAATCGATTCAGGGCTTGAGGATTTACACAAAGCCGGAGACAATATCGAAGGAACCCAGAGAGTTATGAACTTACACGAGCTTGTGAATGCCGGTGTTCCTTATAAATGCACGCTCGAAGGTCTTATAGATTTTCTTGATGCCATCAACCTGGACCGCTTAATCGAAGAAGAAAACGAGCTTTCAAGTGATGAATTTGTTACTTTGATTACGCTTCATAATACCAAGGGTCTTGAATATAACAAGGTAATTATCACAGGACTAGAAGACGGAGTGTTCCCGCGTCAGGATAAGCTTGGAGCAGATTTGGAAGAAGAAAGACGACTTTTTTATGTTGGAATTACCCGTGCCAAGGATGAGCTTTATATTACTTGTACAAAACGCCGCTTAATGTACGGATCTTTTAAAATGATGCAGCCAAGTGTTTTTCTTTCGGAAGCAAAGGATGCGTTTAAAGTAATCGGACAAAAGCCTGTTCCTTATGCGTATAACACCTATTCCCCATACGGCGCAAGAAGCTTTGGGTCTCAAGGCTCGGGGGCAGAGGGGGATTCTAAGTGGAAGGTTGGTGTAAAAGTTTATCATGATGATTACGGGTATGGAATTATAACTTCTGCAAAAACTACGGAAGAAAATGAATTTTTAATTGAAGTGAATTTTGAATCGGGTTATCGTAAGAGATTTTTACCGGTGTACCAGTCAAGATCCCTCACGATTATTAAAGATTAGTGTTCTACCAGTCGCGCTGAACGTATGTTGCTTTTGGCTGAACTGTAATTTCTACGCGGCGGTTCTGGGCACGGCCTTCTTCTGTACTGTTGTCGGCACGAGGAAGAGTTCCACCGTATCCTTTAGAAGAAAGAATGCCTCTTGCAATTCCCTCTTTTATAAGCGCTTCTACTACAGCCTTTGCACGGTCGTTGGAAAGATTCAGCTGGCCTACAGGTTTTCCTACATCAGCTGTGTGTCCTTCTACTAAAATTGTATAACCGTCGTCTATAATCAGCTTACGGATATCTTCTGCAACCCACTTAATGAGCTTTTCATCATCAGGAAGAAGCTTTGGAGAATCAGGGTAGAAGTGAAGGTTTACGATGTATGTTGGAATACGATCATCAACAACGAGTTCTACACCTTCCGGAGCAGAAATAAGAAAGTGATCACGAACCTTTTCAAGATTAACATAAAAAAGTTCATTTCTTTCTGGAATTGCAATATCATAAACAAGGCTTTCTTTATCCAGAAGAATTACAACCTTTCCTTCCTGCAAAAGCTTGATGTTTTCAGGGACTGTAAGGATTTTTAATGCGTCTTCTCTTGAAATTACAGGGTCTGTTCTGTTTCTTCCAAATACTTCTACAGCCTTAATGAATAATGGATCTGTTCCAATTCTGCCAATATAGTTCTTTGGATTTTCTGTATAGTCGTAAGAAATTAATCCCTGGTTAATAATTACATCAGGATTTACCATGCTTCTTTCATAAACAGTGTTCATTTTTTCATCCCAGATTTTAGGGTAGAAGCAAGGACTTGTTTTATCCTTTATGTATTCACCGTGTACAGGAAGCTTTCCTCTTGCATCAATAATAATACCTGTGTATGGGCGCGAAGGAACTGTTTCGATTGGTGCTTCAGGTAAATATGCAATTTTGTGTTTAATTAAGAATTTTCCGATTCCGTCTATATTGAGTGTGTTTGTTGTATTAAGTCTTGAAGCATCGTTTGTAAAAACCTCAGGAGTTCTGTAGCCTGTTGAAATAAAGTTCTGTACCTGGATTAAGGTGATATCTTCTGTAATTACATAGTCCGAAAGTGTTCTTGAAGAATCTGCATAAAGAAAAAGCAAAGGGTCTTGTACAAGCTGAGGAAGCTTCATTTTTATAAAAGAAGAGGCCTGCTTTTTTCCCGAAGGCATCTGAAGTCCGGCTTTTTTTGTATCCATGGAAACATCAGAAATAAATTTTCTCGAAACCCAGTCTATACGGCTTCTTGATTCAAGGGTTCCGTTAGGAATTGCGTTTAATGAAGAAAATAGAGAAAGAAAAACTAACGATAAAATTTTTGTCTTTTTCATTCTTCCATTATCGGGCTATTTTGGCGGAATATAAAGAATTTTTCCAATACTTAAAACTGCATTTTCCTTGATGTTATTAAGCTCGCAGATTGATTTTACAGACACCTTGTACTTTCTGGAAATGCCCCAGAGTGTGTCTCCCTTTACAACCTTGTATTTATATGGAATTTCAAGCGGTTTGATTTTTTCAAGTGCAGTCTGGGCGCTTTCCAGAGTTCCTTTTGGCAATCTGATTGTGGATTCTTTTGTAGGATGTGTGTAGCCTTCTATAAAAGACGGATTCAAATACAAAAGAGTCTGAGTATCTACCCTCATTTCCTGTGCCAGCTGCTTGATTGAATATGGCTTATCTACGTTTATATAGTCAAAAATACCGTTTGCTTCGTCGTATAAGGTTTCGTATTCCTCCTGGTGAAACGGTATATCAGCTTCGTAAAAATCTGAATTAATGGAAAGATCTGCTATGGCCAAAAGCTTTGGAACATAATCGCGGGTCTGCTTTGGAAGAAGTTCTTTTTCGCATAAGTACCAGAAGTCTTTTTTTTCAGCCTTATCAAGTGCTCTTTTCATTGTACCAGCACCGCAGTTATAGGCCGCAATTGCCAAAAGCCAGTCGTTGAACATTCTGTAATTATCAGAAAGCTTATTTAAGGCAGCATAGGTTTCTTTCCACGGGTCTAAGCGTTCGTCCACAAAGTCGTTTAATTCCAAAAAGGGTTTAACGCTGTTTGCCATAAACTGCCATAAGCCCAAAGCACCAGAACGTGATTTTGCTGTTGTTTTATAATAAGATTCAACTACTGGAAGATATTCAAGCTCAGGAGGAAGCCCTGCATTCTGGATAGCCTTTCTTACAAAAAGACGAAGCTCCATTGCCTGTTCCAATGAGTCGCGGAGAAGGGCATTATAGGTTCCTTTTATAAAAACTTTTCTAAAGGCTTCTACCTCTTCCCGTTCGTAGCCAGTAAGATAGAGGCTGTTATACATAATTTTTTTTACATCAGGATTTGGATGAAGGCTCTGCGAATTAAGGTATTCTGTTGTATTGATGTAAGGATGAAGACGAGGGATTTCGCCTGTATAGGATTTGGCCTCTACAGAAGTAACACATAAAGAGATGCTTAATAAAACGGCAGGCACAAAAAGCTGTTTTGTCATTACAATTTGTTACCTATATAAATGCCAGCCCATTCCCAGTTACCGTTGATTTCCGGATCAAGCGGGAAGTCGATTTTTCTAAAGTAGAAATACCAGATTGAAACATAATCATTCCAACCCCAGGTTCTTAAGTAGGCTTCGGAAGAAGTAGAAGATTCATCAAGTGTAGGACTGTAGCGGATTGTGTTTCCGTTCATCCAGTTGTACATAGTAAAGTTTTCCTGAGAATCTGCGTTCATTTCGTCCTGCTTCCATGACATTGCAAAGAAGTTTACCTTTGCTCTGTAGCGGTCCAGCGTGCCAGGTTCATAATTGTTGATGGCGCGTTTAACTGCATTTTCAAGTCCCTGTAAGGTTTCGAATGTCCAGTTCTTGGAAGAGTTGTTAAAGTCAATCATGCGGCGTGCATTTCTATAGGCATCAGGTTCACCCGGAATCTGAATTGTTGTTGCGTCAGGCTGTTTTACAAAGATGGAATAGGTGCTCAAAGCTTCGTCCCACTGAGAATCCTTTTCGTATTCAAGTGCAAGTCTAAGGTAAAGCTCTGTAGTATTGATGTTCTGTGGGAAGCGGTTTATGAGCTCTTTAAAGTATTTGATTCTATGGCTCGGTGTCTTACTAATCTGAATAAGGTTTTGAAGACAGATAAGGTGGATTGATTTATTGTCCACATAAAGGTCCGGGCAGGTACTCAAAATACGGTCAAGATAATATTCGGCAATCGGTTCTGCATTAAGCGAAAGGTACGCATCGGCAGTCATTGAAAGCCAGTAAGCCTTGTAAATATCATCCGGATTTTTTTCAACCCATTCTGTAAGAAGAAGAATAAGGTCGTTGTATTTGTGTTCGTTTTTGAGGCTCATGGCCATTTTTTTTACGATGCTGTATTTCTGGATAGAGTTAAGATTCTGTGTTTTAAGCTGTTCGCGGTAATAATTAATGAGTTCTTTATCTGAAAAATTTGAATTAATTTCTTTTTTGCAACCGGTAAAAAATGCCGAAAATATAAAAGTAGCTGCAATATAAATAAGTAAAACTTTACAAAATTTCATATTTTTAATCTAACATAGTGAATTGTTATTGTAAAGATTAATTTTAACAGTTAAACTAAAAAACACTAAAGAGGCCACTAAAGGGGCAGACTGAAACAGGAGAATGATATGAATAAAAAAGGATATGTTTTATTGAATCTTTTACTCGCATTATCAATCATTCTTTTTCTGGTTGTTTTTATTGTTACAATTTTTAATTCCGAAAAAGAGCATGCAAAAATCCTTGATTTTCTCCCTGTTTTCCTTATGATTGTTGGTCTTTCGGTGGCACTATTAACGCCTTCCACAAAGAGTTCCTATCAGCTTTTTATTGGTTTGGGATTTATTTTCATTGGAGGATTTTCTTTTCTGCTGATGAGGAGTATAATAGGGGGAACCCTGCTTCAGTTATGGCCGGTTATCGGGATAGGCAACGGAGTAATACTTCTTATTGCGGGCTTATACAAATACCGAAAGATTTCCTTTGGTTATGTAATTCCTTCAATAGCGATGATAGTCTTGAGTGCATGGTTTTTACTGTTCTCATTAAAAATCGTTTCTATTTCATTTAAAGAATTTATTATTGTATTCGGTCCGTTACTTTTGGTAATGTTGTGTGTTCTTTTGTTTGTAGTTTACATTTTCAAAAGAAACAGTAAGAGCTCAGAGGAACCTGATCAGTTCCAGGATGATGAATTAATTCCAGAGTAAAAGAATTATATGTTTTTTGCGCAGAAACACAGTAAAATTTTTCTCTTAATTCTCTTTGTCTTTTTTTCTGTATTTACAGGTTGTGCAAGCGGAAAAAAGGATGAGGCTTCCGATTTAACTGCTCCTGCTGTTTCAGAAACTCCAATTACAATAGATAACACAGGCTCTACAAAGCTTCCGGGTACAGGTAACAGAAAGGGCTACTTTGGAAAAATCGATGAATCAATTGTAAATGATGTAGAAAACGGAGACCCGGCTTCCATTAAAAGAGCAATGTCTAAGCTCAGAAAAAACGAAGCTGATTATACAGAAAACGAAAAGGTTTTGATTTCTGTTGCTGCATCCATTATGGAAATTGCCTGGGAAACAGAAAAGGTAGACTGGACTGTTTATGCAGTTGATGCTTCTAATCCATATACTGGGGCTGTAAAGTCTGTAAGAAGCGGTGTATTTGATTCGAGCACAGGTAACAGCGATTTTCTTTCTACAATTCTTCCATGTATGGTCTTGTTCACTGCAATTAAAACAAACGACAAGCTTTTGAGTCAGTGCGAGGCTTCAATTAAATTAGCACTTACAAAAAGCCCGGATTCAGTTCTTGGAAATTATCTTGCAGGTATTTTATACGAAAAGAAAGGCGACTATAAAACTTCCGAGCTCTATCTTAAAAAAGCATACGATAAATCTTCGGATACAATGCAGATTTGTATTTTGTATTCAAAGGTTTTAAGCACAAACGGAAAAAATGAACTTGCTTCCAAGGTTGTAAAATCTGTTTCAAGCTCAATGATTAATGACATCCAGGTTTTAAAACAGAGTGCCTATATTGCATATCAGAATAATGAACTTGATCAGGCAGAAGATTATGTAGCGCGTGTTCTTCAGCAGACTCCGAACGACCTTGAATTTGTACTTTTCCGTGCAAAGATTTTTATTCAGAAAAAAGATTATATCCATGCAGTTTCCCTTCTTGATATGTACGGTCGCCAGAACGACAAGGACTTGGAATATTTACTTTTGCGTGCCAAGGTTCAGTTAGACTGGAGTAAGAACGTAGCTGCTGCAACAGAAACTGTAGAAAAGGCATTAAAGCTTTATCCCGACAGTGAAGAAGCACTCATGCTTGCGGCAAAAATTTCTTCTATGACAGATTCACCTGTTGCCGGAAAATACGCTGATGAACTTGCAGGCACTGTTCTTAAAAAGAATCCTGAAAATACAACTGCACTTTTGTATGCATTGGACGGACTTATTCAGAGAAAGAACTGGAGCCAGGCATACGACATCTCTTCTCAGCTTGTAAAAAAGGCTTCTTCGGATCCGGAAATCATTGAGCGCCATGTAAACGTGTGCATTAAAAACGGTAAGAAAAACGAAGCCCTCGATGTTGCACAAAAGGCTTACAACGCAGATAAAAATAACGAAATCATCCTTGAATCTTACGTGTATGCTTACTGTCAGGTAAACAGCCGTGATTCATCTTTAAATCTTATAAACTCACTTTTGGCTTCTACAAACTCGCAGCACGTAAAGAGCTTCCTTTATTATCAGAGAAGCTTTTTACAGAGAACCGAAGAAACTGTTCTTGCGGATTTACGTTCAAGCTTAATGGCAGATTCAAGAAACAGCGATTCACTTTTCAGACTTTACGAAATTTATTTTGAAAAAAAGGATTACAAAAAGGCGCAGTACTACTTAAAGCAGGTAGTTGCAATCAATCCTAACGACTCATCCCTCAAAAAAATCAACGAAGCTTTAACCCAGCTCATCAACTAATTTGGACATTCTCTATTTTCTCGTGTAGACACAAAATCTCATAAATGATATTCTTGTAAAATTGATATTACTATCAAAAAAAAATAAAATTTTAGGATGGAATTTTTAAATGTTTTTATCATTCTTAACAACAACAGGTGCAAATGGTGATATGGGAGCTGGTGCTCTTGGTGGATCTATGGCAAGTGCATTTTTGCCATTAGTAGCAATTTTTGTAATTTTCTATTTCTTCTTGATGCGTCCTCAGAGTAAAAAGCAGAAAGAAACAGAAAAGATGATTAACTCTTTGAAAAAGGGCGACAAGGTTATCACAATCGGTGGTATCCACGGTGTTGTTTCTTCTCTTAAGGAAAAAACAGTTATTATCAAAGTTGATGATGACGCAAAAATAGAATTTAACCGCAGCGCAATTGCAACAAGAGAAAAGTCTCCTGCAGAACTCGCAATGGAAGCAGAAGCAGCAGCTGCAAAAAAAGCAAAGAAAAATAAAAAATCAGACAAAGAATCTGAATAATTAATATTGGGGTTTTTAAAAATGATCAACATTCAATTGAACAAAAGAACTCGATTCTTCATTGTTCTTGCTGTTCTTGGACTTTGTCTCGTTTTCCTCTGGCCATCAATTACATGGTATGGAAGAACACCAAAAGAAGTTCAGGCACTTGCATTGAGCTCAACAGAAAGAATCAGAGACCACGCAAACTCGCAGGCTATTGAGACTGTAACAAATCTCAGAGAACTTGCAAAAAAAGATGCAAAAGCTGTACTTGAACCAGAGTATGACTGGCTCGTAAAAGCAGCAAAAAAGGAATACAAAAGACATGGAGATAAGGTTCCTGCAGAAATGACAATTTCTGATGTATTGAACGCTTATCCTGGCGAAATCAAATTCCTTGATGCTGTAGAAGCTCACTATCGTGATGAAATTTTAAAAGCAAAAAAGAATTACAACAATTCTGTAAAACTTGGTCTTGACCTTGCCGGTGGTATGAACATCATCGTGCGTGCAGACCTTGATGCTGCTGTAGAAACAAAGAAAGCAGATCTTCTTGCAATCTCAAAAAGATTATCAGAAGGTGAAGGTGTAGAAGAAAATCCTGAAACAACTGAAGCTGATGAAGAATCTATGAGATCTTTTGACGAAGCAGAATATAAGAAAGAAGCAATGGCTGATGTAGTTCAGAACCTTTCAGAAAGAATCGACCGCTATGGTCTTTCTTCACCGGTTATCCGTCAGCAGGGAAGTGATAGAATCTATATCGAAATTCCTGGTTCTTCACAGACAGAAGCTGTTTCAAGTCTTATTATGGGAAAAGGTATGTTGAACTTCCGTCTTTCTGATATGGAAGCAACAGCTGCCGTAAATAACTACTATAACGAACATCCAACATCTACATTCAACTCTGCAGGTGAATTCCTTCGCCCTGAACTTATTCCGGAAGGATACGAAGTTCTTGGTCAGTATGAAAAGGATGCTTACGGTCTTGATAAGAGAACAGGTTACTTAGTTGTTTCTAAGGACATCGCTTTGGACGGTAAGTACATTAAAAATGTAGACGTTTCAACTCAGGACGGAGAAATCTCTGTAAACTTTGCTCTTGATGCAGAGGGTGCTCAGATCTTCGCTGATTTTACTTCTAAGAACGTAAATAAATACCTTGCAATCGTAAGTGATAATAAAGTTAAACAGAATGCTACAATCAAAACAGCTATTACAAACGGTAGTATTGCTTTAACAGGTTCTTTCACTTATGAAGAAGCTACAAACATTAAAAAGGTTTTACAGTCTGCATGGCTCCAGGTTCCGCTTGAAATCGAAAGTCAGCAGGTAATTGGTGCTTCTCTTGGTGAAGTAGCAATCAAACAGGGTATTATGGCTATCCTCCTTGGTCTTGGATTAATCCTCGTATTCATGTTGATTTTCTACAAGGCTTCTGGTATTAACGCTATTGTTGCCCAGGTTTTGAACCTTTATATCATGTTCTCAATCCTTTCGGGATTCAATCTTACACTTACACTTTCATCTATCGCCGGTATGATTTTGACAATCGGTATGGCAGTAGATGCTAACGTACTTATTTTTGAAAGAATTAAAGAAGAACTTAGAGCCGGAAAGAGCAGACAGGCCGCAATCTCTATGGGATTCAGCAACGCCTTCCTTGCAATCTTAGACTCTAACATCACAACCTTCATCGCTGCATTCTTCCTTGCAGAACTTGGAACTGGTGCAATTCAGGGATTCGCAATTTCACTTGCAATCGGTGTTGTATCATCATTGTTCACTGCATTGGTAGTATCTAGATTGATTTTCGACTTTGATACAGATGTATTGCATGCTAAGAAAGTAAGTATTGGATGGGGGATTAAACAATGAAAATAAAATTCAGTAAAGGATTTATTCCTTGTGCCATTATCAGTATTTTAGTTATTATTGCAGGTTTGGTTGGTTTCTTTACAAAAGGAATTAACTTTGGTATCGATTTTAAACCTGGTCTTATTGAAGAAGTTCGTGTAGCTCCTCCAGTAGCAGAAGTTACATACACAGGTTCTGCTAACGCAACAATCGATATTTCAACTGTAAAACTCGACGTTGTAATCAGTGGTATTGGTGAAGAAAACAATACTTATACTTTTGCATTTGCTGATTATTCAACAGTAAAAGCTCTTTCTGATGCAATGAACGCTCAGGTTAAGGGAATTAATGTAAAAGTTCTTAATGGTGATTTTGATTCAACACAGTTATTCTTGAACTCAATCGTTTCTAACAAGCTTTCTTCTGATGTTTTGTACATCTATCCTGCAGGAACTTCTGACATTTCTACAGACGATGTAAGAAACGCTTTTGCTGATCTTCCTGCTGCTTCTGTAAAACAGCTTGGTGAAGGTTCTGAAGCAAGCTACCAGGTTCGTATTGGTGTTTCAGAAACAGACAAGCAGGCCCAAATCCTTTCCACAATCAACAACAAGCTTTATTCAGCATTCGGTAAGGAAAAGGTTGCAGTTGTAAAGACAGACTTCATTGGTTCTACAAGCTCTAAATCAAATACAATCAAAGGTATTATCATGTTTGTTTGTACTATGATTCTTATCTGGGCTTATGCAGCAATCCGATTCCACTGGGACTTTGCTTTGGGATCTATCATTGCTTTGCTCCACGATACATTAATCATGCTTGCATTCATTACATGGAGCCAGGTAGAATTCTCTACAACTGTTCTTGCTGCAGTACTTACAATCGTAGGTTACTCTATCAACGCAACTGTAGTTATTCTTGACCGTATCCGTTATAACATCAAATACATGCCTGAAGCTAAAAACTTTAAAGACATCTTGAATGCCGCTTTGAACTCAACATTCACACGTTCTGTTTTGACAACAGTAACAACATTGTTCGCTGTAGTTTCATTGTACGTATTCACAACAGGTTCTATTAAAGACTTTGCTCTTTGTATGATTGTTGGTCTTATCAGCGGTATGTATTCTTCTATCTTCATTTCAAGTGGATTCATCCTTGCCTGCCGTAAAAACTGGAAACCAGAATACGGTGTGCACCACTCATTAAAGAATGTAGAAGTTCAGTAAGTTTGATAAAAAACTGATATATAAAGCATCTTCTTCGGAAGGTGCTTTTTTTATTTTAAACTGTTAATTTGGCCTTAATTATGCTATTTTAATTATATGAAAGTTATACGTGCTTCCGTGCTCGGCTTTTGCTTTGGTGTAAGAAGGGCAGTGGAGCTTGCAGAAAAAGCATTAAACGAAAATCCCGGAAAAAAAGTCTATTCTTTAGGACCTTTAATTCATAACGAAAGTGTTTTAAAAGCTCTTGGAGAAAAGGGGCTTAGCACCGTGGAAGAAAAAGATATAAATACAATCCCGGACTCTTCTGTTGTAATAATCCGTGCACATGGTGTAGCTCCAAAGGTAATTCAAAAGCTCGAAGAAAAAAACTGCACAATAATTGATGCAACATGCCCGCGTGTAAAGGCAAGCCAGAAAATGGTAGAACGCTATACTTCGCAGAATGATTATGTAGTTTTAACCGGAGACAGAAATCACGGTGAAGTAATCGGAATTGCAGGTTATGCGGGAAAAAACTTTATTCAGGTTCAGAATTACGAAGAAGCAGAAAAGATTGAAATTAAAGACAGCGATAAAGTTAATATTATTTTATTAAGCCAGACAACCTACAGCCCGGTAGAATTCCAGAAAATCGAAAAGCTTTTTAGAAGTAAATATAAAAATCTTGCCGTTATGAATACAATTTGTCCTGCTACAAACGAGCGCCAGGATGCCCTCCTGGAATTATGCAAAAAGGTTAGTGGAGTTTTAGTAATCGGCGGAAAAAATTCTTCTAATACAACACGCCTTTTTATTACGGCAAAGGAAAACTGCAAAAATTGCGCACATATTCAGAGTGAAAAAGATATTCCTCCTGAATTTTTTAAGATGGAAACTGTTGGTGTAACTGCCGGGGCTTCTACTCCGGACGGTATTATAGACACCGTTGAAAATACTTTACAGTTCTTATATAATAATTAGATTATGAGTAGATGTTTTACAATGTTAAAGCCAGGTGTTGTTAATCGCCGCCTGGTAGGTGAAGTTATTACTCGCCTCGAAAAGAAAGGATTTAAATTAGTTGGTTTAAAAATGGTTCACGTAACAAAGGATTTAGCTTCGGCTCATTATGCTGAACACCTTGGTAAACCATTTTATGAAGATCTCGTAGGATACATTACTGCTGGTCCTGTAATTGCTATGGTATGGCAGGCAGATGACTGTGTAGCATTAATGAGAAAATTCTGTGGACCTACAAAGCCTTCTGAATCAATGCCGGGAACTATTCGCGGTGATTATTGTATTCATACAGAAAGAAATATCATCCATGCTTCTGACAGTGATGAAAGTGCGGAAAGAGAAATAAAACTTTGGTTTAAAGACGAAGAAATCTTTGACTGGAAAGACTGTGAGGATGGCTGGTACTAGTCAATAATCAGAATGAGACATTTTAGATATTGGTGGCATTTTATGGAAAGTAAATCAGTCGGTGTTATAGGAGCAGGTGCCTGGGGTACAGGTCTTGCACAAGCCTTAGCACGCGGAAAACACAAAGTACAGCTCTGGGCTCTTGAAGAAGAAGTTGTAAATTCTATTAACAATGAACATGAAAACAAAAAATTCTTACCGGGTTATAAGCTCGAAGAATCTCTCACATGTTCAAGTGATATTAAAGAGGTTGCCAGAAAGAAGGATTATTTAATTATTGCTTCTCCTTCTTTGTTCCTTGCCAGCACAATTTCTAAAATTGTTGATGTTCCAAATATTGCAGACGGTTCAACTGTTGTTGTTTCTTTAACAAAGGGATTTGTTCCGTCTCCAACAGGACCAAAACTGGTTCTCGAAACTATGGAAAGCGCTCTTCCTCCATGCTATAAGGATAAGACTGTTTATGTAGCAGGTCCAAGCCATGCAGAGGAAGTTGCAATCGGAAAGCTCACAGGTCTTGTAGCTGCTTCTGTAAATCCTAAAAATTCTATTAAGGTTCGCGAGCTTCTTCGTGTTCCAGGAATCATGGCTTACTCAAGCTTTGACGTAATTGGTGTTCAGATTTGTGCCGCTGCAAAAAATGTTATTGCAGTTGTTTACGGTGCTCTTGATGCCATTGCTCAGACTTCAAATAAATTCGGTGATAACACAGAAAGTCTTTTGATGGCTGCAGGTCTTAATGAAATTCAGACTCTTGGTTTTGCAATGGGTGCAACTCACGCAGAAACCTTTACTTCAATTTCCGGAGTAGGTGACCTTGATGTTACCTGTAAGAGTAAATACGGAAGAAACAGACGCTTTGGTCAGGATTTAATCAAAACAGACATGCTTTCTAAATTCAAAGACATTGATGATCTTATAGCAAACGTTGGTAAAATCGGATATCTTCCTGAAGGTGCCATTGCATGTAAATATGTTCACGAAATTGCAAAGGCAAAGGGCATCCGTCTTTTTATCTGCGAAGGTCTTTACAGAATTTTAAACAAAGAAATGTCTCCTGAAGAATTCCTTGAACTTTTAACAGAACAGGGAAAGATCAGTTATATACGAAGAAAAAAGAGATTGTGCTAAAGCTTTGTATCCGCTTAGTTTTTTAGTACTAAAAAAATAATTTTAAGGAATAAAAAATGCTTGAAAAATTAACAGGTACTTTCAGCAACATCATCAGAACAATCAGCGGTAAATCAACAATTACCGAAAAGAACATTGAGGACACAGTAGAAGAGATTAAAATGGCTCTTCTCGAAGCCGATGTAAACTTGAGGGTTGTACGCCGCTTTGTAAATTCTACAATCGAAGAAGCGAAAGGCGAAAAGGTATTAAAATCTGTTAATCCTGGTCAGCAGTTCGTTAAAATTATTAACGATAAAATGGTGGCAATGCTTGGAGATTCAAAACAGGATCTTCATCTTAAGGGTCCGGACACACAGTCAATCATTTTGATGCTGGGTCTTCAGGGTGCGGGTAAAACAACCGCTGCACATAAGCTTGCCGCTCGTCTTAAAAAAGAAGGAAGGAAACCTCTCCTCGTTGCCTGCGACTTAGTACGTCCTGCAGCGGTTGAGCAGCTTTGTCAGCTCGGACAGAAAATAGATGTTCCTGTTTACAAGGAAGATTCCAAAGACGCAGTAAAAACAGCAAAAAATTCCATTTCTTACGCAAGAAAAAATCAGATAGATACAATCATCATCGATACTGCCGGACGACTCCAGATTGATGAAGAAATGATGGATGAGCTTGTAAAGATTAAAAAAGCTACAGATCCTGTAGAAGTTTTACTCGTTGCAGATTCCATGACCGGTCAGAACGCAGTTGATATTGCAAAATCATTCGACGAACAGCTTGGCCTTACAGGTGTAATTCTTACAAAGTTCGACTCAGATGCCCGTGGTGGTGCGGCTCTTTCATTAAAATCAATTACCGGAAAACCAATCTTATTCATTGGTACCGGTGAAAAAACAGAAGACTTTGAAATCTTCCATCCTGAACGAATTGCTTCAAGAATTCTTGGTATGGGAGACGTTGTTTCTCTTGTAGAAAAAGCACAGGAAACTGTAGACGAAGAAGCAGCACTCAAACTTCAGAAAAAGATGGCCCGCAATGAGTTTACACTCCAGGACTATCTTGAGCAGTTCCAGCAGGTTCGCAAAATGGGAAACATGCAGTCTCTTATGGAAATGCTTCCTGGTATGAGCGGATTTGATGCAAGCCAGATGGATATGAGCGGAATGAAAAAGAACGAAGCAATTATCCAGAGTATGACATACAAAGAAAGAATGAATCACCTTATTATTGGTCCAAGCCGCAGAAAGAGAATTGCAAAGGGCTCGGGTACCTCTGTTGCAGATGTAAACAAGCTTTTAAAACAGTTTGAAAAAACAAAGCTTATGATGAAGAAAGTAAGCCGCAACAAGGGAATGCAGGGTCGTATGATGAATCAGATGGGATTAGATCCTTCTGCTTTAGGCGGAATGGGTGGTCTTGGAGGCGGATTACCGGGTAACATGGATATGTCCAAGCTTCAGGAACTTGCAAAGAGATTCAGATAATCAATTTTTAAAATATAAATTTATAGAGGTGGGGGGAAGTCTGGAGGAAAACTTATGTTTAAAATAACTTCGTCTGCAAAGAAGAGTTCCATTACTTTTTACACAGAGGTTGCAGAATTTTCAGGAACTGTAAAAATTGCCCATAAGGTTATGGAGGATGTAAGGCGTGTTACAGACGGACTACCAAAACTAGTTTCAAACAACAGCATTCACAAAATTGAAGATGCAAAAAACACTTTGATTTTTGGAACAATTGGCCAGAACGAGCTTATTGAAACTGCTGCAGAAAAACTCAATCTTGAACAGATCCGCGGAAAAAGAGAATGCTTTACTTTTACAGTAATTGGCACAAATCTTGTTATTGCCGGAAGCGATAAGAGAGGAACAATCTACGGTTTATTCCATCTTTCAAAGCTTATGGGAGTTTCTCCTTTAGTAGACTGGGCCGATATTCCTCCTGCAAAAAAGGTTTCGGTTACAATCACAGAAAAAGACAATTATGTTTCTAAGGAACCTTCCGTTAGATTCAGAGGATTTTTTATCAACGATGAATGGCCTGCATTCGGTAATTGGTGCAACAAGAGATTCGGCGGTTTTAATGCAAAATGCTACGAGCATGTTTTTGAACTTCTTCTTCGTTTAAAGGGAAATTATTTATGGCCTGCAATGTGGGCTTCAAGATTCAGTGATGATGGTCCTGGACTTGAAAATGCTGAGCTTGCAAATGAGCTTGGTGTTGTAATGGGAGCAAGTCATCATGAGCCATGCTGCCGTGCCGGAGAAGAATATAAATATCTTAGAGGTTCAAATTCAAAATACGGTGATGCCTGGAACTTCAGAACAAACGAAGAAGGCATTACAAAATTCTGGGAAGACGGTCTTAAAAGAAACGGCCAGTACGAAAATGTAATTACTGTTGGTATGCGCGGTGAAGCAGATACAGCCATCATGAAAAACGCAACCCTTAAGGATAACATCTCTTTACTCCGCGATGTTTTAAGAACTCAGAACGCGCTTATCCGTCAGTATGTTAATAAGGATTTGAATAAGGTTCCAAGAATGCTTGCCCTTTATAAGGAAGTTGAACCATATTTTTACGGAAGCAAGCACACAAAAGGTTTGATGGGAGACAAGGAGCTCGAAGGAGTTACCCTCATGCTCTGCGACGATAACCACGGAAATTTAAGAACAGTTCCAAACGAAAAAATGCGCGAACATAACGGCGGCTACGGAATGTACTATCATTTTGATTATCACGGCTGGCCGTTCAGCTACGAGTGGTTTAATACAACTCATCTTGCAAAGGTAAAGGAGCAGATGAGCGCCGCATACGATTTTGGTATCAGAGATTTGTGGATTGTAAATGTTGGCGATGTAATGACAAATGAATTCCCACTTAGCTTCTTCTTGGATCTTGCTTACGATTTTGAAAAATACAGCAATCTTGATTACTCTGTTTTGGATTATACAAAGGACTGGGTTGATTTCCAGTTTGCACCTTTATCAATTGCAGCAAAAAAAGAGATTGTTGAAATTATCGACGGATATACAAAGCTTACTCACAAAAGAAGAACAGAATGTGTTCAGCCTTTAACTTATCATCCTGTAAATTATAACGAATCAGATGAAACTTTAAATCAGGCTCTTCATATTATTGAACTTTGCGAAAAGCTTAAAAAAGAAAATCAGACAAAGAACAAGGAGCTCTGGCCAGGACTTTATTCACAGGTTTATCTTCCTGCCATTGCAAATATGAATGTTCTTTGCATGCAGCTTTACAGCGGAAAAAATCAGTGGCTTGCAAATCATAATCTTATTGCAGCAGGTGTTTATGCTAAAAAGGTTATGGAATGCATTGCAAAAGACAAACAGATTGTTGATGAATGCGACAAGGCCTGCGGCGGAAAATGGTATGCAATGGGCTGGTCGGAACACTTTGGTTTTCAGAACTGGTGTGAAGCGGCAAATAAATATCCTGTTTACTACTCGGTTGAACCAACAAGAAAGAACCGCTTTTTAATCTGGATAGAAGGTACAAACTTTACAACAACAGGTCAGGACTGGACAATAAGGGATTTACTTTTGGATCAGTTTAATAATCCTGATGTTAATGAAGTTAAAGTTTACATTGCCAATTCAGGTAAAAACAAAGTTGATTATGATTATTATTTTGAAAACGACAATTCTTTTGTAACTTCATCAAGACAGAAATTCATGCTCGATGGAATTAAAGAAGATCCTATGATGGATATAATCACTTTAAAAGTTGACAGAAAAAAGCTTGCTCAGTCTAAGGAAAAAAAGAATGTTTTGACAATTCATGGCAAAGACGGAAGGGGCGGAACTCTTAAAGTAAACATCCACATTGATGCAGAATTCGGCGCAGATAAAAAGGCATTCGAAAAATATCCAAAGGGTACATTTATTCAGACTCAGGATTATGTTTCTATGGAAGCTGCACACTACACAGCAATTGCAGACGATTCATGGAAAGAACTCAAGGGATATGGAAAAACTTTATCAGCTGTAAAATGCTATCCTGTTGTAAAAGAATATCCTAAGATTAAGGAAGCTCCTGCAGTTGAATATAATTTTGTGGCTAAGGAAAAGGGACAGTATTCTTTTGATTTTTATTCAAATCCTTCTAACCCGGCTTATAAAGACAACAAGCTTGCATTTGCAGCAGAAGTAAACGGAAGGCTTCAGATAATAGATTGTGTTTCAAAGGATTATGCAGTAGGAGACAATCAGTTCCCTTGGGGCAGCGAAGTAACAAACAACATCAGAATTACAACAGCAACCTTTAAGTGCGAAAAAGGACTCAATACTTTAAAAGTACGTCCTGTTTCACCCGGCTTTGTTCTTGAAAAGATTGTAATTTATAAGGCCGGAATGGTTATGCCTGAAAGTTATCTTGGTGCACCGGAAACATATAGGGTTTAATCCTTGTTGAATTTGCTTATAAAAAACTGTATATTTTTAATATCTATTCAATAAATAACGCAGTTCTTTGTTCTGCGAGTAATATTTCAGGAGTTATAAATGATCAAAACAGTAAAAGATGTAGATCTTAAAGGTAAACGCATTATTATGCGTGTTGATTTTAACGTTCCTATGAAGGACGGAGTTGTTCAGGATGACACTCGTATCATGGCTGCACTTCCAACAATCAAATACATTCTTGAACAGAATCCACGTTCATTGGTTTTAATGAGCCATCTTGGAGATCCTAAAAAGGATATTAAAAAGGCTCAGGAAAAGGCTGAAAAAGCTGGAAAAACTTGGACAGATGCAGATGCTGAAAAATTCATCAACGGTAAAAACCGCATGGCTCCAGTTGTTAAATACTTTGCAGACAAACTCGGAAAGGATGTAAAATTCATTCCTGATGCTCTTGGTGCAAAATCAGAAATTGATGCTTTACCAGAGGGTGGAGTAGCAATGCTTGAAAACGTTCGCTTCCACAAAGAAGAAACTTCTAAAGACGATGCAGAACGCGAATCAATGGCAAAAGAACTTGCAACATACGGAGATATCTTTGTAAACGATGCTTTCGGTACAGCTCACCGTGATCAGGCTTCTACAGCTACAATCGCTAAATTCATGAGCACATAGCCTGTTGGCGGATTCTTAATGGAAAAAGAAGTTAAGTATCTTGAACCAATGGTAACAAACCCTCCAAAACCAATGGTAGCTATTATTGGTGGTGCTAAGGTTTCTTCTAAGATTGCCGTTTTGGAATCATTGTTAAAGAACGCTAAATACCTCGTTATAGGCGGTGGTATGGCTTATACATTCCTTAAAGCACAGGGACACTCAGTTGGTAAATCACTTGTAGAAGATGATTTTATCGACACAGCTAAAAAGCTCCTTTCAGAAGCAGAAGCAAAGGGTGTTAAAATTCTTCTCCCTGTAGACCATGTTGCTGCAAGCGAATTCTCTGCTGATGCAAAACCAGTTGCAGTTGACGGTGCAGATATCCCAGCTGACGTAATGGCTATGGATGTTGGTCCAAAAACTGTTGAAGAATACAAGAAAGCAATTTCTGAAGCTAAATCAATTGTATGGAACGGACCTGTAGGTGTATTTGAATTTGATGCATTTGCTAAGGGAACAGAAGCTGTTGCAAGACTTGTTGCAGACGCTACTGGAAACGGTGCAATGACAGTTGTTGGTGGTGGTGATTCAGTTGCTGCCGTAAACAAATTCAACCTTGCATCTAAGATGAGTCACGTTTCTACTGGTGGTGGTGCTTCTCTCGAATTACTCGAAGGAAAAACATTGCCAGGAATCGCAATTTTGGCAACAAAATAACATGCTTTTCAAACGGACGCGACGCAAGCGCCGTGCCGGTTAAAAGCGTTTAATCTCCCGACAGCCTTCGGCTACGGGAGAAATTCATTTCAAAGCTGATTGCTTCGCAACAGTTTAAATCATAAAAAAAAATGATCTACAATAATATTCTTGATGCTATCGGGCACACACCTTTAATCCAACTTCAAAAAATAGTTACTCCAGATATGGCACGTGTTCTTGTAAAATTTGAAGGACTTAATGTGGGCGGTTCAATTAAAACACGTACTGCCCTTAATATGATTTTAGATGCAGAAAAGAAAGGCCTTCTTGATAAAAATTCTGTGATTGTTGAACCAACAAGCGGAAATCAGGGAATAGGTCTTGCTCTTGTAGGTGCTGTTCGTGGATATAAAACAATCATCATCATGCCGGATAGTGTAAGCGAAGAAAGACGAAAAATCGTAAAGCATTACGGGGCAGAGGTAAAGCTCATCCACGATAATGGTGATATCGGAAAATGTATTCAGGAATGTATTGATACTGCTTTTTACATGCAGCACATGGATCCTCATGTTTATATTCCGCAGCAGTTTGAAAATCCTGCAAACTCTGAAATCCAGAGAAAATCTACTGCAAACGAAATCCTGGAAGATGCCGGATGCCCTATAGACGGTTTTTGTTCTGGAATCGGAACCGGCGGAACCCTTACCGGAATTGGTGAGGTTTTAAAGGAAAAAAATCCAGAGATTACAATCTGGGCTGTAGAACCTGCACATGCCGCAATTTTGAGCGGTGGCTCAGTTGGAACACACCTTCAGATGGGAATTGGAGACGGATTAATTCCTGTAATTTTAAATCAGGATATTTATGACGATATCTTTATTGTAACAGATTCACAGGCCATTAAAACAAGCCGCAACCTTGCAAGAAAAGAAGGAATTATGTGTGGTATCTCTTCCGGAACAAACGTTGCTGCTGCCCTTGAACTTGCAAAAGCTTTAGGTCCCGGAAAGACAGTTGTTACAGTTCTCCCTGATACAGCAGAAAGATATTTCAGTACTCCGCTTTTCGACGAAGACGTAGAATTCTAAAAATCCTAAAAAGACAAAAAAAAGGCGCCTTTTCGGCGCCCTGTAATGTGCTCTCAATCAGCGAATGATTGGCACTATAAATGTCCCAGTTATAAGCCACTGGAT